>NZ_JBOIBY010000636.1:0-64414 GCF_050739655.1 Pseudomonas sp. | reverse complement strand
CGTTAACGATGACGCGAGCATCCTGAATGGTCGCGGCGTCTACAGGTTTTTCGCGAGCAAGCTCGCTCCTACAAGGTTTTAAATCGGCCTTTTCTTGAGGAACGCTGAAATGCTATTGCTCGAACAGATTCTCAATGGCCTGCAATACAGCGCCCTGCTGTTTCTGCTGGCCTCAGGCCTGACCCTGATTTTCGGCATCATGGGCGTGATCAACCTCGCCCACGGTGCTTTCTACATGGTCGGTGCGTTCTGCGCCGCCTACACCGCCATGGCCACCGGCTCGTTCTGGCTCGGTGGCCTGGCCGCGCTGATCGGCTCGGCCTGTTATGGCGCACTGATCGAAACCTCGATCATGCGCCGCCTCTACAACCGGGATCATCTGGACCAGGTGCTGGCGACCCTGGCGGTGGTGTTTTTCAGCAATGAACTGCTGACCCTGATCTTTGGCCGCAGCCCGCCGGCGATGCCTACGCCCGAGTGGTATTCGAGTTTTGTCGAAGTGCTGCCGGGGCTGATGTACCCGATCAGCCGGTTGCTATTCATCGGCGCCGGATTGCTGGTGGCGGTCGGCATGTGGCTGCTGATCAATCACACGCGCCTGGGCATGCTGATCCGGGCCGGTGCCGACGATCATGAAATGGTCGGCGCGCTGGGCGTCAACATCGCGAGGCTGTACACCCTGGTGTTCGTCTTTGGCTGCGTGTTGTGCGGCCTGGCCGGATTCATGGCGGCGCCGCTGCTGTCGGTGGAAATCGGCATGGGCGAGAAGATCCTGATCACCACCTTCGTGGTCATCGTCGTCGGCGGTGTCGGCTCGGTACGCGGTGCGCTGGTGGGAGCCTTGCTGATCGGCATGGTCGACAGCCTGGGCCGTGCCTACATTCCGCCGCTGCTGGATCAATTGCTGCCCAGCGAAACCAGCGGCACCTTAAGCGCAGGGCTGATTTCCGCCAGCGCCTACATCGTCATGGCCCTGGTGCTGCTGGTGCGTCCGCGCGGCCTGCTGCCAGCCCGTGCCTGAGGAAAACGTCATGTCACCACGTCTCATCATTGACCTCGCGTGCCTGGCGACTTTCGCCTGCATGCCGTTGCTGGCCCACTGGCTGCACGAACCCTATCTCGTCAGCTTCTTCACCCGTCTTGCCATCTACGGCATCGCGGCCATCAGCCTGGACCTGCTGATCGGCTACGGTGCCATGGTCAGTTTCGGCCATGCCGCGTTCTTCGGCCTGGGCGGTTACATCGTCGGTGTCATTGCCTTTCACACCTCGCAGGGCATGCCACTGTGGGGCTGGGACGGCAGCAACAGCGCGCTGGTGGTGTGGCCGCTGGCGCTGCTGGTGTGTGCGCTGTTCTCACTGCTGGTGGGCTATCTGTCACTACGCACCAGCGGCGTGCAGTTCATCATGATCACCCTCGCCTTCGGCCAGATGCTCTATTTCGTGCTCGGCTCACTGTCACTGTATGGCGGTGACGACGGCATCCTGCTTAACGAGCGCAACAGCTTGGGCGCCCTGGACCTGGGGGACGCCAACCACTTCTACTACGTATGCGTGGCGTTGCTTACCGGCTGGCTGCTGCTGTGCCGGCGGCTGGTCAACTCTCGTTTCGGCTTCGTGTTGCGCGGGCTCAAGCAAAGCGAGCGGCGCAGTATCAGCCTGGGCCTCAAACCCTTGCGCTATCGCCTGACAGCGTTCGTGATCGCCGGCACCGGCGGTGGCCTGGCGGGGATTCTGTGGGCCAACTACGCACTGTTCGTCAGCCCCGACATGGGCGCCTGGCACAAGTCCGGCGAGCTGATGGCGATGGTGATCCTCGGTGGCGTCGGCACCCTGCTCGGCCCGTTACTGGGCGCGGCCACCTACCTGGGCCTGGAACAGGTGCTGAGCCAGTGGACCGAACACTGGATGCTGATCTTCGGGCCACTGCTGTTGCTGGTGGTGTTGTTCGGCAAGAAAGGTGTCTACGGATTGCTGCTAAGCCTGTTGCAGCGCAAACCGAAGGTCGTTGCCGTCAAACCGAACACCGCCGTGGAGGCACGTCCATGAGCGCACAACTGTCTATTCACGATCTGCACAAAGCCTTCGGTGCGGTGAAGGCCACCAACGGCGCCAGCCTCGAACTGGCCAAGGGCGAGCTGCACGCCATCATCGGCCCGAACGGCGCAGGCAAGTCCACGCTGATCGCACAGATCGCCGGGGAGATTTTTCCCGACCGCGGCCAGATTCACCTCAACGGCCAGGACATCACCCGCGTGCCGGCCTGGCAGCGGCCGCGCCTCGGGTTGGCGCGGGCGTTTCAAGTCAGCCAGCTGTACACCGAATTCACCTTGCTGGAGAACGTCGCCCTGGCCATCGCCGCCCGTGAGGGCAAGGCGTTCGGCATGTGGCGCCCACTGAGCCGCGATACCCGCCTGCTGGAGCCGGCGCTGGGTTATTTGCAGCAAGTGGGCCTGGGGCCTCGCGCGCAGGACCCGGTACACGAGCTGTCCCACGGCGAAAGACGGCAACTGGAAATTGCCCTGGCACTGGCGCAGGAAGCGTCGGTGCTGCTGCTCGATGAGCCAATGGCCGGGATGGGTGCCGACGAGTCCGCGCGCATGACCGAACTGCTGCACAGCCTCAAGGGCCGCTACGCGATCCTGCTGGTCGAGCACGACATGGACGCGGTGTTTGCCCTCGCCGACCGCATCACCGTGCTGGTGTACGGCCAGACCGTGCTGACCGGCAACGTCGAACAAGTGCGCAACGACCCGCAGGTGCGGGCCGCTTACCTGGGAGAGGAACATGCTTGAAGTTCAGGGTTTGAAAGCGGGTTATGGCTTGAGCCAAGTGTTGTTCGACATGCACCTGAGTATCCAACAGGGTCAGGTGGTGTCGCTGATCGGCCGCAACGGCATGGGCAAGACCACCACGGTCAAATCGATCATGGGCCTGCTCAAGCCCAGCGCCGGCAGCATTCGCATCAACGGCACGGAAATGCGTGGCGCGGCGCCCTATCGCATCGCCAAGGCGGGCCTGGGCCTGGTGCCGGAGGGCCGCCGGGCATTCGGCACCCTGAGCGTGCGGGAAAACCTGCTGGCCACCGCCACCAAGGGCAAGTGGGACCTGGCGCGGGTCTATGAACTGTTCCCGCGTTTGCTCGAGCGCCAGGACCAGTTGTCGCGAACACTTTCCGGCGGCGAACAGCAGATGCTGGTGGTGGGCCGTGCACTGCTGACCAATCCCAGCCTGTTGATTCTCGACGAAGCCACCGAAGGCCTGGCGCCGATCATTCGCGAGCAGATCTGGAGTTGCCTGGCCACCCTCAAGGCCGAGGGCGAGACGATTCTGGTGATCGACAAAAATCTCAAGGAGATGGCGCGGGTGGTCGATCGTCATCACATCATCGAGAAAGGCCGACAAGTCTGGGACGGCACGCCACAGGAGCTGGCGACGCAACCAGAACTGTCGCAACGCTACCTGGGAGTGTGAGCCGTGGATCTGAATCAGGCTTATAACAACGTCGCGGCGGTGGGTAACTTCCCGCAGATCATGCAGGACTTTCGCCAGCGCAGCGCCCAGACCTATGCCCGCCATGCCTGGCGGCGTGACGTGGCCTACGGCAACGCCATGCGCGAGCGCTTGGACTGGTACACCCAGGCAAATGCCGGAGCGCCGACGCTGCTGTTCATCCACGGCGGCTACTGGCAGGCCTCTGACAAGGACGACTACGCCTTCATCGCCGAAGGCCTGATAGCAGCCGGTTTCAATGTTGGCTTGCTGGAGTACACCTTGGCGCCCGAGGCGAGCATGGGCACCATCGTCGACCAGATCGGCAAGGCGCTGGACTACCTGATGGCGCATCGCGAGGTCTTGAACATCGGTGCGGATGTGGTGCTCTGCGGGCACTCGGCGGGCGGTCATCTGACCGCGATGCATCGCCGACATCCGCTGGTCTCCCTGGCCATGCCGATCAGCGGCCTGATGGATCTGGAGCCGATCAGCCGCTGCTGGCTGAACGACAAGTTGCAACTCAGCGCAGAAGAGATCCACCGCTACAGCCCGCAACGGCTGATCGACGATGGCGCGCCGCTGCTGGTGACGGTAGGAGGGAATGAATTGCCGGAGCTGATCCGGCATTCGCGGGAGTATGCCGATGCCTGTCTTGAGGCTGGGCAGGTGGTGAGTTTGATTGAGATTGCGGGGTGTCATCACTTTGCTGTGCTGGACGATCTGGCCAAATCCGATGGCGAGCACCTGCACGCGCTATTGGAACACCTGAACCCCCTGTAGGAGCGAGCTTGCTCGCGATGGTCGTCAACGATGACGCGGGGTACCTGATACCCCGTGGTGTTCTCTGGTTCATCGCGAGCAAGCTCGCTCCTACAGGGATTGCAGTGGGTAATCACTCTCGCCAGATCTGGATACCACTTTGCCGTTTGCGGCTTTTTTGCCCCCCTCACCCTTCATACAGTGACTACGTATCCAGACAGGAATTGCGTATGTCCAGCCTCTCGCTCAGGGTCCAACAGACCGAGCTTCTGACCCCCAGAATCCGCCGCGTGCTGCTCGTGTCCAGCGACGCAGTCTCACTGCCAGGCTTCACCGCCGGCGCGCATATCGAACTGCATGTGCCAGGCAGTCGCGTTCAACGCCGGGCCTACTCACTGGTCAATCTGCCCGACGGCGAGCACTACGAAATCGCCGTCCAGCTCGAAGACGCGAGCACCGGTGGATCGCGCTGGGTGCACTCGCTCAAGGTCGGCGATGAACTGCTGGCCGATGCGCCGTGCAACCACTTTTCCCTGAGCGAAAATACCGAGCATGCGCTGCTGATCGCCGGTGGCATCGGCATTACGCCAATGCTCGGCATGGCCCGCTCTCTGCAAGCGGCAGGCAAGCCTTTCACCCTGCACTACGCCGGTCGCGATGAAGCGCAGATGGCCTATCTGCAAGAGGCCCGCGCCTGCCAGGACAACCACTGCTGGATCAGCGCCGGCGACCCGCAAAAACGCTTCCCGGCGGCCACGATCCTGGCCGCGCCAAGGCCCGGCCTGCACCTCTACATCTGCGGCCCCAGCGCCATGCTCAACAGCGTGCTGGCCTGCGCTCGCGAACTGGGTTGGCCGCAAGATCACCTGCATTACGAACTGTTCAACGGCGCCCTGGAAATGGCCGGCGACCAGGGCTTCGAAGTGCACCTGCGCGAAACCGGCGTGAGCCTGCAAGTGGCCGCCGGGCAAAGCGTGCTGGACGCCATGCTTGAGGCCGGCCTGGACCCGATGTTCGATTGTCGCCGGGGCGACTGCGGAGTGTGCGTCGCCCAGGTCATTGACGGCCAGCCCGATCACCGCGACATCTGCCTGTCGGAGCGCGACCGCGCCGGCGGCAGTTTCTGCACCTGTGTCTCCCGTGCCAGCAGCGCGCTGCTGGTGCTCGATCTGTGACAAGCCGAGGAAATCCCGTGATACCGACCAACGACCAAATCGCTGCCTTGATCCGCGAGGACAGCGTGCACAAGAGCGTCTACACCGACCCGACCCTGTACAAGCTGGAAATGGAGCGCATCTACGGCAACGCCTGGATCTACGTCGGCCATGAAAGCCAGGTCAAGACTCCCGGCGACTACCACACCACGCGCATCGGTGACCAGGACGTGATCATGGTGCGCGGCGCCAACCAGCAGGTCAGCGTGCTGTACAACCGCTGCCCGCACAAAGGCGCCAAACTGGTGGCCGACGGGGACGGCAGTGTCGGCAAATTCTTCCGCTGCCCGTATCACGCCTGGACCTTCAAGCTCGACGGTCAACACCTGTCGGCGCCGCTCAAGAGCGGTTTCGAGGGCACCTGCTACGACCCCAAACACCCGGATTTTTCCATGGTCAGCGTCGCCCGCGTCGAGAGCTATCGCGGCTTCGTGTTCGCCAGCCAAGCGGCGTTCGGGCCGGACTTGAAGACCTTCCTGGGCGGCGTGATCACGTCCATCGACAACCTCTGTGATCGCTCGCCGATCGGAGAAGTCGAGGTGGCCGGCGGCATCTTCCGTGTTCAGCAGCGCTCGAACTGGAAAGTGTTCTACGAGAACCTGCATGACACCATGCACGCCCGTGTGACACACGAATCATCGGTGGACGCCGCCCGTGGCGAAGCCGAAGCCATCGGTGAAATGCCGTTCGAATTACTGATCATGGACGGTAACGGTGAACCCTACGACTTCTGGGAAAAGCTCGAACTGCGCGCCTACCACAACGGCCACGGCTACATGGAAGCGATCTTCGATCCTGCTGCGGCCGAGCGCGACGAGGTCTCTCGCGCCCACTTCGAATGCCTGAGTGAAGCCTACGGTGAACAGCGGGCCAAGGAGATCCTGGGGATGAACCGCCACAACACCGTGATCTACGGCAGCGGCTCGCCGCACACGGTGTTCATGCAGTTCCGGGTGATCCGCCCCATCGCCGTGGACCAAACCATGGTCGAGATCCAGACCTTCCGCTGCAAGGGCGCTCCGGATTCGGTGTTTGATCGCGCGCTGACCTACGCCAACGTCATCAACTCGCCGTCCTCCAACGTGATGCCCGACGACGTCGAGGTCTATGCTCGCTGTCAGGAAGGCAACATGACCCGCGGTGGCGAGTGGATCAGCATGCACCGCTACGTCGGTACCGATAAGACGCTGGAAGACGGCGCGGTGTCCACCAACGGCACCAGCGAATTGCCGATGCGCAACCAGTTCGCCGCCTGGAAACAGTTCATGACCGCCACCCTGATCGCCAAGGAGAGCACCCATGCTGCTTGATCGCCGAATCGACGTCGACACCCGCCAGCTGACCCCCGCCCAGGTCCCGGTCGAAACCCTGCGCCAGATCGAACAGTTTCTGTTCCAGGAGGCGCGCCTGCTGGACGAGCGACGGTTCTGGGAGTGGGACAAACTGTTCACCGACACCGGCATGTATTGGGTGCCGCACAAGCATGAGCAAGCCAACCCGTTCGACCACATCTCGCTGTTCTGGGAAAACCGCATGCTGCGCGAGGTGCGTATTCGCCGAGTGGAAAATGCGCGCAACTGGTCTCAACAACCACAGACTCAGACCGCACATCTGGTCGGCAACGTGATGGTCGAAGGCCTCGATGCCCAGGGCCTGCTGGTGGTCAGCGCCAGCTTCCAGTACAGCGAATGGCGCCTGGAGCAACGCCAGCTTGCAGGCCGCTACACCTACAAGCTTGCCGCCCAGGAAGCGGGTGGCTGGCAGATTCAGCTCAAGCGTGTGGACCTCATCAACTGCAACGACGTGTTCGCCAACCTTGAGGTGTTCGTGTGATGACCGCGCCGGTGGTGATCGCCCTGCACTATCAGAACGACGTGTTGCATCCCGAGGGCAAGATTCGCGTCGGGTTGGGGGCCGAAGATGGCGCGCGCACTGCGTTGCTCGATGCCGCCGGCAGACTGTTGGCCGGTGCGCGAAGCAAGGGCTGGCCGATCGTCCACGTGCGCGTGGCCTTTCGCCCGGACTACGCCGACCTGATCCAGAACGCGCCGATTCTGCGCAACGTCGCGGCTATCGGCGCGGCCCAGGAAGGCAGTTGGGGCGCGGAGTTTTTCAACGACCTGGCGCCTTTGAACAGCAGCCTCGAATTTGTCGTCACTCACAACCGGATCAATGCCTTCTATGGCTCCCCGCTGGAAACCATCGTGCGTCGGTTCAACCCGTCGCAACTGTTGATCGCCGGCGTGGCCACCCATTCGGTGGTGGAAAGTACTGTGCGCCACGCGGTGGATTGCGGGTTCGAGGTGACGGTCGCGGCGGATGCCTGCGCCAGCGCGGACAGCGGCGCGCACACAGCTTCGTTGGCGAGCATGGCGCTGATCGCCCGTATCAGCCACGTCAACGAAGCGCTGGAGGACTTGTCATGATGCTCAAAGGCAAGGTGGCGATTGTCACCGGCAGTACTCAGGGACTGGGCCTGGACATCGCCCGGCAGCTGTTGGCCGAAGGTGCGCAGGTGATGCTGGTGGGGCGCAATGCCGACAGCGGCCACGATCTGGCGCAGCAATTAGGTTGCGGATTTTGCGCCTGCGACGTCGAGCGCGACGAAGACATCGACACCTGCATCGCTGCCACGCTGGCCCGCTTCGGCAGGCTCGACATTCTGGTCAACAACGCTTGCCTGTACGCCGATCAGGGACTGGCTTCGGATCGCGCGCAGTGGCTGAAGACCCTGAACGTCAACCTGGTGTCGGCGGCGATCTTTACCCAGAAGGCCGCCGTGCATCTGCCCAGCGGCGGCGTGGTGATCAACATCGGCAGCACCGGCGGCAAATTCGGCGCGGCCGGGCGAGCGCTCTACCCGGCCTCCAAGGCCGGCATCCTGCAACTGACCAAGAACCTGGCCATGACCCTGGCCCCGGAGCAGATCCGAGTGCTAAGCGTATCCCCGGCCTGGACCTGGTCGCCCAGCGTCGCCGACTTCAGTGACAACGACCCGCAACTGGCCGACCGGGTCGGCGCGCCCTTTCATCCGCTTGGACGCATCGGTCGCGGCCACGAGATCGGCAGCGTGGTGGCCTTTCTGTGCAGCGCCGGCGCCGGCTGGATGACCGGTGTCGATGTGCCGGTGGACGGCGGCTTTTCGATTCTAGGCCCGGACCGTGGCGTGTCGCCGCGGGTCTGGTTCCAGCAATACCGTGACAGCCAATAAACCTGATAACCGAATGAGGTAGATGACATGGGCAAGATGATTGAAATCCGGGCAACGGACAGCAGCGCCACGTTCAGCGGTTACCTGGCCCTGCCGGCCAGCGGCAAAGGCCCTGGGGTGGTGATCGGCCAGGAGATTTTCGGGGTCAACGCCAACATGCGCGCGGTGGCCGATTTCTACGCCGAGGAAGGTTATGTGGCGCTGGTCCCGGACCTGTTCTGGCGCCTGCAACCGGGCATCGACCTGGGTTACACCGAAGCAGATTTCGCCGTGGCCATCGACCTGTTCCAGCGCCTGGACGTGGACAAGGCCGTGACGGACATCGACGCCAGCTTCAAGGCCCTGCGCGCACTGCCAGAGGTCGAGGGCACCGGCCTTGGCTATATCGGTTTCTGCATGGGCGGCAAACTGGCCTGGCTGACCGCGACTCGCACCGACGTGGCCTGCGCCGTCGGTTACTACGGCATGGGCATCGAACACCTGCTGCATGAATCGGAAAACCTCAAGGGCCGCCTGGTCCTGCACTTTGCCGAAAACGATGGCTACTGCGACGCCAGTGCCCGCAGCCAGATCAGTGCGCACCTGGCCGGCAACGACAAGGCCGAGATCTATGTGTACCCGGGCGTCGACCACGCCTTCGCCCGAGCCGGGGGCATGCATTACGACAAGTCGGCTTCGCTGATGGCCCATGAGCGCAGCATCGCCGCTCTCAAGCGCGAGATCGGCCCGCACTTCAACCTGTCGGCCCTGTGGGAAGAACACATCCGCCACGAGTTCGACATCCGCGACGTGCCCGCCACCATGGCAACCATGGTCGCCGAACCCTACGTCAACCATATTCCGACCATGACCGGCGGCGTCGGCGCCAAGGAATTGAGCCGCTTTTACCAGCACCATTTCGTCCATGGCAACCCGCCTGACATGAAACTCATCCCGATCTCGCGCACCATTGGCGCACTGCAGATCGTCGATGAATTCATCATGTGTTTTACCCACAGCACCGAGATCGACTGGATGCTGCCCAACGTCGCGCCGACCGGCAAATACGTCGAGATTCCGATGCTGGGGGTGATCAAGTTTCGTGGCGACAAGCTGTATCACGAGCACATCTACTGGGATCAGGCCAGCGTGCTGGTGCAGATTGGCTTGTTGAACCCTGAAGGGCTGCCGGTGGCCGGGGTGGAAACGGCAAGAAAACTATTGGATGAACAATTGCCGTCCAATACGTTGATGGGGCGCTGGACGCAAAGCGAGCAATAGAGAGCCCATAAATGCAAAAGGCCGATCTGTTACTCAACAGATCGGCCTTTTTTTCAAGTGTCTGAAACGTCAGACATGCTCACTGCTTTTCGTGTGAACCGTGCGTGGTTCACCATGCCCGTGATCCACCTCAACCACCGGGATCTCCTTGCCATCACAGTCGTGCAGCTTGCCGTCGCTGAAGTAATCGCCTTCGCGCAACGCCGCCAGATCCTGATAACGCAGCACCCGCTCGGTCCCCGCCGCAAACACCGACTGCTGATCAGAGTTGCCGGCAGTCAGATGGTTAAAGGCCAGGTTCAATACGATGGCCATGATTGCCGACGAACTGATACCCGAATGGAAAATGGTCGCAAACCAGCTTGGGAAGTGGTCGTAGAAGTTCGGTGCGGCGATCGGGATCATGCCGAAGCCGATGGACGTGGCAACGATGATCAGGTTGACGTTGTTGCGGTAGTCGACTTTGGACAGCGTGCGAATACCACTGGCCGCGACGGTGCCGAACAACACGATACCGGCGCCGCCAAGGACAGACGTCGGTACGGCGGCAATGAGCCGCCCCATGAAGGGCAACAGGCCAAGGAGCACCAGGAACAGACCGCCAGTGGCCACCACGTAACGGCTCTTGATCCCGGTTACCGCCACCAACCCGACGTTCTGAGCGAAGGCGCTTTGGGTGAAGGAGCCGAAGATCGGCGCGATCATGCTCGACAGCATGTCTGCACGCAGACCATTGCCCAAGCGCTTGGAGTCAACCTTGGTCTCGATGATTTCACCGACAGCCAGGATATCGGCCGAGGTTTCCACCAGTGTCACCATGACCACGATGCACATCGACAGGATCGCCGCAAAATGGAAGGTCGGCATGCCGAAGTGGAACGGCGCAGGGAACCCGAACATTGGCCCCTGGGCGACAGACGA
The DNA here is from genome assembly GCF_050739655.1 of Pseudomonas sp. Taxonomy (GTDB): domain Bacteria; phylum Pseudomonadota; class Gammaproteobacteria; order Pseudomonadales; family Pseudomonadaceae; genus Aquipseudomonas. The sequence goes on along the minus strand of NZ_JBOIBY010000636.1, from coordinate 53,555 downwards.
GAAGTCCGCCATGCCGAGGAACACCGCGACGATCGTGCCGATGACCATTGCCAGCAGGATCGACAGACGGGAGATGGTCGCGCTGCCGATCTTGCTCAAGAACAAAACCAGTACCAGCGTCATCGCCGCCAGGCCAATGTTGGCCATGCTGCCGAATTCCGGAGAATGGCTGTTACCACCCATGGCCCAGCGTGCGGCCACCGGCATTAACGTCAGGCCGATGGTGGTGATCACGATACCCGTGACCAGCGGTGGGAAGAACTTGGTGATTCTGGAGAACACCGGCGTGATCAGCAGACCAATCAGCGACGCCGCTATTACTGCCCCGAGAATCGCCTGGAAGCCGCCCTCCCCGTCTGTGCTGACAATCGCCACCATGGTCGCGACGCCGGAGAACGACACACCCTGAACCAGCGGCAACTGACAGCCGAAAAACGGTAGACCCAGGGTTTGCAGCAACGTGGCCAGCCCCCCCGCAAACAATGAAGCAGCAATCAACAATCCAATGTCTGCCGGCGAGAGACCGGCCGCCTGACCAATGATCAAAGGCACCGCTACGATGCCACCGTACATGGTCAGAACATGTTGCAGGCCGTAAGCCATATTCGCGCCGATCCCAAGATTTTCGTCTTCGGGCCGTTGGTGTGAAACATGGGGCGTTTTCATGTTAGGGGGTTCCCTGGTTTTTGTTATGCGCACACTGTATTCAAGATCAGAGACAAAAGTCTATAGAGTTGTATACAACTTACCCGTCAAGTTATGAACGGTCAGTCATGCAGTCTGTGTGCCATGACGTTCAAACCTGGAAATACATCCCCCCGGCCCATTCTCCTCTGCCCGCTAGGCTTTTGAGTTCCCGACGACCATCGGTCGTGCTTGCTCCTTTCACATACATATAAAGTATGCATAATGAAGCCATTCGAAATTCAGTATCACAAGGCGAAGAACGCAGCCAACAAACTCAAGCATCACGGCATCAGCCTGGCCGAGACGGAACCGGTGTTCCATGACGAACGCGCCCTGACCTTCCAGGACGATGATCATGATGAGCAGCGCTGGATCATCATGGGCCTTGATGGCGAGGGTCGTTTGTTGGTGGTTGCTTACACCTGGCGTGATCCGAATTTCGTACGAATCATTTCCGCGCGCCGCGCCAGCAAAAACGAGCGCCGCCAGTATCAGGAGGCTTGATCCATGAAAGACGAGTACGACTTCAGCCATGCCAAGCGCGGAGCAGTCGCTTCAAGCAAAGGCAAAACCCGAATCACCATCATGCTCGATGATGTCGTCATTGAGGCCGCACGCGCCTTGGCGGAAAGCGAGGGGTGTGGTTACCAGACGGCAATCAACAACACCCTGCGCCGGGCGCTGCTGAAAAATCCGCGCAACGCTGCAGAGCCCAACGCGTCCGGGCACTTGAAAAAAGGCATTACGACTTCCGAACTAAAAGCCCTGGAGATGAAACTTTCGCAAGCACTCAGGGAGATTCACCGCGTGATGGAGCCTGACGCGCAACCGTAGAGGGCACGAAAAAAGGGCAGATTGATTCAATCTGCCCTTTTTTTGTATCCACGAATGCCTGATTACTGCGGCTGAATCAGGCGCTCAAGGGTGCGGATCAGCGATGGGCGGTCAGGTACCCGGATGCCGAATTCATGCTTGAGCAAGGCAGTCAGTTCCTGCACATCAGCCACCTGACGACGCTCGCTCTCGCCTCCCATCGTGTGAATCGCAAAGCTGCCGTTGTTGAGCGTGCGCCGCCATCCTTCCCCCGTCCTCGCCACCATCAGTTGCCTGGCAAACGATGACTGCGGATGAGTCGAGACGTACCAGTTACCGACGGCATAATCGATATCTTCCTGACGCTGCAGATCGAAGATGTACATCGCTCGCCATTCATCGGCGATCCTGGCGCGAAGGGTGTAGCCGTCGACGTGCTGTTCTACGCGGTACGGCTCGTGGGGTGTCTGCTGCTCATCTCGGTTATCGAGCATCAGTGGTGCCGTAGGCACCATGCCACCGAAGCCGACGTCGGTGATGTAGCGTACGCCAGCCAGCGTCACCAGGCTCAAGCGATGGGTTCGTGCGGTCCAGGCGCCTTCCGGCTGCCCCATGACAACCCGCCCGCTGATGCCGTGGGCGTCGAAGCCGAGCTCCTGAAGCAAAGTCAGGTACAGATAGTTGAGTTCGTAGCAGTAACCGCCCCGCCCTTCATGCAGGACTTTACGTTCTATCGACGGCAGATCGATCAGTACCGGTTCACCGGATAAGGTGGTCAGGTTTTCAAACGGGAAAACGCCGGTGTGGCGCAATTGAAGCAAGCGCAAGGTTTCCAGGGTTGGCGCCGGGGGCGCGTCGAAGCCCAGGCGTTGCAGGTACAGCGCACGGTTCGTCAGTCGTGGCTCGCTCATCGTTCAGTCCTTATGCACGCAAGCGGCGGATCGCTCCGCCAGTGGCCGCTATGTATAAGGGATGCAGCGGCGCGACCGACAATTGATTTAGCCAATCGACCCGCAAGTAAACATCAACGCTGCTTACGCGAACCCAATTGAATCCAGGTCGGCGCATGATCGCTGGCATGAGGTTCATTGCGGACCCAGGCATCGACACCGGCCTCCTCCAGATAAGGACTCAAGGCGGGGTTGAGCAGCAGATGATCGATGCGCAGCCCGGAGTTCGTCTGCCAGTGCTGGCGAAAATAATCCCAGAAGGTGTAGACCCGTTCCTGCGGATACAGGTGACGCACGGCGTCGGTCCAACCCTGGTCCAGCAAACGCTGATAACACTCGCGGCTCTCGGGCTGCAGCAAGGCATCCTTGAGCCAGGAGCGTGTGTTGTAGATGTCCAGGTCAGTGGGTACCACGTTGTAGTCGCCGGCCAGCACCACGGGGTGCTCACTGCTTTGCAGCGTTTGCGCATAGCGGATCAGCCGCTCGAACCACGCCAGTTTGTAATCGAACTTCGGCCCGGGCTGCGGATTGCCATTGGGCAGATACAGACACCCCACCAAAACCCCGTGCACGGCCGCTTCCAGATAGCGACTGTGACCGTCGCTGTCATCCCCCGGCAAGCCTCTGCGGCTTTCCAGCGGTTGCGCATCCCGCGCCAGAATCGCCACCCCATTCCACGACGCTTGCCCCTGCCAGATCGCGCCGTAGCCAATGGCCTCAAGCTCAGCGGCAGGGAATGCACTGTCGACAGATTTGAGTTCCTGCAAACAGGCAATGTCCGGTTGCTCGCGCTCAAGCCATGCCAGCAGGTTCGGCAGCCGGGCGCGTATGCCGTTGACATTGAATGTCGCGATTCGCAAATTCTTCATGGCACCATTCTATTTGGCGGGCTCTCTTGGCTGTGACCTCGTCACGTGGCGGTGGTTGCGTCGGCAAAACGAAAGACTAATACCTGTACACCACTCGTCACCCAACCGGCACCAACCAAGCCGCCCTTCACACCAACATCAGGTAGCGACTCACCTTTGGAGACGTACCAGGATGAACATCAAATTGACCTCCCTCTTACTGGCTGGATTGTTGTCGGCGGCTTCCTTGAGCGCCATCGCGCAGACCGGTGAAAGCACCGATGCGAAGGGCACTAAATCCGGCGCCACCAGTGGCCCCGTCATGCCACCCGACAACACGCCCTCCTCCCCCTCAGGCGGCAACGCGGGTGATGGCGGTGCTAACGGCTCATCCAGAGGCAATGCTGGCAGCGACAGTGGCGCTGGTGGCGGCACAGGTTCGGCGGGCGGTGGGACGGGCGGTGCTGGCGGCGGGACAGGCAGCTGAACGCGTAAAGGCAGCCGATGACTCTACATCCTCGGCTGCGTTCAATTGCCTGGAAACTACATCTGCTTGATGGCTGGCGGATTCCACTTGCCATTCAAGGCTTCAGCCTTTGGGCCATAGAGGCGCATGGTCAGGTTGAACGACCCCTTGGGCGCCGGCAGCCAATTGGCCTCAAGTTCCTTGCCGGGGCTTTCGTTCTGGAAATAAATGTCCAGTGAACCATCGGCATTGGTCTTGAATGGCATCCAGCTGCTGACGGCGAAACGGTCAAGCTTGTTACCGACTTGAAAGCCTTCCGGGTCGTACAGCGTGATCGACCAGAACGCATTGACCGGGGGCTCTTGCCCCTTGTCGAAATGCAGCACGTATTTACTCGCGCCATCGAGCGCCTTGCCGTTTTCATCGCCTACGTTCAAGGGATAGATCGCGTCCTCGGGCAAGTTGGCCCCGAGCCCTACCTGCGCAACGATCGCGCGCTTGAGATAGTAATTGCCGTAAACGCCCATGGTGTCGGTGTTCATCGACCAGCCATTAACCACCCGCGCCAGGGTCGGCACCTTCCAGGTCATCAGGGCTTGGGCGTCCTTGGGCGCCGACTCCAGCGCCGCTTTGACTTCCGGGGCCAGCGCGCTCATGTCGAAGGATTTGCCGGGCTCGATGCCGATGCGCTTGATCTGCGCCAGCATCGGTTGATCCGTGCTGTGGGCCGGATGCACTTTGAGCAGTTCAGCTGCGTAGGCGAAATAATCCGCCGCTGACATCGTGTCGACCTGGATCTTCGGCGGAGTCTTCATGTCCACGGCAGGATCGATCTTGACGCTGACCGGCTCAGCCTCTTTGCCCAGCCGCGACAACGGTGTCACGGTATAGCCGGCCTGGATTTTATGCACCGCCGCGTAGTCCGACGCACCATCGGTTTTGGTTCGACCGATCACCCAGACAAAGGGCGTCGGCGCTGGCAAATGATTGAGCCCGGCAGGCACCGTACCGGTCCAGCCCGGTGGCGTCACCAGAAACTGCGCCGCTTCGGTGCCTGTGGTGCGCCAGCCCGGCGAGGCGAATACGTCACTCCACATGTCGAGCATCGGTAGCAGGTAAAAACGCCCGGCAGTGTCTGGAGCTGCAATGACCAGCGGCTCCTTGGTCAAGTCCAGCCATGCAATGGAATACAACGTGTCGAAATTCGAGCGCACCACGCCTTTGAAATCCGCGGGCGGATACTGCGGCACGCTGACAAACATGTTCATCGGACCTTTACCGAACTCCTTGCCCGGTTCGATGTTGGTGAATTGCTTGCGGGTGATGTCCATGGTCAACAGCGGGTAGAAATAGACGTAGGCATCAACACCAATGGCGTGAGCCTCTTCGGGTGTGAGCTTCGATTGCGCCTGACTGACCAGCGGGAAAATGGCACAAGCTGCAACGGTTAGAGCAACGGCTGTCAATGCTTGGGTTATCGGCATATTGGCGATCGTCCATGCGTAGGGGAGCTGTGCCGGGCTCGGCAGAGCTTAGGCAACTCTAGACGATCAAATGAATAACTACTGACAGGCGGACGGTCGGCCAGCCAAAGTGTTTCGGGGGGTGATACAGACTCATGAAGCGCATTAACGATCCGAACGCATCAACGCTTCGACGCCACCCTCCATCGACAGCACGGCCGAGCGGTTTCGACCGCCATGCTTGGCCTGATAGAGCGCCGCGTCCGCCCTCTGGATGAAGACTTCCATACTGTCGTGCCCCGTCGGCACAAATGAATAGCAGCCGAGGCTGACCGTCACATACCCGGTAGGCGATCCGGTATGGCTGATGTTCTTGCCCATGACACTGCGGCGGATTTGTTCGGCAATATTCATGGCACCTTGAATATCAGTGTCGGGCAGCAACACCGCAAACTCTTCACCGCCGTAACGCACCGCCAGATCGGCCTTGCGATGGCAGCAACCCTTGACGGCGCGGGCAACCTGGGCCAGGCAGTGATCTCCCACCACATGGCCGTAGGTGTCGTTGTAGCGTTTGAAGAAATCGATATCGAGGATGATCAGGCTCAATGGGCTTTGCTGACGAGCACCGCGCCCGAACTCAATGTCCAGCGCCCGTTCGAACAAGCGACGGTTGCCCAGCCCGGTGAGACTGTCGTGGGTGGCGATCAGCTCCAGCGCCTGCTGGGCCTGGCGCAAATCCGCCTCGACCCGTTCGCCGACACGCACCTGTCGGATGAACACCCAACCGATCAGGCCAACGCCGAGCATCACCAGCGCGACGATGCCACTGGAGCGAAACGCCGTGTCATACCATCCCGCGAGAATCGAATCCCTGGACGATGCTGCCGACACCACCAATGGATAGGCCTCCAGTTGGCGGTAGCCGTACAAACGAACGACGCCATCCAACACCGACGTGAACATCGCATTGCCGGAGGGTGACCGGGGCAAGAGATTCTGAAAGATTTCGCCCTGGGCCAATGAGCTGCCGATCTGCGACTCCACAAAGGGTCGACGCGCCAGAAGCGTGCCATCGGTCAAGCCCAGAAACATCGAGCCGTTTTCATCAATGCTGAAGCTTTTGAAGAACTGGTCGAAGTACGACATTTTGATCCCGGCCAGCAATACGCCCTGGAACGCGCCGTTCTTGTCGTTCACCCGCTTGGAAACCGGAATGATCCACTCACCGTTTTCGCGGCTGCGAATGGCCGGCCCGATGTGCGCCACGGACGAGACATTCTGCTGGTGGAACTTGAAGTATTCGCGATCCGCCACACCTGGGCCGCGGGGCAGGTTATCGAACGAGGTCACAACCCATTGGCCTTTCTGGTCGAACAGCAGGATGCCGTGAAGTTCATCCAGCGACTGCACGCGCCGCGCGAAGGTTTTCTGCAAGCGCGACCTCAAAGCAGGCGTGAATCCGTCGACCTGTATCCAGTCCACCAGACTGGTCAGCACCAGGTCGGCCTTCATGAAGGTATCTTCGGCCTGCTGCGCCATGGCCCGAGTCACGTTCGACGAGGCGACACGGGCCTGATTCAGGTCGTGGCGCCGGGATTGCTCCAATTGCAGAAAAAGCAAAACACACAGGCCCAGGCACACCGTGGCGATGAACAGCACCGCGGCCTTGCGCAGCGGTAAGCGTTTCAATGCGACGTTTGTGACGTGGTACTGATCGTCAAGGTGTGTGGGCAAAAGCGCTTCCTGATTAGGGAAAGGAATGGGTGCGAGCCCATATCTACTGGTTTCGGGCGCCAAGTTTACGGGGTTACAGGCAAAAAATGGGAGCCACCTTTATCTCGCTTGAGTTGCAGATGACGCAGGACAAAAGCTGGATCACCCTCAAGCAGCTACGATTAGTCCTACATCATGACAAGGAATCGAAATGAGCAAGGCAGACGAACTCGCCGCGAAACTGAAACAACACCAGCGGCATGGCGACACGGATCAGGCTATCGACAGTTGGCCGGGACAAGTCTACGAACTGTACAAGCAAATCGAGAGATGGCTGCTGCCCCTGATAAACGAGGGCCTGGTCTTGCGACGCAATTCCACCCATGTATTCGAAAGCAATCCGCAAGGTGACACTTTCGACTATGCCATCGACCAATTGCTGATCACAGACGACGAGCACAGCATCACCTTCGACCCGATCGCGCGCTTCACGCCGGATGGTGAAGGTCGTATCGAGATTCATTGCAAAGGCAACGAACTTGCCTTACTGCGCACCATTGATGAACACGGCGAAACCCATTGGTGGCTACAAGTGCTCGACCAGGCCACGCCACAACCCGACGCGGTGGCGTTGACTGAAAACAATCTGCTGTCGGTGGTACAGGCCGGGCTGCAGCTTTAGTGCAACAACAAAGGGCGCCCGAGATTGCACCATTCACGGTGATCACGGGCCCTTTCCTGGCTCTTCAGTTGCTTTGATCCGACACAACCATCGGCGTTTGTGCCTGCTGCAAGTCCAGAGCGGGCAACTCCGTCGGCATGTTCAAACGGCGTAAGACCGGGGAATCATAGCCATACACGTCGGGCTTGAACGCCACCCGCCCCTCGTTGCTCATATCCACCGTCCAGTACGCCAAAAGCACCGGCACCTTGACCGGGAGCTTGATGTTTTCGGTCCTGCCCTTCGCCAATTGCTTTTGTATGCCCTCGCTGTTCCAGCGCACCGGATCGTTGAACAGGAGCTCTACCAACTGCAGCGGATTCTCTACCCGGATACAACCGGAGCTGGTGGCGCGCATGGATTTGGCGAACAGCTCGCGGTGCGGCGTGTCATGCAGATAAATCGCGTAATCGTTGGGGAATCGAATGGCCACCTGCCCTAGCGAGTTTTCCGGACCAGCGTCCTGACGCAACGTGATACCGCGCGCGTTGTACCAATCGATACCCGCTGGATCGAGTACATTGCCCTGCCGGTCAAGGGCCCTGATCCGATTGGCAGCCAGGTAGTCAGGGTTCTGTTGAATCTTGGGCAACATATCCTTGTTCAGGATCGTCGGCGGCACGGTCCACGTGGGATTGAAGGTGATGTAGGTAATTTCGGACTGAAAGACCGGCGTGCTGCGAAACGGTTTGCCGACCTGCACCCGAGAACGCCAGATCGGCTGACCGTCGCGGTACAGCGCAATCTTGTAACCCGCGATATCAACTATGACGAACGTGCCCTGAAGCTTGTACAACAGCCACCGCGCCCGCTCCATATTCACCCGGACCTGATCGATCCGTGCTTCCACCGGCACATTCAACGCAGCCAGGGTCGCCGCCCCTGCTACGCCGTCCGCTCCCAGGTATTGCTCGCTCTGATATTTCTTCACCGCTGCGATGACTTTGTCGTCGTAATCGGTCCGCTTGCCCTTGTGCGGTTCAAGATAGCCACCCGCCACCAGGCGGGCACGCAACTGAGTGACCGCCAGGCCATCCATGCCGGGCTTGAGCGACTGACCTTCGGTCACTTTTGGCCAGCCACCGGCATCCCGAACCTGACGCAACTGTGCCAAGGCCACACGCATGTTGCGATAAACCGTCGCTTGCGGGGGTGCTTGAGCAAACGCGCGCGCCACGTCGTGATCATCCAGGGCCGTGAAGAAGCTGTTCACATCTTCGCGGGGATCAACCCCGACAGGGTCGAAGTTCCAATGAAAATCCAGCCGAGCCGGATCGACTTTGCCCCGTCGCAATTGCAACAGCGCGGTGATGTAGGTACGGGTTGCCGCGAGATCGAACGCCGCCGATTGCGCCGGTGTCGGCGCGGTGGCCTGCATCGCCAGTTGTGCCTGGGCCAACTCGGCCACCCGGAAATCAGCCGGCGCCAGGCCATCGATTTGCGTTTCGTTCAGGCTCTTGAGCAGCTGGGTCACATCGCGCCCATTCGTCCAGGCGGCGCGATAGTTGCGGTGCGCATAAAAGTCCAGGACCACGCGGTTGATATCCGCCCGCTGATGCTTGCGCGAGGTGAGCAAGGGCGGGAATGTGGATTGCAGGGGTTCGAGCGTCGCCTGAATGGCCTGACCGACGACGTCATCCGGTGCAGCGGACAATGGATTGGTTTGCGGAGTTACCGGCATGATCGGCGAAGTTTCCGCCAGCGCTGTGCCGCTGATCAGAAAGACCATAAAAAATGCACGGCTTATGACGAATAACCTTGTTAATTGACCCATGGATAATCCTTAATCTCCCGCAATCAAAGGGCTAGCGTCCAACTCGCTGCTAGACTCGAAATATTCCTGATGAGACATTTTTATGGCGCTACACCGCTTTGGCTTCCTATATACAGCGCTGCTGTTGACGTTGGCTACCCTACCACCAGCCTACGCTGATTCGCTCGAAGCCGCGCTGGCCAAGGCTGCTCCAAATGCCAATGCCAAGGTCATTGCCCTGGCAGTGCGCGCCACACAATGCTCCCGCTCCCAAAGCGCTGTTCCGGCACAAAGACTAGCAGTGATCGATTACTCGCTGCCGTCTACCGAACAACGCCTGTGGGTGTTCGACCTGAAAAAGCGCAAGTTGCTGTTCCACGAACTTGTCGCCCATGGCCGCAACAGCGGCGAAAACATGGCCACGCAATTCTCCAACCAAAACGAAAGCTTCGCCACCAGCCTCGGGCTGTTCCGTACCCAGGAAAGCTATCGCGGCCAGAACGGCTATTCGTTGCGCATGGAAGGCCTGGAACCGGGCTTCAACGATAACGCCTATGACCGGGCAATCGTCATTCATGGCGCTCCCTATGTCAGCCCTGTCCTGGCACGGGCCAATGGCCGGATCGGCAGAAGCCTGGGTTGCCCCGCCGTCAGGCCGGCAATTGCTCACAAGCTGATCGACTCGATGAAGGATGGGCAACTGCTGTTTTCCTACTATCCGGACCAGCGTTGGCTGAAGTCGTCTTCCTACATCAATTGCGGTAGCGGCACTGTGGCTTCGTCCGACAAGGCGACTAAACGCCAGTAAACCTCCGCAACACGGTGGAACGGGTATTGATTGGGAGGTTGGTGGCGAGACAGAGGACATTGAGTCCTTCAGGGCTTTCACTACACTCCCTCCTTCAAAACCAATCCATCACAAAAGCCCGATAACAATGAAGATCATCAAAAGCACATGGATGCTCAGTGGCCTGCTCGCCCTATCGTTCGGCGTACAGGCACAGGAAGGCCCTTCACATCTCGATAGCATCATCCAGCAGGGCCAACTGCGGGTTTGCACCACGGGCGACTACAAACCCTATACCTATAAAGCCGAGGACGGCGAATACTCCGGCATCGACATCGCCATGGCCCGCGCCCTGGCCGACAGCCTGGGCGTCAAGGTCGAGTGGGTTCAAACCACCTGGAAAACCCTGATGCCCGACATGCTCGCCGGCAAGTGCGACATCGGCATGGGCGGCATCTCGGTCACCCTCGAAAGACAGAAAAAAGCCTTCTTCAGCACCACCCTCGACGTCGACGGCAAAATCCCGCTGGTGCGCTGCGAAAACCAGGCGCAATACCAAACCATCGACCAGATCAACCAGCCCTCGGTACGCCTGGTCGAACCTGCCGGCGGCACCAACGAAGCCTTCGTCCACGCCTTCCTGCCCAAAGCTCAACTGCAACTGCACGACAACGTAACCATCTTCCAGGAGCTGCTGGACAAGAAAGCAGACGTGATGATCACCGATGCATCGGAGGCGCTCTATCAACAGAAGTTGAAACCGGGCCTGTGCGCGGTGAACCCGACGCAGTACATGCAATATGGCGAGAAGGCCTACCTGCTGCCGCGGGATGACATGACATGGAAGTTGTACGTGGATCAGTGGCTGCATTTGGCCAAGGTGACGGGTAATTATCAGAAGGTGTTGGGGCAGTGGTTGGCGGTGCCTGGGGGGAAGTGACTGGTTGTTGCAAGTAGCGAAAAGGGTGCTCTTCCAGGAGCACCCTTCTTTGTGTGGCCGCGTGGGTAAACTTCACTCAGTGTCCGGCGGATCGACATTATCCAGTGCTCGGTTTACCAACAGCTCACCCACCACCGCCAACTGTTGAATCGACAATGCCAAACTGCGTGATGAGCCTTCGAGCTTACAAGCCAGGTCAGTGGTGAGGACGTTTAGCGAAGCGAGCGTTTCACAGGCGTGACACAGCAAGGTCTCAATGTCGACATCGGGAACGATGGTGAAGACATCACAGATGGGATCCGCGTGAGATGGGTTGCGCAGGCGCTTACTTACAGCACGATTACCGACTTCAGAGAGTTGAGAGTGATCGGTGGGATCGGAAGCAGTTGAAGCTAGAGGTGGATCAGGAGTGATCTTTTTCATTGAATGCGTTCCTAGAATTGATCAAAGGAACTGCCAGCATCACTTCCACATGATGGGTGGCAGCTGTGCGCAGGTGTGGAAGACCGGGGATCCAGGAACCCGGCGCACCCGAAAGTGCCCCGCGCACAGCCGCCATAATTTAACAGCAGACATGAAAAAAGCGCCTGCTTAAATTTTGGTGGCGCCTGTGCGCCTAGATCTTGTGAAGGGCTTCCACACCCTTGTCGCTGATCTTGCAGCGACGAAGAGAGGTCATCTGGCTGATCGGAGGGAGGGCAATATGGGCAAAATGGACGCGATGTGAGGGAGATTTCCTACATTTGCTTGATTGGATCAACATGACGGTTTTTCGCCCGATCAATCGTTCCCGGTTCCGTCCAAGCCCCACCAACCCAATCCTGATAAACTCCCCACCTCCCAGCCTCACCGATTCTGAATCCCCATGTCCGTAACCACCGCCACACCCGCCCCACTCTCCCGCCGCTTCTCCGTCGCCCCGATGATGGACTGGACCGACCGCCACTGCCGATTCTTCCTGCGCCTACTGTCCAAAAACGCCCTGCTCTACACCGAAATGGTCACCACCGGCGCTTTGCTCAATGGTGATCACGAGCGCTTCTTGCGTCACAACGAGGCCGAGCATCCGTTGGCGTTGCAGTTGGGTGGCAGTGTTCCGTTGGACCTGGCCGCTTGTGCGCGGATGGCGCAGGAGCATGGGTACGATGAGGTGAATCTGAATGTGGGCTGCCCGAGTGATCGGGTGCAGAACAATATGATCGGGGCTTGCCTGATGGGGCATCCGCAGTTGGTGGCCGATTGTGTGAAGGCGATGCGTGATGCGGTGTCGATTCCGGTGACGGTGAAGCATCGCATTGGCATTAATGGACGCGACAGTTACGAAGAGCTATGTGATTTCGTCGGTACGGTGCGCGATGCCGGTTGCACGAGTTTTACCGTGCATGCGCGGATTGCGATTCTGGAAGGGTTGTCGCCGAAGGAGAACCGTGAGATTCCGCCTTTGCGCTATGACGTGGCGGCGCGGTTGAAGGCGGACTTTCCAGAGCTTGAGATCGTTCTGAACGGCGGGATCAAGACGCTGGAGGCTTGCCACGAGCATTTGCAGACGTTTGATGGCGTCATGCTGGGCCGTGAGGCTTATCACAATCCTTATGTGATGGCCGAAGTCGATCAACAGCTGTTCGGCAGCACAGCGCCCGTAATCACTCGTGCCCAGGCGCTGGCGCAGCTGCGACCTTACATCGCCGCGCACATCGATTCGGGTGGTTCGATGCACCACATAACCCGGCATGTGCTGGGGTTGGGCACCGGGTTCCCGGGGGCTCGCAAGTTTCGCCAGTTGTTGTCGGTGGATATTCACAAGGCCAAAGAGCCTCTGGCGCTGCTGGATCAAGCCGCCGAGTTGCTTGAAGGGCGTTAATGCCCGCTCCATGAGGTCATGCAGCCAGGCGGTTTGGTCCGCCTGGCTCGGCTGTCAGCCTGCGGCAGCGGCCGTCCAGTTCACCCATCCAAACACCCAGGTTGCCAGGATCAGTAAACCAAATGCGATCCGGTACCACGCGAATGCGGCATAACTGTGGTTCGCAATGAACTTGAGCAATCCGCGCACGGCGATCATCGCGAAAACGAACGCTGTCACAAAACCCAGGGCGAATACCGGCAGGTCACCGTTCTGGAACAGGTCCCGGTACTTGTAGCCTGAATACACGGCTGCGCCGACCATCGTTGGCATCGCCAAAAAGAACGAGTATTCGGTGGCGGCCTTGCGCGACAGGCCAAACAGCAAGCCGCCGATGATGGTCGATCCGGAGCGGGAAGTGCCCGGAATCATCGCCAGGCACTGCGCAAAACCTACCTTCAGTGCATCTGACCAGCGCATGTCGTCCACCTGGTCGATATTCACCACGTGCTCCCGCTGCTCCGCCCACAACATCACAATCCCGCCCACGACCAATGCGACGGCTACGGTGATTGGGTTAAACAGGTACTCATGAATCTTGTCGGCGAATAACACGCCCAGAACAACCGCCGGAAGAAAGCCAATCAGCAGATTCAAGGTAAAACGCTGGGCATTGCGCTGGGTCGGCAAGCCTTTGACGATGTCGAAAATCCTGGGACGAAACTCCCATACGACGGCAAGAATGGCGCCCAATTGAATAATAATGTTGAACGCCATGGCGCGTTCGCCGCCAAACTCCAGTAAATCAGCAACGATAATCTGGTGACCTGTGCTGGATATGGGTAAAAACTCTGTCAGGCCTTCTACCGCACCTAAAATCAATACCTTTATAAGGGTCCAGAAATCCATTAATCCTCCGTCAAATCGCCTTCAAGAGCGACCTGTTAACTGCATCAGGTATCAAAAAACAACTGCCATGGCCTGGCACCAGCGGCGCAGAGTATGTCCTATCAAATCGCACACTCAAGTCATGTTAATAATCGTCCGATTATCAACTTCTTCAGAATAATTTTGAGCTGAAGATGAAAAGGCTCTACCATTCAACAAAATGTGACCAAACTCACATTATTGCTGTTTCTACAGAATAGGGTCGCTGGGCAGGAGGGGTGGGTCTTGTCGCGCCAGACAGTGGCAAAAGGACATACAAAAACAAATCGCCATAGACTCAAAATAGTGGCACAATTCCATATTGCCACCATCTAATGGCCATATCTCACTAGTTCACGCGGCCGAGAAAAGCAACTAAAAGCTTGAAAAGCTTAGTTATTGTTATAAAACTCGAGAGCCACGTCTAAAATCCGCCTAAATGTTACCAATTGTCAGTCACAGATGAGAACCGGTGCTTTAACATCCCGATGTCAGCACCTATTCGAGTCAATGCATGATGCTTACAGGGAACTTGGCAACTAAAAGCCAGCACCGCATAAACGACGAACCTGGGGTCCTCACTCTGGGTCGTACGGACGGTGTGGCTGAGCGTTTTAGTGCGCTAATCGCAAGGCACGTGCGGGCCGATATAGCGCTTGATACCAGTTCGTACACTCATTCATATAAGAAGAACGAACACCCCGGCTCATATCGCGCCATCTTCATCATCATTGACAGCCCACAGGCCCTCGAAGAAGGCCTCGCACTGTTGGAAAACCTGCGCACTGTCAACTTGAAGCCCATCATTTGCGCAGTCATTACAGGTCGGGGCGCCTTCAACAAGATGAAGTACTATCTTGCGGGAGCCGACTTTTGTATCAAGTTCAATACCCTCTCCGACGAAGGTTCTGAGTTACTTGCCGAATTCTTCCGCAGTGAAGAGTGGCAAAGAGATATCAACCTCGTACTCGATCCCACCCGAATCTGTTTGATGGACAGCAGCAAGAAGCTGGACATTTCTTTTGCCGAAATGAAGATTCTGGAAGCATTTGCGCAAACCAATAATCACATACTAAGCCACGATGAAATCGCCGCAATCATGGGGCTCAACAGCAATTTTTACGACCCCAGAGCACTGGAAAAATCGATCAGCCGTTTGCGCGGAAAAATCAAGGACACCTATGGCACAAACGCCATCCAGAGCATTCGCGGGTACGGGTACCGTCTGGCAAGAGGATTGATTTCGACCGCCTGAGTAAAAAATCAGACGTCTTTCTTCATGCAACTAAAAAATACCGGCTCAATCGTTTTATTTGTACTTCAGGGAAATTTTATCGAGTTAATAACCGTCGTAACACTGAACTATAACAATAAGAAGTTAGTCTATAGCAGATCGTGTGGAACCTATCGAGGGCCAATTCAGGGCCCAGACCCTGCCTTTTCGATTACTTCCGAGGGAGTGACTACTCCCCTGCCGATCATCTTTTAGCCAAATTTGGCATGTACTTCAGGAGAGAGACATGGAAATTAGTACAACCCTCCCAAGAAAATATTTTGTCGTCGTTACCCACAGTACAACGTCGCAACGTGAGCTTGAGACCATTTTGTCCAGCGAGCGTTTCAATTCGTTCGGGACATCCCAGGCACAAATGTTTATTGAAGGTGTTGCATCGCCCTCTTCCGCTCCAGTGCTGATGGAATTCACTTACCCAAGCGTTACAAGGAAAAAAGTGGCGCAAAGTATCGAGCATGACACACAGAGAATATTGGCCACTCTCGAATCAGAATGGCTGGCAGCGCAATCCGAAAACCCATTCCACAGCAAGCCGACAACGACTGCGCTAGCCCATGACATCGCCCAGACAATCGAGGGCGATGCGCCTTACAGCAAAGTCTGGCAACTCGACAATGACCAGGGTGCATTGGTTAAAGAAGGTATCGAGATCAGTCTGACCGGATTGGAAGCCACACTTGTCAAGAAAATGCTGAACCATGAAGATCGGGTGGTCAGTCGAGACGAATTGATCCTCAGCATCGGCAGGGAACCGGAGCAATATCGCGGTCTGGAAATGTGCCTGAGTCGCCTGCAAGACAAATTCAAAAGCGCCAGTAATGGTGAACGATTGTTTCGCGCCGTGCGTAACCGCGGTTACTGCCTGATCCAGGAAGTGGTCTGCTGAACGTCTGACCCTGGCAACAACACAAACATGAACAGTGCGACTACAACAATAAAAAGAGCACTTTGTTTGTTTTCTCCCAGCGCTGCCCCCTCCTGCCTTCACCCCTTCTACAATACCTAACACAACATTAAATATTCATCCTTTGGTGATCGACCATTTCTAACGTCCGGCCACTTGCAATTTTATAAGTTGGCAATTTGCCATCTTGTTAGAACTCGTCAGACACCCTCCCTCACCAATAAATTAGTCTATTGACTGACGACAGTTCGGTATATCGATGTTGTTTCCTCAGGACACTCGCTCTAACAACAACAACAATAAGTCTACTTAACAACTCGGTTTTCAACTGTCGAAACCTGAATGGACGTCTTTTGGGGATATATTATGGAACTTACGCTTGGTATTAATCGGAACACCGGCCTCAAGGGACTTACCTTTTGGGGTCAATGGGCGCTGGCGCAGGGTTTTGTTGTTTCGTTGTTGTTCATACTCGCTGAACGACACACCGGAACGGTCGAGTTCTACTACCGAATGTGCGCAACGCTGGCGGTATTAGCCTCGGTTCCGGCTTACACGTTCAGTGGCGTGTATCGCAAAAGAGACAACTACCTGACGGGGCTGGGTCGCCTGTTCATGGGCTGGTCCATGACCATGGCCGCGCTGGCCTTCATCGCATTTGTCTGCAAGGCCGATGAACTGTTTTCGCGCCAGGTGATCCTTGGTTGGGCGGTGTACGGGTTCCTTGGCCAGGCGCTGCTATACGCGCCGCTGCACGCCTTTTCGAAGTTCTATCAGCGGTCTCGCACAAGCGAACATAAAACCTTGATCGTCGGTACTGGGGAGCTGGCACTGGGGTTGGCAAACAAGCTGAACCATCTGGAGAACCTGCCGTTGGTGGGTCTGGTCAGCAATGGTGTCGCTCCTTCCCTGGAACCAGGCGCGCCACGCATCGTCGGCGATCAGGAAAATCTGCTGGAACTGATCAAGACCCATGACATCCGCCGCCTGTACATCACCCTGCCCTTGTCGGAAGCGGCAAAGATCGAAGCCATGTATGTCGATCTGCTGGGTGCCAACGTTGACGTGGTCTGGGTGCCGGACTTGAACAGTCTGACGCTGCTCAATCACTCGGTGAAAGTCGTGGATGGCTTGCCGGCGATCTATCTGAACGAAAGCCCGCTGACCAGCCGCCCTACCGCCGCGCTCAGCAAAAGCCTGGTGGAAAAAAGCGTGGCGCTGCTGGCCATTATCCTGTTGAGCCCGGTATTGCTGCTTATTGCACTTGCCGTGAAACTCAACTCGCAAGGCCCGGTGTTCTTCAAGCAGGATCGTCATGGCTGGAACGGCAAGGTGATTCAGGTCTGGAAGTTCCGCTCGATGCGCGTGCACGATGACCGCGAGGTCAAGCAGGCCAGTCGAAATGACTCGCGTATCACTGCGGTTGGACGCTTCATCCGCCGCACTTCGCTGGATGAACTGCCGCAACTGTTCAACGTCCTGCAGGGGCATATGGCACTGGTTGGCCCACGCCCTCATGCCGTCGCGCACAACAACTATTACTCCGGGAAGATTTTGGCCTACATGGCGCGTCACCGAATCAAACCGGGCATTACCGGTCTGGCACAAATCAATGGTTGCCGTGGCGAGACGGACACCATCGACAAGATGCAGAAGCGTGTCGAGATTGACCTCAAGTACATCAACAACTGGTCGCTGTGGCTTGATCTGAAGATCCTGGTGAAGACGCCGTTCACGTTGTTGTCGAAGGACATCTACTGATGGGCTAGCGTTGCGCAACGCAATACCGCAAGGGGACGCAAGTCCCCTTTTTTGTGGCTGGGATTTGGGGTTTGGCTGGCGATGTTGATGTGCATGGACTGACGCCATCGCGGGCAAGCCCGCTCCCACAGGGGATAGCGGTGTACCTGGATTTATGGTTTGGCCAATGACCATTGTGGGAGCGGGCTTGCTCGCGATGGCGGTGGGTCAGGCAACACTGTTGTTGATGGACTGACGCCATCGCTGGCAAGCCCGCTCCCACAGGGAACGGCGGTGTACGCGGATTTCTGGTTTGGCCCGCAGGTGTTTGTGTCGAGCCCAGTTGCTACTCAGTAATCTTCTCAAAGTTGCGGTAGAACATGTCGTCATCGCGGCTGTCGGTCATGGAGTGCAGCTGGAAGCTTCTATTGAGCCGTGCGCCGCCGTCCCGGGTCAGTGGCGACCAGACGAGGTTGGCGCGGCGCATGGTCGACATGCTCATCAGTTCATCGAACGGAATGGACAGATAGATGCCTTTGTCGAAACTACCTTCGCCGTATTCGGCGCCGGTTACGGTGGTGATCGTCGCCCAGGCACCAAACCGCACCCCGTTGGAAAACTCCCGCGAGATATCGAGCGTGCCGCCCCAATCCCCTGCCAGATAGCGCCCTACGCTGACCGCCGCGAGCGTATCGAATGGCAAGTCCGTGTAGCCGGTGATGTGCCCGGTAAGCACCGAGTAATCACGCAAACCAAACCCCTGATCGAATTCGCGCTGACGCACGTAGTTGAGGTCCGCACCGACAGACCAGCGCTGGCCGGTCGGGCGAAACAGCACTTCACCCCCGACCCCGGCGAACATCGATTCCAGATAGCCGCCGTAGACCATGCCGTACAGGTCTTTGTCCAATTGCTCGGCGTGGCTGAGCTGGAACAGGGGCATGGTGACATCGGAGGTCGTCATGTATTGACGCAAGTCCGTGCGCACACGGGGTAAGCCACTGGGCGCGTCGTAGGTGAACTTGTCGAAGTTGTTCGCCAGGTTTGCACTGAGCAAGCCGTTCCACCAGGTGTTGCGGTTAAACCGGTACTCGGCGTCCGCGTCGGCACTGAACTGATAGAGCAAGCCATCGGGACCGCCAACGTTCTGCTTGAAGCCCAGTCCGACGCCATAACTGAACGGTTGGGGAGCGCCAGTGAAGAGGGTTTTCTCGTTGTGCGGCATCGCCGGATTGATCTCGGTGGTGCGGTGCAGCGTTTGCAGCGGCTCCTCGTTGTTCACCACTTCGCGGAAGGTTTGCCGAGGCACGCTGGTTTCTTCCAGCGGCAGGTCATAGCGCTTGTTCACCAGGGTGAACCAGTCGATGTCGTCATTCACACTGTTGTCCAGAACCCGGCTCGCGCGGCCCACCGCTTTGGACGAATGGAAATAACGCGATTGTTCGCCATACACCAACAACTCGGAGCCGCGCTGGCTGATGCGCTCGACCTTGTAGCCGGCATTTTGCTGCAAGCGTTGCGACACGTCGGCCCAATTGACCTGATCCATCGTCGTGGTCGGCGCCTTCGCCGGCAGCGGTTCGGCTGGCGGATCAAAGGTTTTGGCCGGCGCCTTGCGGCTGACGAAGTTGGTGTGGAAGGTGACGCCGAACATCGCCGTGTTGCCACGCTCCCAAGCTGCGCTGACATCGATCGAGTCAGTCAGCTTGAAGACTGCACCGAGGTTGATCGGCGAGTCCTGCTTGATCTCGTTGTCCTTGGGTTCGTGCTTGTAATCGTTGCCTTCGTATTCCAGTTTCAGGCTGAGTCGATCCCAAGGAGTCTGGTAGGTCACACCACCGAACAATGAAGGGCTACCGCGAAAGTAAGACCCGGCGTTAACGTCACCGGTGCCTTCACTGTCCGGGCGGGTCTTGAAGCGGTCATCGACCCAACCCAGCGGGTTATCGAAGTCGCCGCGATTACCCAGGTAACCCCAGGCGATACCGGCGCTGAAATCAAAATTGTCGTAGCGCTTGTTGGCCACCAGGAACTCACTGGAGAACAAACCCGTACCACCAATGTCCCGGAAACCCAGCGCCACTTCGGGCGCCCAATGGCTTTCTTCCCACAGGCGGGCTTTGAGGTCGACCGCCTTGTCCTTATAGCTCTGGCTGCCGCTCAGCGACTCCGGGCCGTAAGGGCGGTTGGTGATCGCGGTGTAGCGAAACGAGCCCTCCAGCCATTCAAGCGGCTGTAGCGACACGCTGTATCGGCTATAGGGGTCGGTGCGGTTGGCATTCACGCTCAATTCACCGGCCGGCGCCATTCGCGCCGTCGGCGTTTGCAACAAGCCAACGCCACCGAAATCGTTTTGAGTAATGCGCGGCTCCGCATGAGCCAAACCACAGGGCAATAACAGTACTGCTGCAAAACGTAAATTCAACGAACCACCTCAGCCAGCTGCGTGGCAATGAATTCGGCCAACTGCTGATTCAGTTCAGGGATAGGCGGATCAAGGTCATCATTTTTGACCGGGACCAGAATCTTGCTGCCAGCGGCAGGTATCTGCCCGCTCTCGCGATTCCAGTGCGCAATGCCAACCCGCCGCGAGACGCCGTTGGGTTGGATCAGCCACAAGTAATCGGCATCTGCATCGATGAGCGACTCACAGCCTTGCAAATAGTCGCGAGCCTCTTGCAGCGGTCGATAGGGCAACCGGCATGGTTCGGCGACCGCGCCCAACACTTCGACCTCGTCGACTCGCAACGGGTAGATAAGGCGGTCGCCATCGTCCAGGCGCATGTTGCGCGCAAACCCGACTTCCACCGCGACCGGGTCAAGGTCAGCCACCTGGCGCCCGGTGACGGGCATGCGCCTGACTTGCTCGGCCAGACGCACCGCCAGGGCAGCGCGGCTCGGCCTGTCGAAGAGCAGGGCCATGCGCTGCAACACGTCCAGATCGAACAGCACTCCGGCCTTGAGCCGAGCCTGTTGTTCAAGCAAGGACTGACGCAGCAGTACGCCCGCCAGCCAGTAACTTTCGGCATTGGGTTGTGCCACGTTGATCACATCCAGCAAACGGCCACCGGCAGGCAGGTCGACGGGTCCGGGATTGGCGACGTCACCGGTAACAGTGACCGCCCCATGGCTCATGCCGGTGATCAACAGCAGGCACGCAGATAAAACCCTGACCCGCTTCAATGGGCGTGCCTGCGTTCAGGGGTCAATTGAACGATCTTGACCCGCAATTGCGAGGTCAATTGTTGCTCACTCTGCACAATGAAACCGTCAACGGGATCGACCCAATAACGATTGGTCGCACGCAGGCCGATGGCCGGGGCGTCAATCTGCTCATCGACACGTAGCACGGCGTATTCCTTGTTGAGGATTTCGAGGGTTTCCATGGATTTGCGAGAGAACCGACTGTTCAAGGCCACCCCTGTTTCATGGCCTTCATAGAGGTCGATCCAGCGCTGGCTGGTATAGCCATCGGGCACTTGATGAAGGCCCTGTTTGAAGGGTGATGCGTCAGGCAGGCGCGTACCGTCCAGATCGCCCTCAATGCCCAGGCCGATGCTGCGCACCGCGAGGCCATCGCGCATCAGCAGCACCTGTTTGCCGGAAGCGACCCAGAACTGCAGATCCTCTCGCTCACGCACCAGCGCCAACACCCCGGAACCGGACGGTGTGGTCAGCTTGAGTTGGGGATATTGAACCTGCGCCACCTGCTCGGCCGTCACCTCCAACTCATCCGGCCCAACCACCGCTGACTTGAAGTTGGTCAACGAGGCGACCATCAGCGGGTTACAGCCACACAACGACAAGGCCGCTATCAAGCAGACGCCAACTTTCAACGTTCTCACAGTCGGACCCGGCCTTATTTGCTGTTGCTACTGACTTCACTCATGTTCTTCGCAGCGGAAGCGCCCGTGCCGACAATGGAGGCCGATGGCACCAATTGGCTGATGAAGCGATTCCAGCGAGTCACGTTGGCAGGACCCACGTAGACAACGTCCTGGGGACGTACTTCAAAGTGCGTGGCCAGTGCCATGGCGGTCGGCGACTCGGCTTGCAGTTGATAGACTTTTGCCGGCTCCACATCGAGGTTTTCCACACCCCGGATGACGTACACCGCGTTACCGTTAGAAGTGGTCTGACTCAATCCGCCGACCGAGCCCAGGACATCGGACAGGTTCATGGTCGCGGTCTTGAAGCTCAGCGCACGGGGCTGATTGACCTCACCCATGACGTAGATGCGCTTGTTGTCGTTGTAAGGCAGATACAACTGATCGCCACCTTTGAGGTAGACACTCTGCAACTCGGAATTCTGCTGATTGAGCGTGTCCAGATTGAGCGGATACACCCGCCCGTTACGCGTCAGCAACAGACCGGACAAATCGGCATTCGCCGTATCGATACCGGCAGAACCGAGGGCCTCTACGACACTGAGCGGGTTGGTGGAAATCGCTTGCGGACCGGACTTGGAAACGGCACCCGACACCACGACCTTCTGACTGGCGAAACGCAACACGGCGACATCCACCTGCGGGTCGGCAATGAAGGCCGACAGTCTTTGTTCCATGTCCGCTCGCAGCTGCTGGATGGTTTTACCGGCGGCCTGGACTTCCTTGATGAACGGGTAGTAAAGCGTGCCATCGGAACGTACCAGGCGGCCGTTGGCATCAATCTGCTGTTGCGCGCCGGATGGGGCCGTCAGCTCGGGGTGATCCCAGACCGTGATGTACAAGACATCGTTGCTGCCGATGCGGTACTCAGCGGGTGTGGTCAACAACTCCACCGGCACCGACTCACGCTTGTGCGTGGCGCGGTTCATGGAAATGAGCTTGGGGGTGATCGGAATGAGCTCGACCCGGCTGCTTTCACTGCCCCCTTGGCGCGTGATATCGCTGGTGCTCAGGTATTGTCCCGGCGAAAACATACAACCTTGCAAAGCGATACTTGCCAACATTAAAAGATAAACACTACGAGTCATAATGGCACTACGCTATTCAAGGGCGAATCTAAAACAAAGTCACCCGATTTTCATCGGGCGACCTTGTACTGCACCAACAGGTATTTCAGTTAGTTGTGCGTGCCGGTTGTACCCGTGGTACCGGTAGTACCTGTTGTACCGCCGTTTGCACTTCCACCACTGTTGGACGCCGCTACAGCACTTGCGACCATTGCAGTACTGGCTGCAGTGGCTGGGGAAGCCGCCACGTTACCCAATACATTGGTCGCTGTAGTCAGCGGCGCTTCTACCGCGGATGCCCAGTTGCTCAACATCGTCAACAGTGCAATCGCCATCACTTTCTTCATATCAACTCCTTTCTAACATTTGACCTGATTGAAATCGGGTGTTTTGTTAGATTTGAAGAGATCAAGTCGCAAGATTGCGAACAGGTCCGTCGTTCATTCACAGTTTTACCTGACTGATAAATGTCGAACGGCAGGTTTATATCTACGGACTTGCAAAAGGCATTTCCAGTGTATTTTCCCGACGATATCTAACACCCTGACCGGAAATAACATTCAGCTCAAATGGCACTTTGCCGCAGCGCAGACGCATTCAGCCGAGGTATCCCCTGGGGTGATTCGATTGCCAGCGCCAGGTGTCGGTCATCATCTGCTGCAAATTACGCGTCGCCTTCCAGCCCAGCTCTTTCGCTGCCTTGGAGGGATCGGCCCAGCTCTCGGCAACATCACCCGAGCGACGTGGCATCACCCGGAAAGGCACCGGCTGCCCACAGGCCTGCTCGAAGGCTCGCAGCACTTGCAGCACGCTGTAACCATCGCCCGTACCCAGGTTCCAGGTATGGATGCCGGTGCGTTCAGTGATGGACTGCAAAGCTTTCAGATGCCCGTCCGCCAGGTCCACGACGTGGATGTAGTCACGCACACCGGTGCCGTCGACCGTGGGGTAATCGTTACCGAAGATCGACAATTCCTGCAGGCTGCCGACTGCCACCTGACTGATGTAAGGCACCAGATTATTCGGAATGCCATTGGGGTCTTCCCCCAAGTGGCCGCTGTCATGGGCGCCGATCGGATTGAAGTAACGCAACAGCGCAATGCTCCAGCGCGGCTCTGCCTGGAAAAGGTCGCGCAGGACGTTTTCGACGATCAGCTTGGATTGACCATAAGGATTGGTGGGATTGCCCGTGGGGAAGTCCTCGCGAATCGGCATCTGTTCCGGCGCGCCATAAACCGTGGCCGATGAGCTGAACACCAGGCGAAACACCCCGGCTGCCGCCATCGCCTGACACAGCGTGATGCTGCCTCCGACATTGGTCTCGTAGTACTCAAGCGGCTTGCGCACGCTCTCGCCCACCGCCTTGAGGCCGGCAAAGTGCAGGACAGCATCAATGGCGTGCTGCTGGAAAATCCGGTCCAGCAAGGCCCTGTCGCACACATCACCGCGAATCATCAGCGCACTCTTGCCGCAAATGGCTTCTACCGCATGCAATGCTGCATCACTGCTATTGCAAAGGTTATCCAGCACTACAACTTCATAGCCGGCTTCAAGCAGTGCGAGTGTGGTGTGCGAGCCAATATAGCCGGCTCCACCGGTAACCAGAATTTTCATAGCGCGATCCATAGTGGGGAGAGTGCCAAGTAGCGTGTCAAGCCCCATTTAATGAATATGTGCCATGAGCCACACAAACAAGGGCGACAACAACCTAAAACAAAATTAGTTCAACGACTGGCAATAATTATTTTTGCAAGTCAAACTGTATTGCCCGGTACTTATTAGCACTCCGATGCATGCACCACTATCAACAGATACCGACTAAAAATAACTAACAACTATTAAACCGACATCTCATAACATTAAGACGTTATTGGCGCACTGCTAATTGCCATCACCCACGCGGCTCGGGTATTAAAGTAACCCTCAACTAATCATTGCAACTTGCAATCACTCGTTATTGCGCACCATTGGCTGTGCGCCATGAATGCCCAGGATACTTTTATGATTCGTAAATGTTTGTTCCCCGCTGCCGGCTATGGCACGCGTTTCTTGCCGGCGACCAAAGCCATGCCCAAGGAAATGTTGCCGATCGTCAACAAGCCGTTGATCGAGTACGCCGTGGAAGAAGCAAGGGACGCCGGCCTGCAACACATGGCGATCGTGACCGGGCGGGGCAAGCGCGCACTGGAAGACCACTTCGACATCAGCTATGAACTCGAGCACCAGATCCGTGGCACCGAGAAGGAGAAGTTCCTGGCCGGCACCCGTGAGCTCATCGATTCCTGCACCTTTTCCTATACCCGTCAGGTCGAAATGAAAGGCTTGGGCCACGCGATTCTCAGTGGCCGCCCACTGATCGGCGATGAACCTTTCGCCGTGGTATTGGCCGATGACCTGTGCCTGAACCTCAAGGGCGATGGCGTGCTCACGCAAATGATCCAGCTGTACAAGAAATTCCGCTGCTCGATCGTGGCCATCCAGGAAGTGCCCCGCGACCAGACGCACAAATACGGGGTGATCGCCGGCGAGCAGATTTCCGAGGGCATCTACCGGGTCAACAACATGGTGGAAAAGCCCAGTCCGCAAGACGCGCCGTCCAATCTGGCAATCATTGGCCGGTACATTTTGACGCCCGATATCTTTGACCTGATCGCCGACACTCAACCCGGCAAAGGTGGGGAAATCCAGATCACCGACGCACTGATGAAACAGGCGCAGAACGGTTGTGTGCTGGCCTACAAGTTCGACGGCTTGCGCTTCGATTGCGGTGGTGCAGAGGGTTACCTCGAAGCGACCAACTTTTGCTACGACAACCTGTATCTAAAGGGTCTTTGATCAGCCCCTACCCGACTCATTGCTGCACGCGAACCGACGCCCACTCTCCATTCAGGCAGGCCACTATGAACAATGCAAAACCCTCGGCAAACATTGAACTGGAGGTGGGCAACCACGGGGTGATGACCTGGTTGTCACGGCATCAGCCGTTGCCGAGCGCCAACGAGCCCTGGTTGGGCGCCATCCTGTTGGTGGAACGAATCGGCATGTTTCCCTCGTCCGGGGATATTCGTCGCCCGATGCTCGATCCCTATCCCCTACTCGCTCACTTGAAAAAGCTGTACGGCGAACAGGCTCTGGAAATCGATGACCGTGACGGGCTGAAGGTGATTTTCAGCGACTGGCGATTCCGGGTGCGCATTTGCTGCAACGACCCGGCGATCATCATCAATGTGGAAACCCGCTGTGATACTCAGTTGATGCCACTCAAGACCGTGGAGTTGCTGGGACAACTGGATCACTTCGAAACAACCCCATCACTGTAGGAGCGAGCTTGCTCGCGATGGTCGTCAACGATAATGCGCCCTGCCTGAGTAAACGCGTTGTCCAAACGTTTTTCGCAAGCAAGCTCGCTCCTACAGGGTTGCGCCGCAGGTGTCTTGCGGCGATACCTTGCTGTTGCCGCCGACGATCAGGCGATAGAAATAATCGGCAATGACCCGCCCTCCCGTCTCGGGAACAGGATGAATGTTATCCGCTCCGATCATGGGCGTCGGCCCGCTGCTGGCATAGCGCTTGAAGTCGGCGCCGAATGCGCATTGCAGATTGGCATAACGGAGATGTTCTGACCGCGCCCAAGGCTCCAGGACCTGTGCATAAGCTGACATTGGATACGCACTGGAGCGCGTGGTGTCCTGACGCAGAACCAGATTGATGCTTGCCGCCGGTTGGGCCTCGTGCACCATGCGCACCAGCCCCTGAATGTTCTTCAGATACTGCTCGGGTTTCACGCCAAAGCCCTGGTCGTTGCCACCGAGCATGATCAGGTAGATGTCGGCGGGGATTTTCGACACCACGGCCTTCCACTGTGCCTGCCACCGACCGTCGCTGTGGAAAAAGTCCGCGGACGTAGCGCCCGATGCCGCAAGCTTGGACACCCGAACGCCGCCCTGGTCGTTGCTCATCCACAAGCCGAACAGAGTCGGCGCACCTTTCACGACCTCCAGCCTGAACGCCCAATCCGCCGCCGCAGAGGTGCCAGGCAATGGCACTTCCTGAACACCGGAGCCTGTGAGGGTCAGTGAATGCCAACCCTCTGAGGGTGCCCAGCGATAACGCACCTCACTGGACTCTCCATTTCCAAGGTAAAGCAGCTTTGCCTGGGTGATAGCGGTGTTGATTGCAGTTGAGGGACTGGCATCGATCTCCAGCCACGCGCCGGGTCGCCCTGTCACCGTACGGCTGTCGGGGCTGGCCTGGCCAAGGCCGGAGACCTTCCAATCACCGCCGAAGTACTTTTCGCTACTGCGGGTGTATTTGAAATGCGTACCGCCGAGCGCCGCGCCGTGGTTGAAACCGACATAGCCGGGACCAGCAAAACCCGCCTCCCCAACCAGCCGCTGCACCAGCTTGTTCAGGTAGAAATCCTGCCCGGCGCTGTAGCTGTCGCCGATCACGGAGATGGCCAGCACCTTCCCCGCCTTGCCTTCGCGCCACTGGCCGAAGCGTTCGCGAACGTCACCGACCTCAATCACCGAAGCCGCAACAGGACGCGCCTCATCGACTGCAAACATGCGTCATTCCCCTTACCCGAACCTTCATCAAGCTTGTGGCACTGCGCCTACGTTTACCGAAGGTTTTTTAGCGGCTGCTCGCTCACCCAAAAACAACACAGACGTGAAGGTGAAGCGACTGAAAATACTCGACAGCACCACCGGCCCCAGCAAGCCACACAGCACGCCGCCGAGCACCAGGACGCTTTCGTCTTTCACACCCAGGCGCCCCAGGACAAAGCGCGACGTGGCGGCGAACAACACATGAAACAGGAAAATCGCATAGGAATATCCGCCGAGCCAGGTCAGCCATTTCGAGCGCATATCACTGGCCAGCAACGCGAAGCAGGACGCGCAGCCCACCAGCAAACCGATCAGGCTTCGGCGATCGACGATCAACTCGCGATCCACCGCCGCCACATAAAGCAACGTCAGCGATATCAACACGAACACCAACGGGCCGATCACTCTGAGCGTTTGCTTCAACGCGCTGACCTTTTCCTGGCCAATCATTCCCGCTACGAAAAACGGTAGCAGGTAAATCGCCCCGTTGATGCCAAACGCATCGACCTTGAAAGGCGGCAGCAGAAACACCACCGCCGCAAACGCGAACAACAGATATAAACGCGTCGCCGTACTTAACAGGCCACGCCATTGCAGCAGGCCGACAAACATGAAGATGATGAACACCGCCTGCAAAAACCAGAAGTGGTTGATCGGCACGTAGAACGACAACAACGCATCGATCACACCCACATCCTTGTTCACGCCCGGGCCTACCGCTTGCAACACGGAAAACGGAACCCCCACGCAAAACAGCGGCACGATCAGCCGTCGGACCTTACCGCTAAAGAACGCCGGAAAGTCATTGCCCCTGATTTTGTAGATGGAGTAGATGTAGCCCGAAATGAACGTGAACAACGGCATCCGCACATACACCATGGAGTCGGCGAGCACCCGGAACGGTGACCCCAAATCTATTTTCAAGCCGCCGCCCAATGGCCCGATCACGTGATAGAGCACCAGCAGCAGGCACGCCAGGCCGCGCAGGGTTTCTATCTCCAGCGACTTTTTCTTGCTCGACATAAAGCACAAGCCTCAACTCAGGATTCTTGATTCAACCAACACAGGTTTATTGGCGCGCAACATCAATCCCAGCCCGACAAACAGCACCGGTACCACCATGGAAAAATGTCGGGCGAAGGAACCGAAATCCGGTTCGAACAAACCTTGAACCAGCAAAAAGGACAGGGGAATCGCGATCAGTTCCTTGGCCTTGGTCTGGATCGGCACGCCTTTGTAGTCGGTGGATGTGATGACTTTGAACAACAGCAACGAGGTCATGATCATCAGCGCCACGAAGATCACCTGGCCAGGTCCCGACAGCAGGATCAGTTCCACGGGAAACGACAGCCGGAAGAAAATGATCATGGAGTCCAGCGCTTGCGAGACGAAATCTCCGCCACTGAGCCAGGACACGATCAACGACTTCGAACCCTCCTCACCCGCCGTGCGCAATTCGTTGTTACTGGCGCGAATCGACGACACCGAATAACCGAGCGCCAATTGAATCGCCGTGGCGATTGCCAGGTAGAACAGGAACAACATCAGGAAGAAGGTGAAGCGCGACACGTATTTCTTCATCACGCAGACACCGATCCAGGCCAGCGAAAACAGAATCCAGTAGGGCCGGATCAGCACGCCGTAGATCAACGCGGAAAGGAAGAATCCGCCGCGGTATTTGCGCGAATACGAGGCAAACAGAATGGACAGGACCGCCACCGATACGATGATTTCCTTGGTCAGGTTCTCGAGGAAGAACGAACGCACCACACCCCACAAACACAGGGTGAAAAATATCGTCACCGGCATGCGCCGGAAAATGAAGACCGGAATCGCCGTCAGGAAGAAATTGCAAAACATGCCATAGGCCCAGGCATTGGTCAGATTGATGCCCGTGGGCCGTAGCAGAAATGCTGAACACTCGTAGGAGGAACGGTCTGGCGAGAACGGATTCCAGAAATTGCAGTTGTCGGCGCGGGCATAGGACATCCACAGGGTCATGGCATCCGGGCCAGGAGCCCGGGGGACCAGCAGCGGCATGGCCACCGATAGAAACAGGCCGGTGAACAGAATCAGGAACGAGATCGACGAATCGAGTTTCCTGCCGCGAAACTCGATGCACGGCAGCTTCAACCCCATGCCACTGCCCTTTTCGCTTGAGTGGCCCGGGTCAGCACGGCAATCACGGCAAGCTGAACGATGATCGCGAAAACGTTGCCCCAGGCGGCACCATAGATCGAGTAGTGCTTGATCAGCACGTAGCTGACCGGCACCGAAACCAGCAAGCAGATTGCCGCGCTGGCAACTGAAACCCGACTGTTTTTCGAAGCGATCAGCCCGCCCCAGACGATGTCGCCAATGGCGCGCAAGGCGAAGGAAAAAATCAGCACGCCGAGGATCCCGTTGTCCGGACGCGGAACCGTCGCAGCGACGTAGTCGAGCACGACATTGAAGAACAGATAAATCAGCACAGCGACCGCAGCGGACACCACCAGCGAGCGCATGACCCATTTGTTCACGAACAGCTGCCTGACCGTGAACGGTTGTTGATCAGCTTGATAACGCTTGGCGAGCAGCGGAATGCCCACCACCGCGACAACCGCGTAGGACAACGCCTGCAAGGTATTGGCCGCCGACCAGGCGTACACATATTTACCCAGGCTGGCGTAGGGTTCGAGGTCGATGATCAGGAAGCGCTCGGCGTACTGACTCAGCGCAATCAGGCCCGTCCCCAGATAAAACGGCAACCCCGCTTTCCATACCGTCGCCGTGGTCAGCGCAGTCGACGCCCGCCCCTGATGAACATTCACCACAATGGCGTAACCGGCAATCATCACCATCACGTTAGCGATGACCCACAACCACAGCACACTGGCGATCCCGGACACCCAGCCCAGCATCATCCCGCCCACCGCCAACAACGCCCAGAGGCCGGTCTTGATAAAGAACAGCACTGCGCCCCAGGTGGCTTTCTGCGCGGAAAACACGAAGGAGTTGATTTCGAACGACAGGTGTTCGGTGAGCAGCACCAGCGTCACGCAGACAATCAGCGCGGTCGCCGCTTCGACTTCCTGGAACAGTGAATAAATCATCACTGTCACCACCGACAACACCAGCCCTACGGCCAGATACAGCAGCAGAACCTTGTCGACGACCCGTCGCGAGCTGTCACCGACGCTGATCAACCGATTGATTTCGGAACTGAAGCCGACGCTGTAAAACTTCGACGCAATCAACGAGGCAGCCACCACCACGCCGTAGAAACCCAACGCGTCATAGCCCAGGTAATGGGTGATGGCCAACACCAGCAGAAACTTCGCACCTAAAGCCCCGCCTCGGAGCAATAGCCGAAATATCATCGAACGATTCCTTTGATGATGTCGTCCATGATCACAGTCTTGGCTTCGATCTCCCGGCAGGTGTCCGTCAGGCGTTTACCGAAGCTGGACAATGCGTTCGGCGCGTAAACCGTGTTGATGATGGTGTCGACATTGATATCGCCGCCATTGATCACCCAGTCTTCCACGCCCATGTCCTGATAGGCGCCGAAGCCTTTGCGCTCATAGCTGATATGGAACGCCGGGACGCCGGACAACAGGGATTCGATGGCGCCGTGCAGGCGCACGGAAATCACCAGGTCCGGCTGGTACTTGGCCAACGTCGCCTTCAATGGCAGCAAATCTTCGGTGATGCCCAACTCCCGATAGAACGCGCCGTCATCGTTGCCACGCACCGCGCTCTGTACCGCGCAAACCACTTTGCTCTTGTTCTTCAATCGCTGCAGCAGCAACTGCAAGTTCGCCACATAGGCGACTTTCTTTTCCTTGCTCCACTGCGGCGGTTTGCGCAGCACTACACACACTGTTGCCGGGGTCGACGCGCAGTGAGTGAACTTGGGCTGCATGAGGATTTTGCTGGCCAATGCCTGCACGGCCAGATCGGGTGCCCGGTAGACATTTTCACAAGCCTGGAAAAGTGCCGACGACCTGTTGTCCCGCACAAACACCGCATCGGCGCTGGCGTAATGTTCGACGATCTTGCTGCCTCCACCGTGGAATGGCCCGATGCTCTGCGGCAGATACACCGAAGGGACTTTGCTGAGGATGGCCGTTTCCAGTTGCTTGGCGTGCCCCAATTTCAGCTTGATGTGTTCGAAGGCACTTTTGGAGCGCATGTATCCACCGCCGACCCCGACAATCAAATCCGTGTTCTTCAGCAGATCCGCCAGACCGGCGTAGGACTGATTGAGAAACACCGCTTGCTTGACCCGTCCCAGACCCTTGGCCGCCATCACCGGCGCGTCATGGCATGTGTGGGGCAAGTAGTCGAAGGATTGCGGATCGGACGCCACGACACTGATCGACGTGTCTTCACCAAAGTTTCGTTGCACCAGGGCAATCGCCAAATCCACCAGCAGACCATCACCGGAGTTGGATGCACTGTAGCCATGCAGGATCGTTACGTTCATAAGCTGTTTTCTACTTAATAAGTGGGAGCGCGATACACGTCGTAGGTTTGCCGGATCATCAACGCGGCGCTGAAACGCTCGCGGACGATTCGCCGGCTTTCGATGCCGAGTGCCTGCAACGCGGGTTTCTGGATCTTCATCAACCGATCGGCCAGCGCCTGGTGATCACCGGCGGGGAAGACGTAGCCAGACACCCCATGGCTGACCAGTTCGGGCAGCGATGTGCAATCGCTGGAGATCACCGGCAGCCCCAAGGCCATGCCCTCCAGCGGGACCATGGCAAAGCCTTCCCAGCGACTCGGAACAATCAGTGCATCGGCTTTCTGATACAGCGCCTGCACTTCGGATGGCGTGACCCAGGGCAGGTATTCAACGGCGTCCATCGGCGGACACTCGACGGAGTCTTCGTTGACCGCACTGCCCACCACTGTCAATTTCAGGTCGCTGCGCTGCACCTTGGCGAAAGCCTTGAGCAACACATCGAAACCTTTCTGGTAGTCGAGCCGGCCGACAAACAGCAGGTGAATCGGCTCCGGAGCATCGACCTTGGGCGCTTCATCCTTGTGATGAATGCCGTTATAGATCAGCGTCATGCGCTTGCGCTCGATGCCAAACGCTGCCGCTTTGTCCAGCTCGTACTGGCTGACGCAGATGATCACGTCCGTGACTTTCTGCAGCACCCGCTCAATCAGCGAATAGACTTTCTGCTTGGCCGGCGAGCTTTCCATCAGGAATGAAAAGGCATGCGGGCAATAGACGATTTTCGGTTTGCGCCAGGGTTTCAGGAGTACACAAACGCAACGCCCGATCACGCCGGAAAAGGTGCTGTGCAAATGCACCACGTCGGGTTTTTCCTTGAGCATCACTCGGGTCAGTTGCCAGGCAAAACGCAGCAATGACAGCACATCGCGCCCGTTTCTGGCGAAGGTGCGAATGTGGCGTTCATCGATGCCGTGCAACTCTTTCTTCTGGTCCAGCGGCACCAGATAGACCAGCTCATAGGGCGCCGCCTCGTTCTCCGGTGAAGCCGATATCGTCCGGATAACCGTGGCAACCCCACCTTTGATCGTCTCAGCCACGTGCAGTATTTTTTTCACAGCTCACCCACTTCCTTGCCTGTAAGGACAAACGCTGAAATTCAGGATTTGTCGGACGCGTATTCGTAGCTGTAGTAGCCGTAGCCACCATTGCCGTAGTAACTGGCCGCGCGCTTTTCAACGCCATTGAACACAGCGCCTTTCAACTCGATGCCATTCTGGGCAAATCGACGAATCGTCAATTCGATCTCTTTGGCGGGGTTCACCCCGAAGCGGGTAACGATCAGGCTGATCGCTGCTTCTCGGCCGACAATCGCCGCATCCGTCACCGCCAGTAGCGGTGGCGTGTCGATGATCACCACGTCGTACAGCTCACTGAGTTGCGCCATCAGTTCGCGAAAGTTGGCGTGCATCAGCAGCTCTGAAGGATTGGGCGGAACCTGGCCACGGCTGATGAAATGCAGGTTTTGCACGTCGACCTGATTGATGGCCTGCTCAATGCTGCAGCGCTTGACCAACAGGTCCGACAAGCCATTGGTGATCGGTGTGTTGAGCGTCTTGTGCAAATGCCCTTTGCGCATATCGGCATCGATCAGCACTACCCGCTGACCGCTTTGCGCCATGACTGCCGCGAGGTTGGAGGAGACGAATGTTTTGCCGACCTGTGGGCTCGGGCCGGAAATCATGATTCGGTTGTTGGTCGAATCCAGCCCGGCAAAATGCAGGCAAGTGCGCAAGCTACGGATCGACTCAATGGACAGGTCCGTCGGATTACGCTGGGCCAGCAGGTAAGCCGCCTTGTCCGTCCCTTCCTTGGAGCGCGCTTTTTTACTGTCCTCTTCCTGCTGCAACGCGCTGTAGGGAATCGACGCGTACACCGGCAACCCGAGTTGTTCGATGGCTTCCGGGCCTTCCAGCCCTCGGCTCAAGGATTTACGTATCAGCACCAGGGCTACGCCGACAAAGGCACCGAGGAAGGTCGCAATCAGTACGATCAAAGCCTTGCGCGGTTTGACCGGGTTGGTCATGTCGACATCCGCGGTGTCAACCAACCGAACGTTACCCACCGCTCCCGCCCGGACGATGTCCAGCTCCTGGGATTTGTTCAGCAGTTGCGTGTAGATCTGCGACGCCACTTCCACATCGCGTGTCAGGTTCAACAACTCCTGTTGCGTGGCAGGCAGGTCCTGAGCCTTGCCCTCCAGAGCTTTCTGCTGCTGGGACAATTCACCGATCTGCGTCATCAACGCGCGATACGCCGGATGCTGTTTGGTGAACTTGCGATCCAGCTCCGCCTGTTGCATTTTCAACTCGGAGATACGCGTATCCAGACTAACGATCTGTCCCAGTACCGATTGGGTTTCAAGGGAAATGTTGACCGTCTTGCCACGGGTTTGATAACCGTTGAGCGCCTCGCTGGCCTTGGCCAGATCGCGCTTGACCTGAGGTAACTGGCCTTGCAGGAACGCCAGGCTTTGTGCCGCTTCGGCCGAGGTGCGTTGCACATTCTGCTGCACATACAACGAGGAGACTTTGTTGAGGATCTTCACGGCCCGAGTGGCGTCGGTGCTTGCCAGGGCCAGACGGATGATCCCCGATTCCTTGCCTTGCTCGGAAATATCCAGCGCATCCTGATAACTCTGGACAGCAACGATTCTTGGATTGCGCACGACTTCAAACTGAGTGCCTGGGTTCGCCTGCAGTTGGGCGATCACCCCCTCGACGCCCGCTTGCGCGAAGGCTGTACCGACTACCCCTTCCACCAGCAGGTTGTCGTTGTCATCCAGGAGCTGGAATCGATGATCCTCGGCGGCAATCAGCGTGAGTTTCTTGCCCAGCAGTTCCTTGGGCAGATTGAGCCGTGCTATCTCCAGGCGCTCACCGCCCCAGGCGTAGCTGCTCAAGCCCAAACGGGGGGCCGCCACACTGTGCTCGGTTTCACCGCGATAACGTCGGGCGAGAAAACTGCCAATCACCGGAAAAGTGTTGGGCGTGACTTCGATATCCAGGTGCAGGTCGTCGACGGTTTTGCCGATCACAGCACGGGACTTGATGATGCCGATTTCAGTCACCGACGGCGATTGCCCGCCGAGCATGCTGCTCAGATCGGAAAAGCCGAGCATGTCGTTCTTTTTCGGCTCGACCTGAACCAGCGCGTTCGCCAGGTACACCGGCGTCGACAACACCGCGACGGCAACCCCGGTCACCATGAACGCACCGGTGAGCGCGCCTATTAACCATTTTTGATCAATTAAAGTGCCGAATATACCGAGAAGATCAATATCGTCTCGTTCGTTGTCCCGGCTGCTGATTACTGTCGGTAACTGCATAAGTCTGTTCTTACCATTCACTGAGCTGAAGAGTTTCCATCAATATCCGAGGCGCTGCGCCCATGAGCAAACAGCATCTTCAATCAATGCATGGGCATGAATAAAAGCGGCCTTTCCTTGACGATACGGGTCCTGTATTTCTCGCTCGCTCTGCCACTTTCCGAGCAGAAACACTTTGCCCCTCGCGTGTGAGGCAATCTTCAGCACTTGTTTTACATGCTCTTTTTCCATCACCAGAATCAGGTCTGACTCATTGACGATTTCGGGGGTAATCTGCCGTGCCTTGAACCCTTCTGCACTTTGGCCATGGCCTTCCAGAACCTGGCGCGCTGACGGCTCCATGGCTTCGCCGACCCGCGCAGCAAGGCCTGCGGAGGTCACGGTAATCGTTGAGGGGGCCAGCGCGTTACGCAGCAACAGTTCTGCTGTCGGACTTCGGCAAATATTGCCCACGCAGACGACAAGGATCTTTCTGAACAAGGTTTATTTTCCGTGTAATGTCAATCGGCCAATACATCGAGTGGATTTTTTATGACCCCACAAGACTTTCCTGAACTCGGAAATAGATTCGCCCGGTTAAAACAAGTGCATTAAGTACCACGCCCCTAAAAGCCGCCCAACCAGAATTACCGGACTAAAAATAACTGTGATTTTCGAGCGATGGTTTTCCGACAAAAAATAACATCCGCGCACTTGGCAGCCACTTCGTTATCAAAACCTGCGTAGTGAAATAACTATTGGCTAGATGTCATTCTCACTGGGAGAGCAGACATGAAATCAGCAAATATCAAACGGCTTGGCACCCTGACCTTGTTGCTGCTCAGTGCAACCAGTCAGGTTCAAGCCAGCGAACTGTTCCCGACACTGACTAGCTCCAAGACCATCGGCGTCCAGGTCAAGATCCAGAGCTTCACCCCCATCGATGCCGAGCAGATCAAAGCGGCAGGGTTCACCTTCGTGCGCTTTGGCGTATGGAGCAACAGCCTCGGTGGCAAGGCCTATCAAAAGCAGGTCAGCGACGCCTTTGCCGCGGCCAGGTCTGCCGGGCTGCCGGTGCTGATGACCGTGCGCTCCACCAAGCCGCTCACCACGTCACCTGACAATATCGACGAACTTGCGACGGCGGGCGAAGCGTTCGCCAACGCGGTGATGAACCTGGAGGTGTCCTACCGCTCGCAACTGGTGGCGATTGAACTATGGAATGAGCCGGACCTGGAAACCTATTGGCCGACCGGTAAATTCAACACGACGTTTGTGCCGTTCATGAGCGCCACGTGCAAGACGTTGCAAGGAAAGCCGACAACGACGCCCTTGATCGGCTTTGGCTTCGCCCGGGCGCCGAGTGCCAGTACTCCATCAACCGTGGCGCTGAACAAAATTGTCAGTGAATACCCCAAATGCCTGAGCGCTATTTCTTATCACCCCTATGGCATGACGACCGCGCAGATCAGCAATGCCCAAGCGTTTATTCAGCAGAACTTCCATCTGCCGGGGGTCATCAGTGAGTGGGGTATCTCGGCCCTTACCTCTAACGGCGGGATCGAAGGGCAAGCCAGTAAAATCGCCAAGTTCATCACCGATGTTAAAAAACTCAACATCCCGCTCACGTCGATTTATGAATGGAAAAACAGCGACTCGGGCAGTAATGACCGGGAGAAGAATTTCGGCCTGCTGACCTCCGACGGGCAAGCGAAACCGGCACAAATGGCGGTCAAGACTCAGCTGAACGCCGAGTAGGCGTCACCCGACAGGTCGGCTCACAGGTCAGTTGCTTTGAACCTGTGGGCTGATTTGGCATCGTATTAATCGATACCGCGCACCGCACCACGCCCCGCCTTTCAAACATCTGTTTTCAGGTTGTTGCCGCCGGGGCGATCGATACGCCCCGATGCCCTTGAGTGGCTGTCAGCGCTCGGGTAATGTCAACAGACCCACAGGACAGAGCACTCCCATGACTTCCAAGCTGGAACAACTCAAGCAAATGACCACCGTGGTTGCCGACACCGGCGACTTCGAAGCGATCGCTCGCGTTAAGCCGGTAGACGCCACCACCAACCCTTCCCTTCTACTCAAGGCTGCGGCCATTCCCGCTTACGCCGAACTGTTGAACGCTTGCGTCAGCGACTGCAAGGGCGATGTGGGCCTGGCCAGCGACCGTTTTGGCGTCGCGGTAGGGCAAGAAATCCTCAAAGTGATCCCGGGGCGTATTTCCACAGAAGTGGATGCGCGCCTGTCGTTCGACACTGACGCTGTACTCAAGCGTGCGCACCGTCTGATCGAGCTGTACGAAAAGGCCGGCATTGGCCGCGATCGCGTGCTGATCAAGATCGCCTCTACCTGGGAAGGCATCCGCGCTGCCGAGATCCTGGAAAAGGAAGGCATCCAGACCAACCTGACCCTGCTGTTCTCCTTCGCTCAGGCGGCTGCCTGTGCCGACGCCGGAGTGTTCCTGATTTCGCCGTTCGTGGGCCGTATCTACGACTGGTACAAGAAAGCCACCGGCAACGAATACACCGGTGCGGATGATCCGGGTGTGCAGTCGGTAACGCGCATCTACAACTACTACAAAGCCAACGACTACAAAACCGTGGTGATGGGCGCCAGCTTCCGCAACCTGAGCCAGATCGAGCAACTGGCCGGTTGCGACCGTCTGACCATCAGCCCGGACCTGATCGACAAGCTGGCAGCGGATACCGGCAAGCTGGAGCGCAAACTGGCGCCGGGCCAAGCCGGTGAAGCGCGCCTGAACCTCAATGAAGCGCAGTTCCGCTGGCTGTCCAACGAGGACGCCATGGCGACCGAGAAACTGGCCGAAGGCATTCGCCAGTTTGCCCGCGACCAGGAAAAGCTTGAGTCGCTGCTGCAGGCAAAGCTTTGATCTGAGTGGGTGTAATGCAAAAAGGGCGAACCCTGGTGGGTTCGCCCTTTTTTGTGGCTGGCTGGTTTGGTCCTGTGGTGATTGGACGGACGCCTTCGCGGGCAAGCCCGCTCCCACTGGGGGTTTGTGGTGTGGCACAAATCGGATTACTAACGAAGGCCCCATGTGGGAGCGGGCTTGCTCGCGAAGGCGCCTGAACAGGCGCCGAATGACTCAGCGAATCAATGCCGCTCCAGCGCATTCACCAGGTCATGGAACGCCTCACGATTGGAGTCGTTCAAGCCCATGAGGATCTTGTGCGCTTCAAGCACCTTGATCCGTACCACCTCTTCGGACTGATCCTGGTCTGGCAGGTCATCCAGGCATTCCGGGCATGGCACAGGCTTGTCAACGATGTTGAACACCTGCTCGAAGCCCATGGACTGCAACAGACGGGTGATGTCTTCGTGGGTGGTGACGACCGTCGGCAGCAGGCCGACCTGTTGCCGCGACAGGATCGACAGCTTGGCCAAAAGGCCAAGGGTGGTGCTGTCGATGCTGCGGGTTTCGGTCAAATCGATCACGATCGCATTGAAATTCTTCGCTGTGAAGATTTTCTCAATAGTCGCATCCAACGCCGAACACAGGGTCAGGCGAACTTCACCGACGAACTTGAGGACGAAGGTGCCGTCCTGCTCGGCGAACTGGATTCTACCGGTACTCATTAAAGATTCCTGCTCAACACCAACAGGGCGATATCATCCGGCATCTCCCCTAGCGTGGCCAATCCAAAAACCTGCCGCAGACCATCCAGGCTGCCGCCCGCTGCCTTGACCCGTTGGGGCAACGCAGCTTCTTTTTCTTTGAGTGTGGGTTCTGGCAAAAGGTCCAGAATGCCATCAGACATCAGCGTCAGGCTGAACGTCGACGGCAATTCCATCACGTGGTCTTCGTAGGTGGCTTCGTTGAAGAGGCCCACCGGTAAACCACGCCCTTCCAGATAACGAACACTGTCGGGTGTGTACAACACTGGCAACGGCAAATGACCGCCGATGCTATAGGTCAACAAACCTGTCTCCTCGTCGATGACTCCACCGACCATTGTGACGTGTTTGCCCAGCTTACAACTGATCAGGCCCCGGTTGATATGACCAAGGACTTCTGAAGGCTTGAATTCTGGCAATGTGCCGCTGCGCTTGGATTCAAACAGCAAGCGCGTGGTCATGAATTTCAACAGCACAGTGACAAAGGCTGAAGAGGCGCCATGGCCGGAAACATCCGCCAGGTAGAACGCTACCCGGCGCTCGTCGACCCGGAAGTAATCGACGAAATCACCCGACAGGTACAACGACGGGATGATCTGGTGTGCAAACTTGAACTCGTCGATGGTCCAGGGGCTGACCGGCAGCATGTTCATCTGCACCTGGCGACCGGCGTTCTGGTCTTCCTGGAGCAGATTCAGGCTGGCAGCAAGCTCGCGGTTGGCCTTTTCCAGCTTCTCACGGTAACGCTGGTTCTCCAGCAGCAGGCGCGCTCGATCCAGGGCCCGACGCACCGAGTGCTCAAGCACAGCCAGATCTTCGAGAGGTTTGATCAGGTAGTCCGCCGCGCCCAGGCGCAGCGCCTCGACGGCATCATTCATTACGCCAGCACCCGACACCACGATCACCGGCGTTTGCGGCGAGAGTTCGGTCACCTGGCGAATGAGTTCGAGCCCGCCCATCTGCGGCATGCGCAAATCGCAGATAACCAAGTCGGGCTTGTCTTGCTCGAATACCTGAAGACCCTGCTGGCCATTGCTGGCCTGCAAGACGCTGAAACCACTGTCTTCCAAATAGGCGGCGAGGCTCGCGCGCACTACTTCGTCATCATCGATTATCAGCAGCGTGGCACTGGTTTTTGGCATGTGGGCAAACGGCGCCAGAATTAGGTTGGCGTAGCGGCTCGGATTGTGGCCCGGCTCTCACTACTGGATTCGCTTTCTAGCCTCTCTGTCGCACTGTTTTCGAGCACTAGCCCTACACACATGTACACCAGAGGTGCCCTTCTAAGGCGCAGACGGTACTCCCATCCGCGAGGCGTTTCAAGCTCACGACGATGGTCGCTTGACATCCAACCCTGTCAAATCACCGGTAGTTATAAGAACCGTTAAAACCGAAACTCAATGTAAGGACCGCAGGCCTCTAAAAATGAAAAAAGCGGCTCGATGGCCGCCTTTTTCTTATCGATAAAGATCAAAAATCGTCTTCTACCTGACCATCTTTCACCTTGAATTCACGGTTCTGCAGGTACGCGTTACGGATAAACGTGTACTTGTCGCCCGTGATCAACTTCTCGGACGACAGCAGGTTTGCACGGGTATCGACAATGTTCAGGCCGAAAATCGAATTACGTACCGGCACATCGTTGATGTAGGGATACGGGCCGGTATAACTGTCGACGAGCTTCGAAGGTGCATCACGCACGGTACTTGGCCCCAGGAGCGGCAGCATCACGTATGGACCGCTGCCGACACCCCAGTAACCGAGTGTTTGGCCGAAATCTTCATCGTTGCGTTGCAGGCCCATCTTGGTACCCACGTCGAAGAAGCCCAGCAGGCCGAACGTGGTGTTGAAAATCAAGCGCGCAGTGTCGACACCCGCCGCCGCAGGCTTGGCCTGCAAGATATTGTTGGCAAGGTTGGTCACTTCGCCGACGTTGCGGAACATGTTGTGGATGCCGTCTTCAAGGAACTGTGGCGTCACGAACTGGTACCCCTGGGCCAAAGGCTTCAGGGCATAGGTGTCGATCACGTCGTTGAATTCGTAGATTGGACGGTTAATGCTTTCCCAAGGATCGTCTTCCGAAGCTGCCTGGGCAACGAAAGGGACCAGCAACGTGCCGGCACACACACACAGCTGAGCTAAATGATTGCTCCAGCGCATAGAAAACTCCTTGGATTGTACCGTCGCCGGGAGCAAGACCCGACACAAAGGCCACTAGTATAAAACGTAAAGGTCACTTTAGGCAGCATCCCCCCAAGCGTGAGTTCAGGATTGATGTTGATTGTGATCGATTTACATCCGTGTCACTCAACTGTCACCGCCAGCGACTAGCCTCGAGGCTATTTCAGGGTAGTTAACATGCCGCACGCCGAAACCAAGCCTCAAACTGCGCCGAGCCTGACTGCCGTGCTGTTCGGCCTCAGTGGCTGCCTGGTGGATTTCGGTGCTCATACGCGCCGCAACGGCGCCCATGCAGCTGAGCACACCGAGGCCACCCCCGGTGCCCTCGACAGCCTGCATAGCTTGCAGCGCCAGCAAATACCTTGCGCCTGGCTCGATGAGCTGCCCCCGGCGCTCAGCCATTCCCTGGCTGTCGCGTTGCCGGAATGGATCAAGCCGTCTCACTCATCGCAACATTCTGTAGCAACAATTGATACCTGGCCGTCACCCAATGCGTGCTGGCAGGCGTTAATGGCACTAAACGTCGAACGATTGGAGGGCTGCGTACTGGTCAGTGGTGAACCACGCCTGCTGCAATCGGGGCTCAATGCCGGCCTGTGGACTATTGGACTGGCGTCCTGCGGCTCGCTTTGCGGCCTGTCGCCTGCGCAATGGCAGGCACTTTCCCAACAGGAACGGGACATCAAACGCAGCAAGGCAACGGTGCAACTGTTCGGCTTGGGCGTGCATTCGGTGATCGATCACCTCGGTGAACTCGATACCTGTCTGGCGGATATCAATCTACGTCGACTCAAGGGTGAAAAGCCCTGATCGAGATCATGCAGGTTGCGCGAGAGTGGATTAATCTAAAGGTCAGCCATTGACCTTTGGCGTACCGCCGCGGTCTATGCCAGTGCCAATCGAGAGAAGGAAGAACGCCATGTCTGCCCGCGAACTGCAAGAACAGCTCAATGCCCTGCGCGAGCAATTGGAACAGAATCCTCCACTGTCCGAAGCCGAGCGCGACAACCTGCATGAACTGATGCAACAGATCGAACTTCAGCTTGAGCTGGAAACCAAAACCCAGGATGCCAGCCTCGCCGATGGCGTTAACCTGGCTGTCGAACGCTTCGAACTTGAACACCCTACCCTTGCTGCAACTTTGCGCAACATCGGGCAAGCCTTGGGCAACATGGGCATCTGAATTCACAAATTCCTGTAGGAGCTGCCGCAGGCTGCGATCTTTTGATCTTGCCTTTTATAAGATCAAAAGATCGCAGCCTCGTTGCACTCGACAGCTCCTACACAGCTCCTACACAGCTCTCACATCAAATCTTTACTGGCGAACCAGACGATGGTTCGGCAACTGCACCTCTTCAGTACTGCGATACGGATTGATATCCAACCCGCCACGCCGCACGTAGCGCGCATAAACCGTCAGTTTCTCAGGCTTAAGCAAGCGCTGCAGGTCGAGAAAAATCCGCTCCACGCACTGCTCGTGGAAATCCGAGTGCTGGCGGAAGCTGACGATGTACTCCAGCAAACTCGCATGATCGAGCGCCGCGCCACGGTACTCCACCACTACGCTGCCCCAGTCCGGCTGACTGGTCACCGGGCAGTTGGATTTGAGCAAATGACTGTGCACGCTCTCTTCGACAATGCGCGACTCATCGCAACGCAGCAGCTCCGGACGTGGATGCTCGTAGTTGCTGACGCTGATATCCAGATCATCGATGCACACGCCAGGCAAAGCCACGACGCCGTCGGCCTCGACCTCTTTCAGACTGCGAATGCGCACGCCAACCGGTTTGCCGGCAGCGGCCGACAGATCTTTGGCCAGCGTTGATTCAAGGCTCGC
Source organism: Pseudomonas sp. (assembly GCF_050739655.1). GTDB lineage: Bacteria > Pseudomonadota > Gammaproteobacteria > Pseudomonadales > Pseudomonadaceae > Aquipseudomonas. Next base: position 10,668 of record NZ_JBOIBY010000636.1, on the reverse strand, counting down.
GGTATCGGCAAACGGCGTCTGGTTCAACGAATTGAGGTAAAGCTTGAATGACTTCGATTCGATGATGTTCGGCGAATCTGCCGGGATGCTGAACTCGCCGATCGCCACCACAGGCTTGCCCGAAGGCAGGAGCCAGGACAATTCGAAGCAGTTCCAGAAGTCCACGCCCTTGTAAGGCAGGGTTTGTGCCGTCAGGCCCAACTCGGCCCACTTCGCGGTACGCGGGATCGGGAACAGCAGGGACGGCGTGTAAGTGGCGATGTATTCGCTGGACTTGCCCAGCGGCGAATGTTCGGCTGCGGGATGCATGGCGGAAACCTGACTGAATAATCAGCGGATTCTATCAGCCTTTGCTCCCGCCTTTGAGTGCTTACTGACTGACAGTCAATTTGCCGACCATGCCAGCCTGGTAATGACCGGGGATGTTGCAGGCAAATTCGAGATTGGCAGCCTTGCTGAAGGTCCAGGTCAGTTCAGCGGTTTTGCCCGGTTCCACCAGCACACTGTTTGGGTCGTCGTGTTTCATGCCGTTCTTCATGTCGTGCCCCATGGCGCCGTGATCCATACCGGCCATCGCGCCGTGGTCCATTTCCTTCATACCTGTAGGCGTCAGCATGCCGTGTTGCTGCATCTGCAACATTTCCTGCTGGTGCCTGGCGTGCATCGCAGCGTCACCGAGATTGAATTCGTGCAACAACTGGCCCTTGTTCACCAGTACGAAGCGCACCGTCTCACCCGCCTTGATGTCGATGGCCTTGGGGCTGAACGACATGTCGCCCATCACCACTTCAACACTGCGGGTCGCCTTGGCGGCTGGGGCCGGTTGACCAAAATCGAAAGTGTGCGCCGGTGACGCCCATACAGGCGAACTGAGCGTCAGCAAACACACGACTCGCACCAGGGTTTTGCGCAAAAACATAGTCATACTCCAACAAGATAAGGTTCAGCCTGTGGAAAACTCTAAACTGCGCTCACTGCCCGTAACCTGACAATCAGATTACAACTTTGTCAGGTTGGCCCGCACTGTCGGCGCCCGCGGTATAAAGCTTTTGTTCCATTGACCCGAGTCGCCCATGAAACTGCTGATCGTCGAAGACCAACCGAAAACCGGCCACTACCTTCGCCAGGGCCTGGCCGAAGCCGGTTTTAATACTGAACTGGTGGCCGACGGCAGTACCGGCCAGCAATTGGCATTGAGCGGTGAATACGCTTTGTTGATTCTCGACGTGATGCTGCCTGGGCGCGATGGCTGGCAGATTCTGCAAGCCGTGCGCAGTGCCGGCCTGGATACCCCGGTGCTGTTCCTGACCGCCAGGGATGCGGTGGAGGACCGGGTTCACGGGCTTGAATTGGGCGCCGACGATTACCTGGTCAAGCCCTTCGCCTTTTCCGAGCTGCTGGCCCGGGTACGCAGCCTGTTGCGCCGAGGCAGCGTGGCACCCCAGGAAACCAGCCTGCAACTGGCCGACCTGCGTCTGGACCTGATTCGCCGTCGAGTCGAACGCAACGGGCATCGCATCGACCTGACCGCCAAAGAGTTCGCCTTGTTGGAAATGCTCCTGCGCCGTCAGGGTGAAGTGCTGCCCAAATCACTGATCGCTTCCCAGGTCTGGGACATGAATTTCGACAGCGACACCAATGTCATCGAAGTCGCGATCCGTCGATTGCGCTTGAAGATCGACGATGAATTCCACAACAAACTTATCCACACCGTGCGCGGCATGGGCTACGTCCTCGAAGAGCGCGGCGCCTGATGCAACGGCTTTCCTTGAGCAGCCGTCTGGCGCTGCTGTTTGCGGCGTGCACGGCCGTGGTATCGCTGTTCGCCGGGGTACTGTTCAGCCGCGCCAGCGAGGCGCACTTCATCGAGTTGGACCAGCAATTGCTGGAGAGTAAGCTGATTGGCCTGCGTCGGGCGCTGCACGATGTTCAATCGAGCGACAGTGAAGTCAGACTGAACGATGAATTGAGCAGACAGGCCGACCTGTCGCTGCGCATCCGCGGCAGCGATGGCAAACGCTGGTATGACAGTTCGGCGAATCTGCCGGAAACACTACCGCAGAAAGCGGGATTGTCGACGATCAACAACGCGGGCACCGATTACCGTGTGCTCAATGCGCCGCTGATTCCCGATCAGGCCGACTCCCCACAATTGACCCTGTTGCTGGACATCACCCACCACCAACACTTCCTGCAACGCATGCAGCGCCTGATCTGGCTGACTGTCGGCCTGTCGGCCCTGGCCACTGCGTTGCTCGGCGCCTGGGCAGCGCGCAGCGGCTTGCGGCCATTGCGACACATCAGCGCCGTTGCCAAGGGTGTTTCGGCACATTCACTCAATGCCCGCCTTCCCGAAGAAAACATGCCGCCGGAAGTGGCGGAAATGGCCCGCCACTTCAACGCCATGCTTGGACGCCTCGACGACTCCTTTCAGCAACTGTCCGCGTTCTCTGCCGACATCGCCCATGAACTGCGCACGCCCCTATCGAACCTGCTGACCCACACTCAGGTCACCCTGACCCGACCGCGGCCCATCGAGGATTATCGGGAGGCACTGCATAGCAATCTCGAAGAACTGCAATGGATGGCGCAACTGGTCAACGACATGCTGTACCTGGCCAAGGCCGATCACGGCCTGTTGATGCCCCGGCGCGAACCACTGGACCTGGCGCTAGAGACGGATGTGTTGCTGGAGTTTTTTGCGCCCCTGGCTGAGGACGCTGGTGTAAAGCTCAGCCGTGATGGCAGCGCCCGTATCGAAGGTGATCGCAGCATGTTGCGACGGGCGCTTTCCAATTTACTGGACAACGCTCTGCGTTTTACGCCGGCCGATGGCGAGATTCAGGTGCGCATCGTCGATCAGCCCAAAGGCTTGAGCCTGACTGTCGCAAACAGTGGTGAAGGGATTTCCGAAGACTTGCTTACGCGCCTGTTTGACCGTTTTTACCGGGCGGACCCGGCGCGTCATGAAGGCAGCAGTGAGCATGCTGGGTTGGGATTGGCGATTACCCGGTCGATCATCCGCGCCCACGGCGGGCGGATTCATTGCGAATCGGACAATGGATGGACGCGGTTTGTGATTGAGTTACCAAGAGGGGATTGAGGCTAGCAGGTCCGGCCCCATCGCTGGCAAGCCAGCTCCCACAGGTTTTGTGGTTGAACACGAAATTTGTGAACGACACAAAACACTGTGGGAGCGGGCTTGCCCGCGATAGCGGTATCAGCGCTTACGAATACCGCAACGCATGCGCCGGCTCGATCTTCGCCGCCCGCCACGCCGGATAAATCGTGGCCAGGAAGCTCATGACAAACCCCGCCGTGCAGATCAACGCAACATCCGCACCTTGCAGCTCAGAGGGCAAGTTGCTGACGAAATACACATCGGAACTGAAGATGTGCTGGCCGCTGACGCGTTCGATCCAGCCCACCATTTCACTGACGTTCAGCGCCGCGATCACGCCGAGAATGCCACCGATCAGGGTGCCGACAATCCCGATCACCGTGCCCTGAACCATGAAGATCGCCATGATCTGCCGAGGCGTGGCGCCAATGGTGCGCAGGATCGCGATGTCCGCGCCCTTGTCGTTCACCACCATAATCAAGGTCGCGATGATATTGAACGCCGCCACGGCGACGATCATCAGCAACAGCAGGCCGATCATGGTTTTTTCCATCTTCATCGCGCTAAACAGACTGCCCTGGGTGTGGGTCCAGTCATCCGCCCTGTAAGCAGTACCCAGCCCTGTGGCAATGTCACTCGACACTTGGGGAGCAGCGTACAAGTCCTTCACCGCCAGGCGCACGCTCTGCACCTGATTCGGTTCCCAGTGCTGCATCTGCGCGGCGTCGGCAACGTGGATCAGCGCCATCGAGCCGTCGAGTTCGGCGCCAACCTTGAATACACCGACCACGTTCAAGCGCTGCATGCGCGGGGTAATCCCGCCCGGCGCGGTGCTCACTTCCGGCACGATCAGGGTGATCTTGTCGCCGACGTTCAGGCGGAAGCGCCGCGCAGTGATTTCACCGATCACCACGCCAAACTCACCCGGCTTCAAGGCATCCAGACGCCCCTGAACAATGTGCTTGGCGACAATCGACACCTGCCCTTCCAGCGCCGGATCAACGCCACTGACCTGGATCGGCTGCATCGTGCCCTTGTAAGACAGCATGCCTTCCAACTCGGTGAACGGCACCGCCGCCGTCACTTCAGGATTTTTCATGGCGGCTGCCGCGACAGGCTGCCAATCGTCGATAGGATTGACGCCGACGATGGTCGCGTGCGGCACCATGCCGAGGATGCGCGAACTCATTTCGCGCTGGAAGCCGTTCATCACCGAAAGAACAACGATCATCGCCAGCACGCCCAGGGCGAGGCCGATCATCGAGGTCATCGAGATGAAGGAAACGAAGCGATTGCGGCGCTTGGCGCGGGTGTAGCGCGTGCCGATAAAGATCGATAACGGTCTGAACATTCGCTGGGGCACCGTATAAAAATAAAAGACCCGACGCCTTTTCAAACGCCGGGTTTCAATCCGTTAGATGGGAGTCAGGCAACCTTCCTGCAAATGCAGGACGCGGTCCATCTGGCGGGCCAGGTTCATGTCGTGGGTCACTACCAGGAACGCTGTGCGCATCGAGGTGCTAAGTTCCAGCATCAAGTCCTGAATGCCTTGGGCGGTATGGGAGTCGAGGTTGCCGGTCGGCTCATCGAGCATCACCAGGCCTGGGTTGTTCACCAGGGCACGGGCAATGGCCACGCGCTGGCGTTCGCCACCGGACAGTTCTGCCGGCTTGTGCTCCAGGCGATGCCCCAGCCCTACACGCTCCAGCAGTGCCGTGGCACGTTTGCGCGCTTCTGGAATGGCAGTCTTGCCGATCAGCAGAGGCATGCAGACGTTTTCCAGCGCGGTGAACTCGGGCAGCAAGTGGTGGAACTGATACACAAAGCCCAGCGCACGGTTGCGCAGCAGGCCGCGTTTCTTCTCGCTCAGGGCCGAAAGTTCTTCACCATCGAGCCAGACGCTGCCCTTGGACGGCGTATCAAGGCCGCCAAGCAAGTTAAGCAAGGTACTCTTGCCCGAACCCGATTTACCGATAATCGCCACGCGCTCGCCCGGATGCAGTTCCAGCTGCAAACCGGCCAGCACCTGCACCGACTCCGGACCTTCCTCATAGGATTTGCCCAGGCTGCGGCAGCTCAAGATTGCTTTATCACTCATGCCCGACTCACTCATAACGTAACGCCTCCGCAGGCTGGGTACGCGCGGCACGCCAAGCTGGATACAGGGTGGCGAGGAAACTCAGGATCAACGCCGCGGAGCAGACCATCACCACGTCCTGGCTCTGCACCTGCGACGGCAGGTAATCGATGAAATACACGTCGGCGTTGAGGAATTTGTGCCCGATCAGGCCTTCGAGCGCCGAGATCGCGGCGCTGACGTTCAACGCGGCGAAGATTCCGACGACCGCGCCGATCGCTGTGCCGACGACGCCGATCACCGTGCCTTGGACCATGAACGTGCGCATGATCGTGCCTGGCGTCGCGCCAAGGGTACGCAAGATGGCGATGTCGCTCTTTTTGTCGTTCACCACCATCACCAGCGTGGAAATGATGTTGAACGCGGCGACAGCGACGATCAGCAGCAACAGCAGGCCGATCATGGCTTTCTCCATGCGGATTGCCTGATACAGGTTGCCGTGGGTGCGAGTCCAGTCGCGAGCGTAGTAGCGATCCTCGCCCAGCTCCCGGGCGATGCTCCACGCGGTACGTGGTGCCTGGAACAGATCATCGAACTTCAGGCGAATACCCTGGACCTGATCCGGCTTCCAGCGATGCAGCCGCGCCAGATCCTGAAGGTTGGTGATACCCAGGTAGCCATCGAGCTCGCCCGCGCCGACGTGGAAGATGCCCACCACGGTAAAGCGTTTCATGCGCGGGAACATACCGGCCGGTGTCACGGTGACTTCCGGCGCCACGAAGGTCAGCTTGTCGCCAATTGCCGCCCCCAGTTTGGCGGCGGCCTTGTCGCCGATGACGATGCCGAACTCGCCGGGAACCAGGTCGTCGAGTTTGCCCTGCTTCATGAAGTTATCAATGATCGACACCTGTCGCTCCAGTGTCGGGTCGATGGCATTGAGCAGGACTTTGGAGACCTTGCCGTTATTGGTCAGCAAACCCTGCATTTGCGTGAACGGCGCCACGGCCGTCACCTGTGGGTTCTGCTTGACCTTGGTGGCCAGGCCTTGCCAATCGCTGATGGCTTCACCGGATTCGATGGTCGCGTGAGGCACCATGCCCAGCACGCGGGTGCGCATCTCATGATCGAAGCCGTTCATGACCGACAGGACTACAATCATCACAACCACGCCAAGGGCGAGCCCGATCATCGAAGTCAGGGAAATGAAGGACACAAAATGATTGCGACGCTTTGCACGGGTGTAACGCGTGCCGATAAATACGAAGAGAGGTCTGAACATGTCGGGGCTTGTTCGGAGGGAAAAGGAACGTCCTTGTGGCGGGGGTCGATAACCAGCTTTACACTCAGACCACCGCCGCTACCATGGGTTCGCCATGTCGACATTAGATGAAGAAGATCGCCGCGAATACTACCGTATCGATGACACGATCGCACTGGAAATTCGGCCCCTGTCCGCTACCGAAGCCACAGGCCAGGAAGTGTTGCAGGATGCTTCCCCGCTCTTCAACCTGCTCAGCGAACTGCACCTGAGTGAATTCGAGTCGCAACACCTGTTGCGCCAGATCAGCGAGCGCGACCGCACCACCGCCGCGTTTCTGAAATCACAGAACAAGCGCATCGATTTGCTGAGCCAGGTAATCGCCATCACCGTTCTCGGACAAATCGGCGAGCCGCAGCCGGTGATCATCTCCGAAGGTGGCATCGACTTTCAGCACCCTGCCCCGTTCGACGTCAATGCGCGCCTGTCGGTCAAACTGGTATTGATGCCCCAGGCCCTTGGCCTTTTGCTGCGTGCTCGCGTCACCCATTGCGACCGCAAGGGCGAAGGTTTTGACGTCGGCACCGAGTTCGAACACCTGACCGATGGCCAGCGGCAACTCTTGGCTCGCCATATCTTGCAAAAGCAGGCTCAGGAACGACGACTGGCCCGCGAACAACTCGAATCAGGCAACTAATTTAAGGAAGAACCGTGACCCTCATCTACGGCCATCGCGGCGCCAAGGGCGAAGCACCGGAAAATACCCTGACCAGCTTTCAGGAATGCCTCAAGCACGGCGTTCGCCGCTGCGAACTGGACCTGCACCTGTCCATGGACGGCGAGCTGATGGTCATCCACGACCCGACGCTTAAGCGCACCACTGACCGCCGCGGCAAAGTGGTGGAACACACCGCAGCGGAGCTGGTGACCATCGATGCCCGCAAGGGCGGCCCGGGCTGGATCAAACCCTGTCCGATTCCGACGCTGGAACAGCTTTTCGAGAAATGCGATTTCGAGCACTGGCAACTGGAAGTCAAAAGCGCCTCACGCACCCGCGCGGCGACCACCGTGCTGGCGATCCGCGAAATGGCGCAACGCCATGGCTTGCTGGACAAGGTGACGATCACCTCGAGTTCGCGCGAAGTGCTCAAGGCAGCGCTGGACCTGGTGCCGGACGTTTCCCGAGGCCTGGTAGCCGAATACGCCTGGCTCGACCCATTGAAGGTCGCGGCAAGCTATGGCTGTGAGATTCTGGCGCTGAACTGGACCCTGTGCACGCCGGAACGCCTGCAGAAGGCGCAGCGTCAGGGGCTGCATGTTTCGGTGTGGACCGTCAACGAGCCTGCGCTGATGCGCAGACTCGCCGACTTCGGCGTTGACAGCCTGATTACAGACTTTCCCGGTTTGGCCACCGCCACGCTCGAGAATTGCTGAAATTGGTCTCCCCGGCCGGCTCAGGCCACCGGCCGGAGCCGCTCAAAAAAGCCGGTTGAGACCGTCGTACGCCGCCACCCGATAGGCTTCGGCCATGGTCGGGTAGTTGAAGGTGGTGTTGACGAAATACTTCAACGTGTTCAACTCGCCCGGCTGGTTCATGATCGCCTGACCGATGTGCACGATCTCCGACGCCTGATAGCCGAAGCAGTGCACGCCCAGCACCTCCAGGGTTTCACGGTGGAACAGGATCTTGAGCATGCCTTGCGGTTCGCCGGCGATCTGCGCACGCGCCATGCCCTTGAAGAACGCCTTGCCCACTTCGTATGGCACTTTGGCCTGGGTCAGTTCCTGCTCGTTCTTGCCGATCGAGCTGATCTCGGGAATGGTGTAGATCCCGGTCGGCACGTCGTTGACGAAGCGCCAGCTGCCGTTATCGACGATGCTGCCAGCGGCCGAACGGCCCTGGTCATGGGCAGCACTGGCCAGGCTTGGCCAGCCAATCACATCACCCGCGCCATAAATGTTCTGGATGCCGGTGCGGTAGTTTTCATCGACTTCGATCTGGCCACGGCTGTTGACCTTCACGCCAATGTTTTCCAGCCCCAACTGATCGGTGTTGCCGGTACGGCCGTTGCACCAGAGCAAGGCGTCGGCCTTGATCTTCTTGCCGGACTTGAGGTGCAGGATCACGCCGTTGTCCACGCCTTCGACGCGGTCGTAATCTTCGTTGTGGCGAACCGTGATGTTGTTGTTGCTGAAGTGATAACTCAGGGCTTGGGAAATTTCCGAGTCAAGGAAGCTCAGCAATTGACCACGGTTGTCCACCAACTCCACCAGCACACCCAAGCCACTGAAGATCGAAGCGTATTCGCAACCGATCACGCCAGCGCCGTAAACGATGAGTTTGCGCGGGGTGTGACCGAGGCTCAGGATGGTATCGCTATCGTAGATACGCGGATGATGGAAATCGATGTCCGCCGGGCGATACGGGCGCGAACCGGTGGCGATGATGATGTGCTTGGCCACCAGCTTTTCGACCACGCCATTGGCGCAAACCACTTCAATGGTTTGCTCGTCGGCGAAACTGCCGGTGCCGAAGAACACATCGACGCGGTTACGGGCGTAGTAGCCGGTGCGCGAAGCGACTTGTTTGGAGATGACTTTCTCGGCGCTTTTCAGTACGTCCGGGAACGAAAACCAGCGCGGCTCACCAATGGCCCGGAACATCGGGTTGGTGTTGAACTGCATGATCTGACGGACCGAGTGACGCAGTGCCTTGGAAGGGATGGTGCCCAAGTGAGTGCAGTTGCCGCCGACCTGGCGACGGCTATCGACCATCGCCACCTTGCGCCCTGCTTTGGCGGCGTTCATTGCCGCGCCTTCTCCTGCCGGGCCGGAACCCAACACCACCACGTCGTAGTTGTAGACAGCCATGCGTACTCCTCAGAACAGGCCGTGGCGCCAGCGGCACCTGCGGCTAAATCACGCCAATCTGTGGCATGAAGGAACAATTTGGGGTCAGTGCAGAACCCGGACACAGTCTATAGAAGCGTCAACGCCGCGCACATTAACCCTTGGTCGCGTCGTAGGCTACTTTTGCCTGCACTACAACGCCAGTTTTCAATGTTTGAATCACCGCAATCATTGGTTTTTTCCACCACTGAGGCGTTCGAAAGCGTGACTGGTGCGTGTGACGAAACCTGTATCGGCACGAATCACAAAAAATGCGCCAATATCGTGTTTTTCTGCGAAGTCCCAACCGCGCTCCGGGCCAAGGATCAACAATAGCGTCGACAGGCCATCGGCCATTAACGCAGAAGGATGAATGACCGTAACGGACGCCAGCGCATGTGCGACCGGGGCTCCGGTTCGGGCATCGAAGGTGTGGGAATAACGCCGACCATCCTGCTCGAAATAGTTACGGTAGTCGCCGGAGGTGGAAACACCATAGCCGTCGACTGTGATGATGCGTTCGGCGACCTGTTGATCGTCACGGGGCTCTTCCAGCGCGATGCGCCATGGTGAGCCGTCAGGCTTCTTGCCCGCCGCCTTGAGCTCGCCGGTGGCTTCGGCCAGGTAATTGTGAATGCCGAGCGCTTCGAGCCGTGCTGCGATCACGTCGACTGCGTAGCCAGCGGCGATGCTGTTGAAGTCGACTTCAACGGCGGCGTCCTTGCATAGCTGGTCATCGACGATGCGCAGATGTGCGTGACCAACACGCTGTCGGACTTCGGCAAGCGCATCAGCAGTCGGGACTATTTCTTCGCGAGCCTGAGGGCCGAACCCCCAAAGATTGAGCAGCGGCTCCACCGTCAGATCGTAGGAGCCTTCGCTCTGCACTGACAGCTGCTCGCCGACGCGGACCAGTTCGAGAATGGGCGCGGGCATTTTCTGACAACTGTTGGCGGGCAGCGCATTGAAGCGTTCGATATCGGAGTCGCTGCGATAGGTCGACATTTGTTGATCGACTTGCGCGAGGATTTTTTCGACTTCAGCCTGAACCACTGCCGGCTTGGGCAGGTCGGCGTGACGCACATACTTGATTGAATAGGTACTGCCCATGGTCGGGCCGCTGAAGCTTTCCAAGGCATCGTCGCCATTGCCACAGCCGGACAACACCAACACCAGGAAAATACCCCACTGCCTGATCAACAAATCCTGATTCCCCCGCAACCCTTTGACACACCGTCAGAGGCGGCCATTATGCGATAGAACTGTGGGAGCGGGCTTGCTCGCGAATGCGTTGGGTCAGTCAAAATTGATGTCGACTGACAC
>NZ_JBOIBY010000635.1:0-3478 GCF_050739655.1 Pseudomonas sp. | reverse complement strand
CCCTGTGGGAGCGGGCTTGCCCGCGATGAGGCCAGCACATTCAACATCAATGTGACTGAACCACCGCTATCGCGGGCAAGCCCGCTCCCACAATGTCCGCGTCAAGGCGACTCTTTATGCCCACTGCCATCTACCGATTGTTCCTCGCCATCGCCCTGCTGTTGCCGATGGCCGCTCATGCCGGCGACGCCGAAGACTTCGTCGCAGCCAATCCCGTGCAACAAGCCAAACTCCTGGAAGCCTGGGCCGCGCAACCCGACCCGGCCCGCATCGAACTGATCAACGCCCTGCAACAAGGCGAACTGACTATCGATGGCCAGCCAAAAACCCTGCGCCTGAACAACCGCCTGCGAGGTCTGATCGACACCGCATTGGCCAGCCACCAATTGCTCGCCGCCGACAGCAAGCTTCGCCTGTCCGCCGCGCAGCAACTGCAGAAAAGCGCCAAACCGGCGCAGTTGAAATTCCTCGACCAGCAACTTGCCGGTGAACAGGACGAAAGCGTTCACGCCGCCCTGAGCCTGGCCCTGGCCAACCTGCAACTGGTGGACGCCGACCCGGCCGTGCGTCTGGCTGCCGTGCGGCTGCTGGGCGAAACCGGCGACCCGCTGGCCCGCACCCGGTTGGAAAGCCTGCTGGAGCCCGGTGTCGAAACCGACGCGAATGTGCGCATCGCTGCCGAAACCAGCCTGGCTCAAGTCAAACGCAAACTGCTGGTCGGCGAAGTACTGGGTCAGGCGTTCAGCGGCATGTCGCTGGGCTCGATCCTGCTGCTCGCCGCCCTCGGATTGGCAATCACCTTCGGCCTGCTCGGCGTGATCAACATGGCCCACGGCGAGATGCTGATGCTCGGCGCCTACTCGACGTACGTGGTGCAGTTGTTGTTCCAGCGCTTCGCGCCGCAAGCCATCGAGTTCTATCCATTGATCGCGTTGCCCGTGGCTTTTTTCGTCACCGCCGCCATCGGCATGGCGCTGGAACGTACCGTGATCCGCCATCTCTACGGGCGTCCGCTGGAAACCCTGCTCGCCACCTGGGGCATCAGCCTGATGCTGATCCAGTTGGTGCGCCTGGTGTTCGGCGCGCAGAACGTTGAAGTGGCCAACCCGGCCTGGTTATCGGGCGGGATTCAGGTATTGCCCAATCTCGTGCTGCCGTACAACCGCATCGTCATCATTGCTTTCGCCTTGTTTGTGGTGGTGCTGACCTGGCTGCTGCTGAATAAGACGCGCCTGGGCCTGAACGTCCGTGCCGTTACCCAGAATCGCAATATGGCCGCCTGCTGCGGCGTGCCCACGGGGCGCGTGGACATGCTCGCCTTCGGCCTCGGTTCAGGCATTGCCGGCCTCGGTGGCGTCGCGTTGAGCCAGATCGGCAACGTCGGCCCGGACCTCGGCCAGAGCTACATCATCGACTCGTTCCTGGTGGTGGTGCTCGGCGGCGTCGGGCAACTGGCCGGTAGCGTGCTCGCCGCCTTTGGCCTGGGGATTGCCAACAAGATTCTCGAACCGCAAATCGGTGCCGTACTCGGCAAGATCCTCATCCTCGCGCTGATCATTCTGTTCATCCAGAAACGTCCGCAAGGCCTCTTCGCACTCAAAGGACGGGTGATCGACTGATGAATCAGCCACTGATGATTACAGCCTCGCAAAAGGCCGGCCCGAAAGTCACGATGGCCGTCGGCGCGGTGATCCTGGTTTTACTGCTGGCATTGCCGTTGCTGTCACTGTTGCCGGCAGACAGCACGCTGCATGTCTCGGCCTACACCCTGACCCTGGTCGGCAAAATCCTCTGCTACGCCATCGTTGCCCTGGCACTGGATCTGGTCTGGGGCTACGCCGGCTTGCTGTCCCTGGGCCACGGCCTGTTCTTCGCCCTGGGCGGTTATGCGATGGGCATGTACCTGATGCGCCAGGCCTCGGGCGATGGCTTGCCGGCCTTCATGACCTTTCTGTCGTGGACTGAGTTGCCGTGGTTCTGGACCGGCACCAGCAGTTTCCTCTGGACCCTGTGCCTGGTGGTGCTGGCGCCGGGTTTGCTGGCGCTGGTGTTCGGCTTCTTCGCCTTCCGTTCGCGGATCAAGGGCGTGTACTTCTCGATCATGACCCAGGCCCTGACCTTCGCCGGGATGCTGCTGTTTTTCCGCAACGAAACCGGGTTTGGCGGTAACAACGGCTTTACCAACTTCCGCACGATTCTTGGCTTCGGCATCACCGAACCCGGCACCCGCGCGGTGCTGTTTTTTGCCACGGTGCTGTTGTTGGTGGCGAACCTGTACATCGGCTGGCGACTGGCGCAGAGCAAGTTCGGCCGGGTACTGACCGCGTTGCGCGACGCGGAAAACCGCTTGATGTTTTGCGGCTACGATCCACGGGGTTTCAAGCTGTTTGTCTGGGTATTGAGCGCCGTGTTGTGCGGGCTGGCCGGTGCGTTGTACGTGCCGCAAGTCGGCATCATCAACCCCAGCGAGATGTCGCCGACCAACTCCATCGAAGCGGCGGTCTGGGTGGCGTTGGGTGGTCGCGGCACGCTGATCGGCCCGCTGCTCGGTGCCGGGGTGGTCAACGGCATGAAAAGCTGGTTCACCGTGGCCTTCCCTGAATACTGGCTGTTCTTCCTCGGAGCACTGTTCATCGTCGTGACCCTGTATCTGCCCAAGGGCGTGATCGGTCTGTTGAAAAAAAGAGGTGAGCAATGAGAACCCTGGCCACTGGTGAATTCATGCTCGAACCGGCGTTTTTTCCCGTAGAACCCAACAAGGACGCCGGCACCAGTCGCGACACGATCGGTCTCGGCCAGCGCGCTGGCAAAGGCCTCAATACGCGGCACGGCACCATCCTGACCCTGGAAGACATCAGCGTCAGCTTTGATGGCTTCAAGGCGCTGAACGATCTGAACCTGTACATCGGCGTCGGCGAATTGCGTTGCATCATCGGCCCCAACGGCGCGGGCAAAACCACGCTGATGGACGTGATCACCGGAAAGACCCGCCCCAGCCACGGCAAGGCCTGGTTCGGTGAAACCCTGGACCTGACGCAGATGAGTGAAGTGCAGATCGCCCAGTCCGGCATCGGCCGCAAGTTCCAGAAGCCGACGGTGTTCGAGCACCTGACCGTGTTCGAGAACCTCGAGCTGGCGCTCAAGACCGACAAGGGCGTCAAGGCGTCGATGATGTTCAGGCTCGACTCGGCGCAGGCCGACCGGCTGGCCGAGGTGCTGCACACCATCCATCTCGAGGACAGCGTGCTGCGCCTGGCCGGCAACCTGAGCCACGGGCAGAAGCAGTGGCTGGAGATCGGCATGCTGCTGATGCAGGACCCGAAGCTGCTGCTGCTCGACGAACCGGTGGCGGGCATGACCGATGAGGAGACCGCGCGCACGGCCGAGCTGTTCCTGACCTTGAAGGGCAAGCATTCGCTGATGGTCGTCGAGCACGACATGAGCTTCATCCGGACGATCTCGGAGATCGTCACGGTGC
>NZ_JBOIBY010000634.1:0-16506 GCF_050739655.1 Pseudomonas sp. | reverse complement strand
TCCCTTCTTGGTGCGTAATCCGATATGAGTTCCGCTCTGTCCATCCGGCAGCTAACCAAAACCTACGGCAACGGTTTCCAGGCCTTGAGTGGTATCGATCTGGATGTCGCCGAAGGTGACTTCTTCGCCTTGCTCGGCCCCAACGGCGCCGGCAAATCCACGACCATTGGCATTCTTTCGACCCTGGTGAACAAAACCAGCGGGACAGTGAATATCTTCGGCCATGACCTGGACAAGAACCCGGCCGCGCTCAAGCGCTCCATCGGCGTGGTGCCCCAGGAATTCAACTTCAACCAGTTTGAAAAGACCTTCGACATCGTCGTGACCCAGGCCGGTTACTACGGCATTCCGGCGAAAGTCGCCAAGGAACGCGCCGAGCAATACCTGACCCAGCTCGGCCTGTGGGACAAGCGCGATGTTCCTTCGCGCTCGCTGTCCGGCGGCATGAAGCGTCGACTGATGATCGCCCGCGCACTGGTTCACGAACCGCGCCTGCTGATCCTCGACGAACCGACGGCGGGTGTGGACATCGAACTGCGTCGCTCGATGTGGACCTTCCTTACCGAACTGAACCAGAAAGGCATCACCATCATCCTCACCACCCATTACCTGGAAGAGGCTGAACAGTTGTGCCGCAACATCGGCATCATCGACCACGGCACCATCGTCGAAAACACCAGCATGAAGCAGTTGCTCGGCCAGCTGCATGTCGAGACCTTCCTGCTGGACCTGAAGGGCAGCCTGAGTGCGCCGCCGCAGTTGCTTGGCTATCCGTCACGGTTGCTCGATGGTCATACCCTGGAAGTCCAGGTGGACAAGTCCATGGGGATCACCGCGCTGTTCACCCAGCTTGCACAGCAGAACATCGAAGTGCTGAGCCTGCGTAATAAAACCAATCGCCTTGAGGAGCTGTTCGTGTCCCTGGTGGAGAAAAATCTGTCGAAGGTGGCGGTATGAGTTCCGAGCTGCAACCCAATCTTGTAGCCCTCAACACCATTGTTTACCGTGAGGTCCGCCGCTTTACCCGGATCTGGCCGCAAACGTTGCTGCCGCCGGCCATCACCATGGTCCTGTACTTCGTGATCTTCGGTAATTTGATCGGCCGGCAGATTGGCGACATGGGTGGCTTCACCTACATGGAGTACATCGTGCCGGGCCTGATCATGATGTCAGTGATCACTAACTCCTACGGCAACGTGGTGTCGAGTTTCTTTGGCAGCAAGTTCCAACGGTCCATCGAAGAGTTGATGGTTTCGCCGGTTTCGCCGCACACCATTCTGATCGGTTACACCCTGGGCGGCGTATTGCGCGGGTTGATGGTCGGGATCATCGTGACGATGTTGTCGCTGTTCTTTACCCATTTGCAGGTGCATCACCTGGGCGTGACCATTCTGGTGGTAGTGCTGACGGCGACGATCTTCTCGCTGCTGGGCTTCATCAACGCGGTGTTTGCGCGCAACTTCGATGACATCTCGATCATCCCGACCTTCGTGCTGACGCCGTTGACCTATCTGGGCGGGGTGTTTTACTCGATTACGCTGCTGCCGCCGTTCTGGCAGACGGTGTCGCTGGCAAACCCTGTGCTGCACATGGTCAATGCGTTCCGTTACGGCATCCTGGGCGTGTCGGACATCCGCATCAGCATCGCGATTACCTTCATGCTGGTGGCGACGGTGATTCTGTATTTCGGTTGTGCGCGGCTGTTGGTGAGCGGGCGCGGGATGCGCACCTGATCGCAGGCTTCCTGTAGGAGCTGCCGCAGGCTGCGATCTTTTGATCTTGCTTTTTAAAAGTCAAAAGATCGCAGCCTCGTTTCACTCGACAGCTCCTACACAGCTCCTACACAGATCTCACGTGGATCCTGCAGCACGCAAAAAAAAACGGCCTCCCAAGTGGAGGCCGTTTTGCATTCTCACATCCGGCGTTTCTTGCGTCTGGCCCATTGCCGAGCCACCCACCAACGCCAGTACACCATCACCAGGCAATAGGCCAAAGCCCCCAACACCAGGCCCGTCACCACTGAGCCCAGCAAGAACGGTTGCCATAAGGTCGAGAGTTCGCCGCTGATCCATTCCCAGGTCAATTCATCGGGCAGATGCCGTGCAGGTACGTCCATCAACCAGGCACCCGTCTGGTAAGTACAGAAGAACACTGCGGGCATGGTGATCGGGTTGGTCAACCAGACCAGGCTCACCGCTATCGGCATGTTGCCGCGCACGACAATGGCAAGGGCGGCGGCGACCAGCATCTGCATCGGAATCGGCAGGAACGCCGCAAACAGGCCCACCGCCATGGCCCGTGCGACGGAATGACGGTTGAGGTGCCAGAGGTTCGGGTCATGCAGCAGCGTGCCGAGAAAGCGTAAGGACTTGTGTTCCCGGATGCTGGTCGGGTCTGGCATGTAACGTTTGAATAATCGCCGGGGCATAAGGCTTCTCGGTCAGTCGAGGCGACAAGTATGTCTGGATTCTATGAAGCGCCTATTCAGACTTTGTGACAATTGATAACGACAGCCGTGCCCCCGGGCGGCTATGCATAGGGTCGGAACTCTCAAGGACGGGCTTATGCGCACAGGGATGATGGCGCTGGCGTTGGGTTTGTTGGCCTTGCGCTTTTTACCGGCACTGCCGCCGGTCGGGTTGTGGTTGTTGATGCCAATGGTGGGTTTGATTTTGCTGCCGTTTCGAACCTATCCAGTGGCGTTTTTCCTGTTTGGTTTGAGTTGGGCATGTGCACAGGCCCAATGGGCACTGGATGACCGTCTGGCACTGAATCTCGATGGCGAAACCCGCTGGGTTGAAGGGCGGGTGACGGGCCTGCCGGAAAATGGTGAAGGCGTCGTGCGTTTCGAGTTGGCGGATGCCAGGTCTCGACGTGGCAAGGTGCCGCAACTCATGCGTCTGGCCTGGTATGACGGCCCGCCTGTGAACAGCGGCGAGCGCTGGCGACTGGCGGTCAAGTTGAAACGTCCGGCCGGTCTGCTCAATCCACATGCCTTCGACTACGACGCATGGTTGTTGGCAAAACGCATCGGTGCGACCGGGACGGTCAAGGACGGCGAGCGACTTGCCGAGGCGCGATGGGCCTGGCGCGACAGCATCCGTCAGCAGCTGCTGGCGGTGGATGCCCAGGGCCGAACAGGCGCCCTGGCGGCGCTGGTCATGGGCGATGGCGCCGGGCTCAGTCGTGAGGACTGGCAAGTGCTGCAAGATACCGGCACCGTCCACCTGTTGGTGATTTCCGGGCAACACATCGGTTTGCTGGCGGGCGTGGTGTATCTGCTGATCGCTGGGTTGGCCCGCTATGGACTGTGGCCAAACCGCCTGCCATGGCTGCCTTGGGCCTGCGGTCTGGCATTCATCGCCGCTCTCGGTTATGGATTCCTGGCCGGTTTTGAGGTGCCGGTTCGCCGTGCCTGCCTGATGATCGGCCTGGTGTTGCTGTGGCGCTTGCGTTTTCGTCACCTGGGTGCCTGGTGGCCACTGTTGCTGGCACTCAATGGCGTGTTGTTGCTGGACCCGCTGGCTAGCCTGAAGCCGGGGTTCTGGTTGTCCTTCGCGGCAGTGGCGGTGTTGATTTTCACCTTCGGCGGTCGTTTGGGTCCCTGGAGGTGGTGGCAAACCTGGAGCCGTGCGCAATGGCTGATCGCAATTGGCCTGTTGCCATTGTTATTGGTGCTGGGATTGCCAGTCAGCGTCACCGGGCCGCTGGTCAACTTGCTGGCGGTTCCCTGGATCAGTCTGCTGGTGCTGCCTCCCGCACTGCTCGGAACCTTGCTGTTGCAGGTGCTTTTTGTGGGGGAGGGTTTGCTTTGGCTGGCGGGCGGTTTGATCGATGGATTGTTCAAGGGGCTGGCGCTGGTCGCGGGCCAGGTTCCTGCGTGGGTACCCATGATGATCCCGCTCTGGGTCTGGTGCGTGGGCGCCACGGGGGCTTTTCTACTATTGCTGCCCCAAGGCGTGCCAATGCGTCATCTGGGATGGCCGATGCTGTTGCTGCTGGTTTTTCCTCCGCGGGCCGAATTGCCTGAAGGGATCGCCGACGTCTGGCAGCTAGATGTCGGCCAGGGCCTGGCGATCCTGGTGCGCACTCGGCATCACACGTTGCTGTATGACACCGGCCCGCGTTTCGGTGAGCTCGATCTGGGTGAGCGGGTGGTACTGCCTTCATTACGCAAACTGGGTGTGAAAGAGCTCGATTTGATGCTGATCAGCCACGCTCACGCCGATCATGCTGGCGGTGCCCGATCAGTGGCCAATGGGCTGCCGGTGAAAAATGTGGTCAGTGGCGAGCCGACGGATCTGCCTGCCGAGTTACACGCCCAAGGCTGTGAAACCGGCCGGCAATGGACCTGGGACGGCGTGAATTTCCGGCAATGGCAATGGTCGGCCGCCGGGGATAGCAATCAGAGATCCTGTGTTTTGCAGATTGAAGCCAATGGTGAACGGTTACTGCTGACCGGCGATATCGACGCCAATGCCGAGCGATCACTGCTCGACAGTCCTTTGGCTGTGCCAACCGACTGGTTACAGGCACCCCATCATGGCAGTCGCAGTTCGTCATCGATGGCGCTACTCAACGCCTTGCAGCCCAAAACAGTGCTGATATCCCGCGGACGCGGTAATTCGTTCGGTCACCCGCATCCGACTGTCGTGGCGCGCTACCGCAAACGCGGGGTGGCGATCTACGACAGCGCGCAGCAGGGTGCCATTCATCTGCAACTGGGGCGTTTCCAATCAGCGCGCTCGATGCGTCAGGAGCGGCGGTTCTGGCGCGATCCGCCACCACTGATCCAATAACCGGGCGTTATTAAAGCCCGACCGGATGCGACATCACGGTCTTCGGTGCGTCCAACCCCTATGTTAGAGTGGCGCACTTTTTCGAGGGGACTGACACTGTGTGGGAATTGGTCAAATCCGGCGGCTGGATGATGCTGCCGATCATCCTGAGCTCCATCGCCGCCATGGCGATCGTTGCCGAGCGACTGTGGACCCTGCGGGCCAGCCGCGTAACCCCGGAGCATTTGCTCGGGCAGGTCTGGGTCTGGATCAAGGACAAACAACTCAATAAAGAGAAGCTCAAGGAGCTGCGCGCCAACTCGCCGCTGGGTGAAATCCTGGCCGCTGGCCTGGCGAACTCCAGGCATGGTCGCGAGATCATGAAAGAGTGCATCGAAGAGGCCGCCGCGCGGGTCATCCACGAGCTGGAACGCTACATCAACGCCCTCGGTACCATTGCCGCCATGGCCCCGTTGCTGGGCCTGCTGGGTACGGTGCTGGGTATGATCGACATTTTCAGTGCCTTCATGGGCACGGGCATGACCACCAACGCGGCAGTGCTGGCCGGTGGTATCTCCAAGGCGCTGATTACCACGGCTGCGGGCCTGATGGTGGGTATTCCTTCGGTGTTCTTCCACCGCTTCCTGCAACGCCGGATCGATGAACTGGTGGTGGGCATGGAACAGGAAGCGATCAAGCTGGTTGAAGTCGTTCAAGGTGATCGTGATGTGGACCTGTCCGGGAGCAAAGCGTGAAATTCCGCCGCAAGCAACGGGAGAATGTGGACATCAACCTCGCGTCGCTGATCGACGTGGTGTTTATCCTGCTGCTGTTTTTCGTGGTGACCACGACCTTCACCCGTGAAACACAGCTGCGTGTCGAACTGCCGGAAGCGGTTAGCGGCGCACCTTCCGATGAGCAAACCCGCGAGCTCGACATTGCCATCAGCGCCGATGGCGTGTTTTCGGTGAACAATCAGATCCTGCCAAAAAGCGATCTGGCCAGTCTGATGGACGCGTTGCAGAAAGAATCCAACGGCGACACCAACCGACCGTTGTCCATCAGCGCCGACGGTAAATCCCAGCATCAGTCCGTCATCACCGCCATGGATGCTGCCGGCAAGCTAGGGTTCAGTCATTTGCGCATGACCACAGTCGAGGCGGCGCCGACCGCGCCCTGATGGCCATGTCCGATCGCCTGCTCACCGCGTGGTATCAAGGCCATCCGGCCCTCAAGCTGTTGCAGCCACTGGAGTGGTTGTATCGGCGCGTGGTCAACAACAAGCGCAAGCGCTTTCTGGCGGGCGAGGGTGAGATCTACCAGCCGCCAGTACCGCTGATCGTGGTCGGTAACATTACCGTCGGCGGCACGGGCAAGACGCCGCTGATTCTGTGGATGATCCAGCATTGCCAGCGCAGCGGTTTGCGGGTCGGCGTGGTCAGCCGCGGTTATGGCGCCAAGCCAGCGCAACTGCCTTGGCGAGTCGAGGCACATCACAGCGCCGACATCGCGGGCGACGAGCCGCTGTTGATCGTCCAGCGCACAGGCGTGCCATTGATGATCGACCCGGACCGCAGTCGTGCCGTCAAAGCCTTGCTGGCGAGCGAACCACTGGACCTGATCCTGTCCGATGACGGCATGCAGCATTATCGACTGGCGCGGGATCTGGAGCTGGTGTTGATCGACGCCGCCCGTGGCCTGGGCAACCGGCGTTGCCTGCCCGCCGGGCCTTTGCGCGAACCGGTCGAGCGTCTGCAAAGTGTCGACGCGGTGCTCTACAACGGCGCCACGGCTGATCGCGAGGATGGTTTTGCTTTCCAGTTACAACCCACGGCACTGATCAACCTGCAAAGTGGCGAACGGCGTACGTTCGACCATTTTCCCGCAGGTCAGGCGCTACACGCCGTGGCCGGGATCGGCAACCCGCAGCGTTTCTTCAAGACCCTCGAAACGCTACACTGGCAGCCAGTCCCGCACGCGTTCGCCGACCACGCCGAATACAGCGTGCAGGCCTTGAATTTCACGCCGTCATTGCCGTTGGTGATGACCGAAAAGGACGCGGTGAAGTGCCGTGCCTTTGCCGCATCCGATTGGTGGTACCTGGCGGTCGATGCTGTGCCTTCGCCAGCCTTCGTGGCCTGGTTCGATACGCAGTTGATGCGCCTGTTACCGGCTCGTCTGTTGCCTTAAATCTCGTTTTTATCCAGGGAATGTTCATGGACACCAAACTGCTCGACATCCTCGCTTGCCCGGTCTGCAAAGGCCCGCTCAAGCTCAGCGCCGACAAGACCGAGCTGATCAGCAAGGGCGCAGGTCTTGCCTACCCGATTCGCGACGGCATCCCGGTGATGCTCGAAACCGAAGCTCGCACCCTCACCACCGATGAGCGTCTGGATAAATGACCACAGCCTTTACCGTTGTCATCCCATCGCGCTTCGCCTCCACCCGTTTGCCGGGCAAACCGCTGCTGCTGATCGCCGGCAAGCCGATGATCCAGCATGTCTGGGAACAGGCGAGCAAAAGCAGCGCTCAACGTGTAGTGGTCGCGACCGACGATGCGCGCATTGTCGAGGCCTGCCAGGGCTTTGGCGCCGAAGTGGTGATGACCCGCGAGGATCACAATTCCGGTACCGATCGCCTGGCGGAAGTCGCGACGAAACTGGGCTTGGCACCCGATGCCATCGTGGTCAACGTCCAGGGGGATGAACCCTTGATCCCGCCAAGCGTGATCGATCAGGTCGCCGCCAACCTGGCCGCCGCTGCCGAAGCGCGCATGGCCACCCTGGCCGAGCCGATCGAGGACGTGGAAACCCTGTTCAATCCCAACGTGGTCAAGGTGGTCAGTGACCTCAATGGTCTGGCGTTGACCTTCAGTCGCGCCACGCTGCCCTGGGCGCGGGACGCGTTCACCCAGAATCGCGAGCAACTGCCGGAGGGCGTGCCTTATCGCCGTCACATTGGCATCTATGCCTATCGCGCCGGTTTCCTGCATGACTTCGTCAGCTGGGGCCCGTGCTGGCTGGAAAACACCGAGTGCCTGGAACAATTGCGTGCCTTGTGGCATGGCGTACGTATTCACGTCGCCGACGCCCTGATCGCGCCGCCAGCCGGTGTCGATACTATTGAAGACCTTGAGCGCGTTCGTCGCCTGCTGGAGGCTTGATGCGGGTTCTGTTTGTCTGCCTGGGCAACATCTGCCGTTCACCCACGGCCGAAGGCGTGTTGCGCCACAAACTGCGTGAGGCGGGGCTGGCCGATCAGGTCGAAGTTGCCTCCGCCGGCACCGGTGACTGGCACGTCGGCAAGGCGCCGGACAAGCGCAGTCAGGCCGCGGCGAAGCTGCGTGGCTATGACCTGTCCGCCCAGCGCGCCCAACAAGTCACCCGTGCCGATTTCGCCACCTATGACCTGATCCTGGCAATGGACAACAGCAATCTGCGTCACCTCAAAGCCTTGCAACCGGCCAAGGGCAAGGCCGAACTGGACCTGTTTCTGCGGCGCTATCAGTCGGACGTCGACGAAGTGCCGGACCCGTACCACGATGGTGAGCAGGGTTTCGAGCAAGTATTGGATTTGATCGAGCGTGCCAGTGATTTGCTGTTGATCGAACTGAAGGGACGGCTATGAGTTTGCAGGTTCGGTCGCAGGTTTCGCTCAAACCCTTCAACAGCTTTGGCGTGGATGTACAGGCACGGTTGTTTGCCGAAGCCCATAGCGATGCTGACGTGCGAGAAGCCCTGGCCTATGGGGTCGCACATCACGTGCCGGTGCTGGTGATTGGCGGCGGCAGCAATTTGCTGCTGACGGCGGATATCGATTCCTTGGTGCTGCGCATGGCCACTCGCGGGATTCGTGTCGTGAGCGATGACGGCAGTAATGTGGTGATCGAGGCCGAGGCGGGCGAGCCATGGCATCCGTTCGTACAGCACACCTTGGCACAGGGAATGTCCGGCCTTGAAAACCTCAGCCTGATTCCTGGCACCGTCGGTGCGGCACCGATGCAGAACATCGGCGCCTACGGGGTTGAGATCAAGGACGTGTTTGCAGGCCTGACCGCACTTGATCGCCACAGTGGCGAACTGCGCGATTTCAGCCTGGAAGAATGCAACTTCGCCTATCGCGACAGCCTGTTCAAGCAGGAGCCGGGGCGCTGGCTCATCCTGCGCGTACGCTTTGCGCTCAACCGCGTCGCACATTTGCATCTGGAATATGGTCCGGTGCGCCAGCGCCTGTCCGAGCAAGGTATCGATCAGCCGACTGCCAGCGATGTCAGCCTGGCCATTTGCAGCATCCGCAACGAAAAGCTCCCGGACCCGGCGGTACTGGGTAATGCCGGTAGCTTCTTCAAGAACCCCTTGGTGCCAGCGGCGTTGGCCGCGAAGCTCAAGGGCGAATACCCGGACCTGGTGGCCTACGCGCAACCCGATGGCCAGATGAAACTCGCCGCCGGTTGGTTGATCGAGCGTGCAGGGTGGAAAGGTTTCCGGGATGCCGACGCGGGCGTGCATAAGTTACAGGCGCTGGTGCTGGTCAACTACGGCAGCGCGACTGGTCTACAGTTGCTCAATCTGGCGCAGCGTATCCAGAAAGACATTTCGGAGCGTTTCCATGTTGACCTGGAAATGGAGCCCAATCGGTATTAGAGGTGCAGCTTCGAGCTTCGAGCTTCAAGCTACAATCTCCATAGATCAAGCTTTGCTGCGTTGCTTCTACTTGAAGCTTGCGGCTTAAAGCTTGCAGCTAAAAAGCCCTGTCTCAGCAGGGCTTTTTTGTTAATGCTGGGTTAACTCAGTCAACTGACGATGCAAGCATTTGCTCCACCAAAGGCCCGGTGCAGACGCCTCCGTTCGCACAAGAGAGCCCCTTAGCCTGAGCCGATCTGCGTTGCGAACCACTATCCGGCGGCAGATTGCTCGACCCCATACCTCAAGAACTATGCGGGCGTGCCCATGATTACCCTGAAACTCAACGGTCAAGACCATCAACTCGACGTCACCGAGGATATGCCGCTGCTCTGGGCCATCCGCGATGTGGCCGGCTACAACGGCACCAAGTTTGGCTGCGGCATGGGCCTGTGCGGTGCCTGCACCATTCATATCGAAGGCGCCCCGGCGCGCAGTTGCATCACCCCGATCGGCTCGGTTGTCGGGCAGAACGTCACCACCATCGACAACCTGCACGCTGATCCGGTCGGCAAAGTCGTGCAGCAAGCCTGGCTGGATACGGCCGTGGCCCAGTGCGGTTACTGCCAGGGTGGGCAAATCATGTCCGCCACCGCGTTGCTAAAGACCAATCCGAACCCGAGTGACGAACAGATCGAAGAAGCGATGGTCGGTAACATCTGCCGTTGCGGCACTTACAACCGCATCAAGACCGCCATCCGCCAGGCATCGACTCACTTGAAGGAAGCCAAGGCATGAGCCAGTTACCCATTGATTTCGCCCTGAGTAATCTCAGTCGCCGTGGTTTCCTCAAAGGTGTCGGCGCTACCGGTGCCCTGGTGGTTGCCGCGAGTTGGGGCTGGCAAGACGCATTCGCCGAAGAGGAAGAAAAGAAATTCGGCGCCGACGGCATGCCCCATGGCTGGGTTGATGACCCCAAGGTGTACGTCAGCATTGCTGCCGATGGCACGGTGACCGTGGTTTGCAACCGGTCGGAAATGGGGCAGGGCGTGCGCACCAGCCTGACGATGGTCGTGGCCGATGAACTGGAGGCCGATTGGGCGCGGGTCAGGGTCAAGCAAGCACCAGGTGACGAGGCGCGCTTCGGCAACCAGGACACCGATGGGTCGCGCAGCATGCGCCACTGGTACGAACCGATGCGCCGCTGTGGTGCCGCGGCACGGACCATGTTGGAACAGGCGGCAGCCGACCAGTGGAAAGTGCCCGTCAGCGAATGCCATGCGCAACTGCACAAGGTCATCCACAAACCCTCCGGTCGTGAACTGGATTATGGCGCGTTGGCCGCAGCTGCCGGTGCCTTGGCCGTACCGGCGCGTGACAGCCTGAAACTCAAGCCGCCCTCGGAATTTCGTTACATCGGCAAGGAAGGCAACAAGGCCATCGACGGTGATGACATCGTCAACGGCCGCGCGGTGTATGGCGCCGATGTACATCTTGACGGCATGTTGTTCGCGACCATTGCCCGGCCTGCGGTGTATGGAGGCAAGGTCAAAAGCTTCGATGGCAGCGCTGCAATGAAAGTGCCGGGCGTGGTCAAGGTCGTGCAGATCGAAACCCGCCCGTTGCCATCGGAGTTTCAGCCGTTGGGTGGCGTTGCCGTGGTGGCGAGCAATACCTGGGCAGCGATCAAGGGGCGCGAGGCGCTCAAGATCGAGTGGGATGATGGCGCCAATGCCAGTTATGACTCGATCGCCTACCGTAAGGAGCTGGAAGCCGCCTCCCTCAAGCCCGGCAAAGTCATACGCAATTCCGGCAACATCGATGAGGCCATGAGCAGCGCCGATAGCACGCTGGAAGCCTCTTATTACCTGCCGCATTTGTCACAGTCGCCGATGGAACCGATGGTCGCCATCGCTCTCTACAAGGGCGGCGCGTGCGAAGCCTGGGGGCCGAGCCAGGCACCCCAGGTCACCCGCGAGCGGATTGGCGAACGCCTTGGGCTGCCGTTCGATAAAGTCACCTTCAACGTAACGCTATTGGGCGGTGGCTTCGGTCGCAAGTCCAAGCCCGACTTCATCATCGAGGCGGCCATTCTCGCCAAGGAGTTCCCCGGCAAGGCCGTGCGCGTGCAATGGACCCGCGAAGACGATATCCATTGTTCGTACTTCCACACGGTGTCGACGGAATACCTCAAGGCCAGCCTGAACAAGGACGGCCTGCCGTCCGGTTGGTTGCACCGTACGGTAGCGCCGAGCATTACAGCGTTGTTCGCACCGGGCATGAATCACGAGGCGGCCTTCGAGTTGGGCATGGGTTTCACCAACATGGCCTATGCCATTCCCAATATCCGCCTGGAAAATCCGGAAGCGACCGTGCACACCCGGGTCGGCTGGTATCGTTCGGTGTCGAATATTCCCCATGGCTTCGCTATCCAGAGCTTCATCGATGAACTGGCGCACAAGGCGGGGCAAGACCCGCTCAAGTACCAGATCAAATTGCTCGGCCCCGACCGTCAGATCGACCCGCGTACCTTGAGTGAAGAGTGGAACTACGGGGAGTCGCCCGAGCGCTATCCGATCGACACCGGTCGTCTGCGTACTGTGCTGGAAACCGCTGCGAAAGCCGCCGGTTGGGGCCGTGAGTTACCAAAGGGTCGTGGCTTGGGCCTGGCGGTGCACTACAGCTTCGTGACCTACGTGGCGGCGGTCATCGAGGTTGAGGTCAAGGACGATGGCACCTTGATTGTGCACAAGGCCGATATCGCCGTGGATTGCGGGCCGCAGATCAATCCTGAGAGGATTCGCGCGCAGTTTGAAGGCGCCTGTGTCATGGGGCTGGGGAACGCAGTGTTGGGTGAAA
This sequence comes from Pseudomonas sp., assembly GCF_050739655.1. GTDB lineage: Bacteria > Pseudomonadota > Gammaproteobacteria > Pseudomonadales > Pseudomonadaceae > Aquipseudomonas. The sequence goes on along the minus strand of NZ_JBOIBY010000634.1, from coordinate 4,247 downwards.
TCAGCTTCAAGGACGGCAAGGTCCAGCAGGACAACTTCCACATGTACGAAGTGGCGCGCATGTCCCTGGCACCGAAGGAAGTCGCTGTGCATCTGGTCACCCCGCCCGGCAACGTACCATTGGGCGGTGTGGGAGAGCCGGGTGTGCCGCCGATTGCCCCGGCGCTGTGCAACGCGATCTTCGCCGCCACCGGCAAACGCATCCGCGACCTGCCGGTTCGCTACCAGCTGCAAGGCTGGCAAAAGGCCGGAGCCTGATGGACAGCGTCGATCTGAACGTCCTGCGCAGCGTGCTGCAATGGCGTCGCGCCGGGCAGCGAGTGGTGTTGTTCAGTGTGGTCCAGACCTGGGGCACCGCGCCCCGGGCGCCTGGTGCCATGTTGGCGTTGCGCGAAGACGGTGTAGTGATCGGCTCGGTGTCCGGCGGTTGCGTGGAGGATGACCTGATTGCGCGGTTGCATGATGGTCGTATCCCGCCCGACGGGCCGCCGGTGCAACTGATTACCTACGGTGTAACCCGCGAAGAAGCAGCGCGCTTCGGGTTGCCCTGCGGCGGCACCTTGCGCTTGGCCGAGGAACGTATCGGCGATGTCGAATGGGTCGCCCAATTGCTGGACCGTTGTGAAGCCCACGAAATCGTCGCTCGGGAACTGAATCTCGAAACCGGCGAAGTGATTCTGAAACCGGCCAGCAAGTTGGATGTGCTGACCTTCGACGAAAAAACACTGCGCGCGATCTATGGTCCGCGTTGGCGCTTGTTGCTGATCGGTGCCGGGCAATTGTCCCGTTATGTCGCCGAGATGGCCCGGCTGCTGGATTTCGAGGTGTTGATCTGCGATCCGCGCAGCGAATTCGTGTACGGCTGGGAAGAACAGCACGGCCGCTTTGTCTCGGGCATGCCCGATGACGCGGTATTGAGCATTCAGGCCGACGAACGCACGGCCATCGTCGCACTGACCCACGATCCGCGTCTGGACGACATGGCGCTGCTCACCGCCCTCGACTCCAGGGCCTTTTATGTCGGCGCATTGGGTTCTCGGGTCAACAGTCAGAAGCGTCGGGAAGACCTGGCGCAACTAGGCTTGTCTCCACAGGCCATTGAGCGGCTGCATGGCCCGATAGGCTTGCACATTGGCAGTCATAGCCCGGCAGAAATTGCCTTGTCGCTGATGGCCGAGATTGTGGCGATCAAAAATGGCGTCGAATTGAAGCAGAAGAAGGAGAGCCTATGAGTGAGTCCATCGGTGTCATTGTTCTTGCAGCCGGGCAGGGCAGCCGGTTCATGCAGGTAGCGGGTGCCGATAGGGACAAGTTGTTGGCCGACTGCACCGGCCGCGATGGCGCCGTTCGTTCGGTGATCGAACAGGTGCTTGTCAGTGTGCCAGCGAGTCTGGCGAAGCGCGTACTGGTGACCACTGAAGATCGCCCACAAGTGATTCGCATGGCCCAGGCCTACGGTTTCGAGATCGTGCTGATCGAATCGAGCGGCATGGGAGACAGTATCGCGGCCGGTGTGGCGGCCTGTTCGCAGCTCGGTGGCTGGTTGATCCTGTTGGGAGACATGCCGTTCATTTTGCCGTCGACGGTAGAACAGGTGGCGACGGGAATTGCCGATGATGGGATCCGTGTTCCAGTGATCAATGGCGAGTACGGCCATCCAGTGGGTTTCGGGCGCGGGTTTGGAGCGGGATTGATGGGGTTGTCGGGTGATCGTGGGGCCAAGCCTTTGTTTGCTTCGGCCAAGGTGGTCGAGGTCAAGGTTGATGATCCCGGTGTGTTGTGGGATGTGGATGTGCCTGAGGCGCTAGTGTTTACCAGATAGATTGCCTTCGCGGGCAAGCCTCGCTCCCACAGGTATTGCGTCGTTCGAAAATTCCGTGACTGACAAAAAACCTGTGGGAGCGTGGCTTGCCCGCGAAGAACGATAACGCGGTCCCCCTTTTATTACAGAAACAAAAAAGCCCCGCCTGGATCACCAGGCGGGGCTTTTTATTGACCGATGGAATCAGACGAGAGGTTTAGGCTCGTGTTCTTTTTCCTCGGTTTGTTCGTGTTGCTCTGCCGCTTCCTGTACGGAGCGAGGCGCTTCGCTGATCACCGACTCAACCTGCTCGGGAGCAACTTCGGCAGCCGGGGCAGAAGTTGCCTCGACCACTTCAGCAGCAACCGGCGCTGGTTCATCAGCGACAACGGCTTCAACAGAAGCAGCAGTGGCAGCCAGTTCGGCTTCCTTCTGCAGGCGCTCTTCTTCACGCTTGCGACGACGCACTTCACGCGGGTCATTCGGCGCGCGGCCACTTGGTGTCAGGGCGCTGGCTGGAGCAGCTTCGACCACCGGTGCAGGCGCTTCGGCGATAACCGGTGCTTCAACCACTGGAGCAGGCTCGGCAGCGGCAACAACTGGCTCGGAAACCGTCGCTTGTGCCACTTCAGCTTCAGCAACGGGTGCTGGAGCAGGTGTTTCAGCGGCGGCTGGCTCGGCAACCCAGTTGAAGGCGGTTTGCTCTTCGCGAACTTCACGAACCTCACGAACAGCTTCAGTCACGGTTTCGACAACCGGTTCTGCAACCTCGGCAGGTGCTTGAGCAACAACAACCGGCTCAGCAGCAGCTTCAACCGCAGGCTGTGCTTCTGGCGCCTGTGCCACTTCGATTTCCGGCGAAGCGGTAGCTTCAACAGGGGTAGTCGCTTCAACGACTGGCGCTTCAACTGGAGCAGTTTCCAGGGTGGCGGCAGTGGCGCGTTCGGCTTGCTCGTTGGCTTGTGCTTCAGCCGGAGCGCTGATCACGCTGCTGGCAACGGCGGCGGTCACAGCCAAGCCGGCGGCCAGATCGGCAGTGCTTGGTGCTTCAGCGTTTTCGCCGGCTTCGGACTCTTCCGAACCTTCGATAACGTTGCCATTGGCATCACGCTGACGCTCGCGGCGGTTGCTGCGACGACGCTGACCACGGGAGCGACGGCGTGGACGATCGCCTTCGGCGCCGTCCTGACCTTCTTCCTGCAGTTGCTCTTCGTTGGTTGGCAGCTCTTCTTCGGCAACGGCAGCAGCTTGCTCGGCACGTGGTTGACGTTCTTCACGCGGTGGGCGTGGAGCGCGTTCTTCGCGTGGCTGGCGGGCTGGACGTTCTTCAGCGGTGGCAGCAGTGGTAGCAGTGGTAGCGGCAGCGGCTGCTGCCGGAGCAGCATCCAGCGGCTCACGCAACTCACGTACGCGTTCTTCACGCTCGCCACGTGGCTTGCGATCTTCGCGCGGTGCACGCGGTGCACGTTCTTCACGCGGAGCACGTGGAGCACGTTCTTCACGAGCGACTACTGGAGTCTCCTCGCGGGCTTCGCGTGGCTGACGTTCTTCACGTGGTTCACGTGGTGCGCGCTCTTCACGCGGTGCACGTTCTTCACGAGGCTTGCGGTCTTCATCGCGGCGACCGTTACGGTTGCGGGTCTGCTGACGACCGTTGCGACGTTCTTCGTTGCGCGCAGGGCGTTCGGCCGCAGGTTTTTCAACCACAACCGGCGCTACAGGCTCTTCCTTGGTGGCGAACAGGCTCACCAGCGACTTCACCAGGCCTTTGAACAGGCTTGGCTCTGGAACGGCGACCGGAGCAGGGGCTGGAGCGGCGACTTCGGTCGGAACCGGAGCGTTGGCGCGGGCCGGAGCGGTCTTGACCGCAGCTTCCTGGCGAACCAGGGTACGGGTCGCGGCAGCTGGCTGGACTTCTTCCACTTCGGCAGCGGCAGCGGCGATCTCGTAGCTGGACTGATTGGTAGCGGCTTCCGGGCTGTCATCGCGCAGACGCTGTACTTCGAAGTGCGGCGTTTCGAGGTGATCGTTCGGCAGAATGACGATGCGGGCACGGGTACGCAGTTCGATCTTGGTGATCGAGTTGCGTTTTTCGTTGAGCAGGAACGCGGCCACCGGGATCGGCACTTGTGCACGAACTTCGGCGGTGCGGTCTTTCAGCGCTTCTTCTTCGATCAGACGCAGGATTGCCAGCGACAGGGATTCCACGTCGCGGATAATGCCGGTGCCGCTGCAGCGCGGGCAGACGATGCCGCTGCTTTCACCCAGGGAAGGGCGCAGGCGCTGACGGGACATTTCCAGCAGGCCGAAGCGCGAGATGCGACCGACTTGCACGCGAGCGCGGTCGGCTTCCAGGCATTCGCGGACTTTCTCTTCCACGGCGCGCTGGTTCTTGGCAGGGGTCATGTCGATGAAGTCGATGACGATCAGGCCGCCGATGTCGCGCA
>NZ_JBOIBY010000633.1:0-1170 GCF_050739655.1 Pseudomonas sp. | reverse complement strand
CTCGGAGAACAAAGCCTGTTGCTCGGCATTCATGTAGTCATCCGCCGGCATGGCCAGCAACTTGTCCTTTGTCATTGATATCTCTATAAAAAAACGTGCATTAAGGCGAATAAGGGAGCGTTCCGGCAGACCTGGGCAGGCCATCGGAAAGGCGCCGTTTGTTCCAAGCGCCACCCGGCACTCAATTTACGAGGGGCGGCAGTCTAAGGCCGACTTGAGGCCTCAGCAACTGAAAAGACAGCGAATTTGTCCGACAAAGCCCTGAAAATGCTCTACGGCAGGCTTTGAGGCGGTAATCGGAGTGCGTTTATAGCAAGAAATTCAATCGAGCGGCTGTATATGGAAGACAAACGGCTCGCACAAGGCATTATTCACGGTCATTTGCAGGGTTGCGAACCTCAGCTAAGGTTGTCCCTCCCGAAATGGCCATATAAAGGAAAGGACCATGAAGCTGATCGGTATGCTGGACTCGCCCTATGTAAGGCGCGCCGCCATTTCTGCCAAATGCCTGGGAATCACGCTGGAACATCAGTCGGTCTCGGTGTTCCGCCACTTCGAACAATTCCGGCAAATCAATCCGGTGGTCAAGGCGCCCACGCTGGTGCTGGATGATGGTGAGGTGTTGATGGATTCGACGCTGATCATCGACTACCTGGAAACCCTGGCCCAAAAAAGCCTGATGCCCGCCGAACCGGGTCAACGCCTGCGCGCGCTGCGCCTGATCGGCCTGGCCCTGGCCGCCAGCGAAAAGTCCGTGCAGCTTTACTACGAACGCAACCTGCGGCCCGAAGAGATTCAATTCGAACCCTGGGTGCAGCGGGTCGAAGGACAGTTGACGGCGGCCTATTCTGCTCTGGAGCGGGAGCTGGAAAAGCAGCCGCTGAAAACTGACGGTTCGATTGAGCAGGACGGCATTACCCTCGCCGTGGCCTGGAGCTTTACCAACCTGGTGGTGCCGGATCAGGTGAGTGCCGCGCAGTTTCCGCGGATCGCAGAGTTCACGGAGTATGCCGAAGGGCTTGAGGTGTTTGTCAGTACGCCGATTGACTGACAGATTCATATCGCCTGAACTGCCGTCATCGCGAGCAAGCTCGCTCCCACAGTAATTTTCGTCGTACGCGGACCTTGTGTTCGACATCAATCCATTGTGGGAGCGAGCTTGCTCGCGAT
>NZ_JBOIBY010000632.1:0-5783 GCF_050739655.1 Pseudomonas sp. | reverse complement strand
TGGCCGTGGTATGACGTCAGGTATCCGAGTCGGATACATGCTCCACTTGAGTTCTTACCCCAAACAACCGGTCGGCTATCTGCCGACCTCGCTCTAGCCCTTCAGCCGTCAACCAAATCGATTTGTTCTTGCTCACCGGATTACTGATGAAACCATGTTCATGCAATCGGTTCATGGTCTCGAAGTCGAACCCTTTCCAAGCATTGCCGTTATCAAAACTGAAGGTTGCCAACAGGGCCAGCACGGCTTCTTCAATCAGTTTATCGTCGTATTCCATGGTCGTTGCTCCGCTCGTATTCTTTAAGCTCATCGTAAACCCCACCAGCCATCAAGATGGATAGCGCGTTTAACCATGCGATACCGGCGAGCAGTTCCAGGGCAGCAAAGCTTCGTAATCCTCAACTGAAGAAGCCGTCGGCAGGCGCTCAAGTACGTGGCGCAACCACGCATAGGGCTCTTGGCCGTTGGCTTTGGCGGTCTCGACCAGGCTGTAAAGTTGGGCGCTAGCCGTCGCACCTTTGGGCGTGTCGCTGAACAACCAGTTCTTTCTTCCGATCACGAAGGGCCTGATGGCTCTTTCGGCAGGGTTGTTGTCGATTGGCAGGTAGCCTTCCTCGACGTACCGCTCAAGTTTGTTCCAGTTGCTCGCCAGGTAGCTGATGGCTTTGCCTAGGGCGTTTTGAGCTGTCACCTGTGGCTGCGTCTTTTCCATCCAGCTTTTCAGCTGGGCCAACACCGGCAGGCTGTGCTCGTGACGAGCGGCTTTACGCTCGCCGTCATTGTCGGCCTTTAGGTCGCGTTCTATGCCATAAAGTTTATTGATCAGGTTCAGCGCGATGTCGGCACGGCCCGTCTTGCCCTTGGGTTGCACTTTTTGCGCTTCGACAAATTTGCGCCGTGCATGCGCCCAGCAACCTAGACGTTCAACTCCGTCCTGCGCGCCCAGCGCGTTGTAACCGGCGTAATCATCAGTCATCACGTAGCCGCGGTAGCCATCAAGCAGGCGCGTCGGCACCTCCTGCGCCCGGCTGGTTGAGTAGTCGAAAAGGATCACTGGTTTGTCGGGAGGGCCACCGGTTTGCACCCACATCCAGGACTGACTGCTTGGCTCCCGATCAGGCTCTTTCAACACCTGCACCCGGGTTTCATCGCAGTGGATGATGCGGCTTTCCAGCAACTGGTCGCGCATTAAATTCAGCAGTGGCTGCAAGTGTTCGCCGCACTGGATAACCCAGCGGGCCAAGGTCTGGCGCGGGATATCAATGCCATGGCGGCCCAGTACTTTTTCAAAACGGTGAAGCGGCAAACCGTCCACGTATTTGGTGGTCAGCAGCATCGCCAGCACGCTTGGGCTGGCCATGCTTTTTTCAATCAGCTGAGCGGGCTTGTCCGCAGTGACCGGTGCCGTTTCACAGGCACGGCAACCGTAGACCTTACGAATGTGTTTGATCACGCGGATTTGCATCGGCACGATTTCAAGCTGCTCGCTAACCTCCTCGCCGATGGCGTGTTTGCGGCAGCCGCAGGCACAGGTCAGATCATGCTCGGACAGTTCGTGGATGACTTCGATGCGAGGGAGATCAGGTGGCAGCGGTTTGCGCTTGCCACGCCGTGGGGTCGATGCAACAGCTTCCTCTTCAGAGGCTTCATCGATGGGCTCTACGACGCTTTCCGCCTCATTGAACAGGGCCAACTGCGGCGTTGTCGGATCAGCCGTTTGCTCGGACTTACGTCCGAACAGGCGCTGACGCAGCAGTGCGTTTTCTTCTTCGAGAAAACCGACTCTGGACTGCATCTTCGCAAGCATCTGCTTGAGCAGTTCAGGATCATCGGGGAGGTTTTCGGGCATGGAAATCATGCCCTGGATTATACCGAATCAGGCCACGAATCGCGGTGTCAAAACCTGATGAGGGCGGTTGCGCCAGAGATCAAAACCATCCAGTAGCCAGTTCAGTTCCTGCACGCTCAGAACAATCGCCTCGTCAGTGGCATCGGGCGATGTTTTGAAGCGCTCGGATTCGAGGCGCTTGAGCCAGAGGCAGAAGCCGTTGCGTTCCCAATACAAAATCTTCACGCGGTTGCGCGGCTTGTTGAGGAAAACGAAAAGCACGGGATCGAATACCGCGACTTTGATATCCAGCTCGACCAGTGCGGCCAGGCCATCAATGGATTTTCGAAAGTCAACGGGCTTGGGGTAGAGATAGACTTTTTCGACTTTGGCGTCGGGTCTCATCATGGTGGGCTGGCTCCTGAGGGAATCGGGAGCACAGCATCCGGGATCAATTAAGTGCTTTGAATGTGGGGTTCATGGAGCACTTACACTGCGCCGGACCTCTGCGATGGAATGAACGGTATTGCGAACCGTCCAGTAAATTGCGGGGTGGGTGTAAGTTGCTCGCTGTACGGTCACGATGGCGACGACGTATTGGTTGGAGGAAACGGGAGAGACTTCATTGTCGGAGGTACCGGCAACGATCTGTTGGTCAGAGGAAATCAACGTCTTCGTATTCAATGCAGGCTCAGGCTCGGACACCCTCCGGGCATAAGTCTCGCTACAGACAAAGGCCGATCAATGATCGGCCTTTGTCGTTCACTCACACCCTCAGTTCACCTCGATCCTGTCGCGGTTTCCATCCACAATCGCTTTGCCGATACCCTTCACTTCCAGCAATTCGTCAACTGACGCAAATGCGCCATTACTTTCACGATAAGCAACAATCGCCTTGGCTTTTGCCTCGCCCACTCCAGCCAACTCACGTTGCAGCGTAGGTGCATCAGCACTATTCAGATCGACTTTGCCGGTTTGCGCCTTGGCGGCCACATCCCGTACCAGAGGCGGACTCATCACCTCAGTTGCGTTACCAGGCGCGGCGTTTGCCGTAAGAGAGATGCTGCTCAGAAGGGCGAAAACCAGAGAGTAGAAACTGCTTGTACGCATAGGTAAATGCTCCATGCCATCGTTTGAGAAAGCAGCTTTTCCAAAGCCGCTCTCCAAACTTAGGCCATACCACTGAGCTGTCAAAAATGTGTACGTTACTGGATATGAAACAATCAGGGTTCCAAGCGACGCTGCTGGTAGATCCAGTCGACAATCTCGCCGTCCGGGGTGTAGCCGCTGACAGTGTCGCGCAACAACTGGCGGACGCGCGCGTAGTCGTCCTGATCCACCGCGGCAAGCAACTCGGTCAGCTTGACCTTCAGCACATCCCAGGACAGGTGGTCCTCGTTGGCTGTCATGATCATCGGGTGCTGAGTGGCCGCCACGTTGTCACCGATCAGAAGTTCTTCGTAAAGCTTCTCACCCGGACGCAGCCCGGTGAACTCGATAGCGATGTCGCCATGCAGGTTTTTTTCCGAGCGGACGCTCAGGCCGGACAGATGGATCATCTTTTCGGCCAGCTCGACGATCCTCACCGGCTCGCCCATGTCCAGGACAAAAACATCGCCGCCCTGCCCCATGGAGCCCGCCTGAATCACCAACTGCGCCGCTTCAGGGATGGTCATGAAGTATCGGGTGATCTTCGGATGCGTGACAGTCAGCGGACCGCCCGACTTGATCTGTTTGTGAAACAACGGAATGACCGAACCCGACGATCCCAGGACATTACCAAACCGCACCATCGTGAACCGCGTTTTGTTCACGCGCGAAACTTTGCTCTTATCACCGAACAACACTGGAGCCAACTCACGACTCAGCGCTTGCAACGTCAACTCGGCAAGGCGTTTGGTGCTACCCATTACATTGGTAGGTCGCACGGCCTTGTCCGTCGAAATCAGGACGAAGTTGGCCACTCCTGCCTGAAGTGCGGCCTGGGCCGTATTAAGCGTGCCTATCACATTATTGAGCACGCCTTCGGCAATGTTGTGTTCGACCATGGGGACATGCTTGTAGGCGGCGGCGTGATACACCGTGTCTACTCGCCAGGTTTTCATGACATCCAGCAACTTGTCCTGATTACGAACCGACCCGAGAATCGGCAAAAGGCGGATGGACAGCGACTCTCGAGCGACTCGCTGCTCCAGCTCGGACAAGATGGAATAAAGATTGAATTCACTGTGTTCAAACAGTAGAAGCGTTGTCGGGCGCAGCGCCAGAATCTGTCGGCAAAGCTCGGAGCCAATGGAGCCCCCGGCGCCCGTGACCAACACAGACTGCCCCTTGATGCAATGTTCGAGCAAGTCAGCCTGGGCCGGGACTGCGTCACGCCCAAGCAGGTCGGCAATGTCTACTTCCTGGATATCGTCGACCTTGACCCGCCCGCTGGCCAGGTCCATGAAACCCGGGACACTCCGTACGTGCAATGGGAAGCCTTCGAGAAACCCGAGAATCTCGCGACGGCGTCCACGGTTGGACGATGGAATGGCGAGGAGAATTTCCTGAGCGCCCGTGTTGTCGATCATCTCCTGAATGTGCTTGGGCTTGTACACCTGCAATCCGGAGATCACCCTATCGGCGATTCCGCTATCGTCGTCGATAAAAGCAACAGGCCGCATGGCGCGCCCCATCCGCAAGGCGGCAACGAGTTGATTACCCGCTGCCCCCGCGCCGTAGATAGCCACTTTCGGCAGACCGTCATCCCGGCTGGTGAACGGGACATGCTGGGCCGCGCTGAACCAGTCACCCAGAAAGTACTGACGCATGGCCAGGCGCAGCCCGCCGATCATGATCAGGCTCAACCACCAATAGTTGAAAATGATCGAACGCGGAACGACGTTTTGATGATTGCTGTACCAGTACACCACAATGCCAAGTATCAATGACGACAGTGTCACCGCCTTGATAATGGCAATGAGCGCGTCATTTCCAAAGTACCGCATGACCGCACGGTACATGCCAAAGCGGACGAAAAGAGGAATGGCGATGACAGGTGCACTGACAAAAAGCCAGACGTGCTGAGTGAACGGGTTGACTAACTCGTCCAGCCCAAGTCGCACAACAAACGCCATCCACAGGGCAAACCAGACCAATGAAATATCAGTCAGAACCTGCAGAATGCGTTTATGTCGTCTTGGCAGACTTAACAACTTTGCCCGAATCTTATCCATAACCCCTCTTAACACCTCTCGAAGCTCCCAGCATTGATACAGCAACTACAGCTTTCGGTAACTCGCTTGCCGACAAAGCAATGCTCAAGACCCAATGCTTCAATCACGCCTTGCCGACGATTTCCAACTCGCCTGCGTGAAACTTGAAGCCCAGCAACACCAAAGGCACGTAGGCCAGGATCAATCCTGTCACGCCGTCGATATATTGCATGGCGACCAATATAGCCACTGGCACTAACCACAACAAATTGATCGCAGCGATTGCCAGAGTGACCGCCCGATGGCTGCGATATTTTCGTGAAGCGTACTGGTAGCCATGGCTGCGATGGGCCTCATACACCTTGTCACCGCGCAACAGCCGACGAATGAGGGTAAAGGTGGCATCCACAATAAAGACGCCCAACAAAATGAGCCAGGCCCAGAGAAACAGGGGATTGGTCCAGGCCGCGTGAAGCGACATCACCGCCAGTACGATGCCCAGGAAACCACTGCCGGCATCCCCCATGAAAATTTTCGCTGGCGGAAAATTCCAGGCAAGGAAACCCGATACGGACATCGCCAGTACAAGCGGAGCAATGGCGAGACTGGTGTTGCCCGCAACCCAGTAGACCAGGCAAGCACCGACACAGGCGCAAATCGCCTCGACGCTGGCCAGACCGTCAATGCCATCCATGAAGTTGTAGAGGTTGAGCATCCAGACCAGATAGAACGCCCCGATGACATAGCCGAACCAGCCG
>NZ_JBOIBY010000631.1:0-1281 GCF_050739655.1 Pseudomonas sp. | reverse complement strand
GTCTTGAACTGCAATTGGCTGAGCTGTTCAACACTGGAGAAGATTTTGCCGCTGATTTGCTGCAGGAGGTCTAGGTTGGCGTTCTGAGCGTCTTGCAATTTTTCCAAGTTGAAAAAAGACATGCTTGAATCTCCTGATTCTGAAAGGCCGACGTGGGCCTGAGGACGCGATAGCGATCCTGCCGGTCATCGCGCTAGCCTTGATATTGCAGTGCACAAATTCGTTTGGCAATGTTTTTTTGTGCGCCGCACAAAAATCTTTTACCTCCCGCCGCTATTCGCTATAGACTCCTGAAAGGCAAACGGCCGGCCAAGCTCTCTTTGATGATGAGATGCAGGCGAGCTGCTTCTCATGCATAAAACCAGGAGATCACCATGGGCCAGGAAGATATTATTGCATCGCAATATGACAGACTTTCCTCTCAACGCGGCCTGTTCGAACACCTGAGTCATCTGCAGCGCCTCAATACGCTGAACTTCCTTTTTGCTTTTCGCCAGCGCCAGGAAAAAACCCTCGCGCCTCTGAAGCGGGGTCAACTCAGACAACCTACGCCCGCTGAATGGCAGGAATATGTCACGGACCTCGGCCAACGCTGCCTGCTGTTTTGGGACACCCTGCGCCAGCGCGGCGACAATACGCTGGCCCATGAACGCGCCGGGTATCCGCTGCTGCTCAAGTTCGATCATGAAACCCTGATCGCAGGCTCCGAGCTCCCACACCCGGTCAACTATTCACTGCAGCGAATCCTCCCCGGACCAGAGCAAGAAATCGACAGCAACGCCCAGCCGGTGGTCATCATTGACCCACGCGGCGGCCACGGCTCGGGAATCGGCGGCTTCAAACAGGATTCGGTATTAGGTGAAAGCCTCAGAGCCGGCCATCCCACCTATTTCATCTCTTTCAGTCACTCACCACAGCCTGGGCAAACCCTGGCCCATATCGCCGAAGCCCAGGCCCGGTTCATCGAAGTCGTCGGCGCCCTTCACCCGGCCAACAGCAAGCCGATCATCATCGGTAACTGCCAAGCCGGCTGGGCCTTGATGGGACTGGCGGCAACACGACCGGAACTGCCGGGATTGATCATTATCAATGGCGCCCCCCTGTCATACTGGGCCGGTGTCAATGGACGCAATCCGATGCGCTATACCGGTGGCCTGCTGGGTGGCGGCTGGTTGGCTCGCCTGGGCAGCGACTTGGGCAATGGCCGTTTTGACGGTAGCTGGCTAGTCGGCAATTTCGAAAACCTGGACCCGGCCAACACCTATTGGGGCAAGTACTACC
>NZ_JBOIBY010000630.1:0-11024 GCF_050739655.1 Pseudomonas sp. | reverse complement strand
GCTGAACACTGTGGGAGCGGGCCTGCCCGCGACGGGGCCGGCACATTCAATATCAATGTTGACTGACCTGACGCCTTCACGAGTGGGCTCACACAAGGAATTGGCGGCGGATGACGCTCCGGGTGTTTTGCTATACATTTTCCACCCGCCCATTGCATGGTGTAACCGCTTCATGTCTCTTGCGCTCGAACGTCTAGTCGCTGGCACGCAGATCCCTTTCGCCGGTAATCGTGTCACTGAAGTCAGCCCCGAACTGGCAGCACGCTTCCAGCCCGGAGACCATTTGTTGGTGGAGCAGGTCAGCGGCGAGTTGTTGCTGATCCCCGTGGCCGACCAGCAGGCGGCGGCGGTGGCGATCGAGCGCGCAGAAGCGGCATTCAGCGCGATGTCGGCGGTGTCGGATCAGGCGATCAGCACCTTCTTCGATCTGTTCGCCCAACGCCTGGAAACCCCGGAATGCTGGGCCTTGATCGAAGCGGCCAACCGGGCCGACATCGAACGGGCCAAGGCCCGTGGTCGTTCGACCACGCGGTTGCTGGCCGATGAACGCATGCGCCGCGACATGATTGCCGGCCTGCGGGCCTGGCGCGATGCGTCGGCCTCGCGCGGCAAGGTGATCAGCTGCGTCGAGCACGATGGTTGGAAAGTCGAGCAAGTGGTCTCGCCGCTGGGCATCGTCGCGTTTGTCTTCGAAGGTCGGCCGAATGTCTTCGCCGATGCCGCTGGCGTATTGCGCACTGGCAACACCGCGGTACTGCGTATTGGCAGCGATGCATTGGGCACGGCCCAGGCGATCGTCACCCATGCACTGAACCCTGCATTGAGCGACGCCGGGTTGCCCGAGGGGGCGGTATCGCTGGTAGAAAGCGTCAACCATGCCGCCGGTTGGGCGATGTTCGCCGACCGGCGTCTGTCGCTGGCTGTGGCCCGTGGTTCGGGTCGTGCCGTCAGCCAATTGGGCAGCATCGCGCAACAGGCCGGCACCGCCGTCAGCCTGCACGGCACCGGTGGTGCCTGGCTGATTGCCCATGCCGATGCCGATGCCACGCGCTTTGCCAGCGTGGTACGCAACTCCCTGGACCGCAAAGTCTGCAATACCTTGAACGTTTGTCTGATTCACCGTGACCGCGCAGCGGAATTGGTGCCGCTGTTTCTGGATGCGCTGCAACAGGCGGGCAAGTCACGGGGCCAAGGCTGCAAGTTGCACATCGTCGAGGGCAGTGAGGCGTTCCTGCCAGCGGATTGGCAAACCGCAACCGTCGAGGTGTACCGCGCCGAGGGCTACCAGACTGAAGCACTGGCCGAAGCGCTGCCGGAAGATCAATTGGGTCGCGAGTGGGAGTGGGAAGAAACGCCGGAAGTCAGCCTGAAAATAGTCGACGACCTGGACAGCGCCATCGCCTTGTTCAATCGCTACAGCCCGCAGTTCACCGTGTCGTTGATCAGTGAAGACGCGGTGACCCAGGAGCATTTCTACAACGCGGTCAACGCACCCTTTGTCGGCAACGGCATAACCCGTTGGGTTGATGGCCAGTACGCGCTTAACAAGCCGGAACTGGGCCTGTCGAACTGGGAAAGCGGGCGTCTGTTTGCACGCAGCGCGATTCTCTCGGGCGACGGCGTGTTCACCATTCGCAGCCGCATGACCCAGATCGATCTGGGCGTTAAACGCTGAACGGCTCCCATACAGTAAAGCTTTTGTAGGAGCGAGCTTGCTCGCGAAAAACGTTAACGATGACGCGAGCATCCTGAATGATCGCGGCGTCTACAGGTTTTTCGTCGGAACGCCGCCCGGAGCAATCGAGCGTCGACCGGCTGCTCCTACAGTGGCCTTCATTCGCTGAAGTGAACAGCATTAGCCATTAAAAAGGGCCTGCTCTTATCAAGAGCAGGCCCTTTTTATTCATGAGTCATTAAAGACTCATTTGAATTAGTAGAACCGATCAATTACCCGAACTTCGTTTTTATTCTGCATCGAATCCCAGGCCTGATTCAGTGTTTGCAGAACATTACCGATGAAGTCTTTGTCGGCCGCGGCTTTCTTGCCGACATAGCCTTGGCCGCGACGGTACATCTTCAGTCGGGCAAGCAGATTCTGGTTGTTCTGGTCGAACTCCGCTTCATGGGAGTGTGGCGACAGGCAGTCGATCTGAACCTGGCCCGACTTGCTGATCCACAGGATATGGTTGTCGAGGCTGTCTTTTTTCGCCGCGAACATACGAGCCAATTCTTCGATAGTGGGTTGATTGTTCAGATTCATGATAAAGCTCCCTTGACCATTTGGTGATCTTTCAAAGTTGATATCGCTAATACATGTAGCCCATCGGTTAGTTGATCCCTGGCACCGAAACCAGGACGTCAGCAGTCGTCCGCCGAAATCGACGGGGTCCCGCGTCTGTTGCATGTAGTCGTGTTGAATAACTGCTACGCAATAGCGTCACAACGAAGAGAAGCAGCGATTACCTTTTGGCCCCTGCCGACGTTTTCAGTGTCGGCTACAAGCTTCATGAGGATGGATCGCCAGCGCTTCTCGCCCTTGTACTGGACGTTCAGGCCAGGTCAGCTTCTTCAATCTGCCTTGTGGGCAGCGTGTATCCGGAAAAAACAGCTCGGCGGTCAGACGAGCTTGCTCAAGCGTGTTACCAGTACTCCCGATCGGGGAGATGTCTGCATCATGCAAGGGCAAATCGAAGGCGTCAACGGTTTTGTAGTGATTATTTTTAGTCACTACATATTGTCGGACAAAGCTGCATGGAATTAAAAAAAGCTGTGTGAGCGTGCCGCTCAGGCTGACGGCGATGGCGCCGCGAAGCGGTAGAAGGTGCAGGGATAACCCTCAACCGTGAGGGATTGCAGGGTAAATGTGCCTGCGCTGAGGTCAGGCATCACCGCGGCCCAGAACAGCTGTGCGGGTTTGTTCGCCTCGATGTGGAAAATCTGCCATTGCCCGGGAAAGCGGCTCAAGAGGGTGGAAACGACAAACTTCGCGACACCCTGGCCACGAAAACGTCGGCTAACGAACAGATAGCCCATGTTGTACTGGGTGCCGGGCAGGTGGGTCTCGTCATCCAGGGTCACGAAACCGGCGATTTCGTCGTCGACCTTGATCAGAAACGGGCGGGTCGCGGGTTTTCGCCAGTAGTCCGCCAGTGAACGCAAAGTGAAGAAGCCAAACTCACCGAAATTCAGCGGTACCCACTCGCTGAAATCGTAGGTGTAGAACTGCATCAGGTTTTCAATCGTTTCCAGCTCGTCGCGTTGTGCGGCGTGCAGTTCTATCAGGGGCATGCTGGCTGACTCCTGCGGTGGGGCACCATCAGTATGGTCAATCAGGCCTTGCCCGCCGTTTTTGTCGTGCGTTTGGCGCTGGTCGATGCTTTGCGCTTGGTGGGTTTGCGCTTGTTTTTCCAGGGCGTGGCACCACGTCCGGCAGGGCTCGCTGGCCCCGAGATGGTCAGGCTCAAGCCGGCACAGCGGCTGACTTGTTTGCTCATCCAAGCAGCCTGTTTGGTGACGAACTCTTCAAGGCTCATTTCCCCGCTTTGCACCATGTCGAGGGCTTGCTCCCAAATGGCCGTGGTACCCGGGTCGGCAATGGCGCGGGGCACGGCATCGATCAGGCTGAACGCGGCGGGTGTGGCGCAGAGGGCCTTGCCGTTCTTAACCAGATAACCACGGTCGAGCAGGCCCTGGATGATCGACGCGCGGGTCGCTTCGGTGCCAATGCCGGTGGTGTCCCTGAGCTTTTGCTTGAGTAGCGGATCTTCAACCAGTTTGGCGACGTTCTTCATCGCCTTGATCAGGTCACCCTCGGTGAACGGTTTGGGCGGTTGGGTCCAGAGGTCCTTGAGCTGGACGTTGGCCACCGCGCAATCAATCCCTTCGCGCAGGTTCGGCAAGGTTTGCGGCGCCGGCGCTTCGCGGCCCTTGGCGGGTGCAAGGGCTTCGGGCAAGGCGCGCTTCCAGCCAGGCTCGACGATCTGTTTGCCCACCGCGCGCAAGGCTTGACCGGCACAGTCGAAGTCAGCCTGGGTGCGGTCGTATTCGTGGTTGGGCAGGAACTGCGCGAGGTACCGTGCGCGAATCAAGGTATAGACCGCCCGGTGTTTGCCGGTCAGGCGTTCAAGGTTTTTCGCGGCAGCGGTGGGGATGATGCCGTGGTGCGCGCTGACTTTGGCGTCGTTCCAGGCCCGTGAGCGCCTGTGGGGCTCCAGGTGGTCGCGCAAGGCCTCCAGTGTCGGATCGGCCTGTCGCAGCGCGGCGAGAATGCCCGGCGCTTCACTGTGCTGGCTGACGGGCAGATAGCCGCAGTCGCTGCGCGGATAGGTGATGACCTTGTAGGTTTCGTAGAGCGCCTGGGCAATATCGAGGGTTTCCTGGGCGCCAAGCCCGAGCTTCTTCGAGCAGACTTCCTGCAAGGTGCCCAAATCGAACGGCAGCGGCGCCACTTCGCGCATGCGCTCGGTGCGCAGCTTGATTACCTTGGCATTCGCAGCGCCCATCATTGCCGTGGCTGCCTGCTGGGCGATTGCCTGGTTCAGACAGCGATCCTGATCGTCGCAAACGTCGGAGGCTGCGCGCCATTGCGCGGTGAAGGCGGTGCTGTCATGCAACAGTTGCACATCGATGGCCCAGTAGGCGACCGGCACGAAGTCGGCAATGCTGCGATCACGATCCACCACCAGGCGCAGGGTCGGGGTTTGTACCCGGCCGACCGGCAACACGCCTTGGTAGCCAGACTGACGCCCCAGCAGCGTGAAGAGCCGACTCATGTTCATGCCGATCAACCAATCGGCCCGGGAACGTCCCAGCGCCGAATGGTAAAGACTGAAGGTTTCGGCACCCGGCTTGAGTGCGGCAAGGGCCTTGCGGATGGAAGCTTCGTCGAGCGCTGACAGCCACAGCCGGCGGATCGGTCCGCGATATCGGCAATGCTCCACAAGTTCCCGGGCGATCATCTCGCCCTCACGATCGGCGTCCGTGGCAATGATCAGCTCCGAGGCTTCGCCCAGCAGGCGTTTGACCGCCTTGTACTGACTGGCCGTACGCGGCTTGACGGTCATCTTCCATTTGTCGGGAATGATCGGCAGGTCTGCCAGCACCCAGCGCTTGTAGCGCGCGTCATAGGCATCTGGCGGTGCGGTTTCCAGTAGATGGCCGATGCACCAGGTCACCGTGACATCCGTTCCCAGCCAGCAGCCGTCACCTCGGCGCCTGGCACCGAGTACGGCCGCAATGTCTTTGGCCTGGGAAGGTTTTTCACAGAGGTACAGCCGCATAGCCACCATCGTCGATCAGTGTTCAAAGAGGTGTACAGAATGGCCGGTGATGCGCCTGGGAGCAATCTTTATCTGTATGGATGTACAGCTTTTGATTTCAACTCCTCGGCAATCCGTTCGGCTGTGAAGCCAACAAAGGCGTTGAAGTTGCGTTATACCTGATGGATCGAGAGCGATATCCCGGCCATTTCAGGCAAGCTTATCGATAACAGGCCCTTCACCGTCATGAGGAACGTTTTCCATGAAAAGTACCGGTCCTAGTCCTGTCATCACCATTGCCGAGCAGCCTGGCTGCCTGTTGGTGAAGTTCCACGGAATCCAGGTCGCGGCCTCCGCTCGTGCACTGGTCTTGCTGGAAGCCAACTACCCACCGGTGTACTACGTGCCTCGGGAGGACATCGACGAAAAATATTATGCGCGCACCGATCACACCAGCTATTGCCCGTACAAGGGGGATGCCAGCTATTTCAGTTTGCAGGTTCCGGGGCATGAAGGCGCCAACGCAGTGTGGAGTTACGAGCACCCGAAGGTGTCTGTAGAGCAGATCAAGGAATATGTAGCGTTCTATCCGGATCAGGTGAAGTTCGAACTTCTCGATGAGGTCTGATCGATACAACAGGCCGATGACGATGGTTTCTGTCCATGGCAGAAACCATCGCCGTCAGCCCCCGTGATTTATCGCCTGCACCAGCGTGTGTTCATCGATCTGAGCGATTGAAGTCACACCGGTCAATGTCATCGCCACGCGCATTTCCCTGGCGAAAATATCCAGCATGTTTTCCACCCCGCGTTGACCATCAGCAGCCAATGCATAGGCCATCGAACGCCCCAGCAACACACCTTTGGCGCCCAACGCCAACATGCGCACAACATCAAGCCCCGAACGGATGCCCGAATCGACCAGCACCGTCAAATCATCACCGATGGCCTGTTTGATGGGTGGTAATGCCTTGGTGGTGGAGAGCACGCCGTCCAGCTGCCTGCCGCCGTGGTTCGACACGACAATGCCATCGGCGCCAAAATTCACGGCGTCCTTGGCATCCTGAGGGTCGAGGATGCCTTTGATGATCATCGGGCCTTTCCAGAAATCGCGAATCCATTCCAGATCGCTCCAGCTGATCGACGGATCGAAGTTGTTGGCCAGCCAGCCCATGTAGTCTTCCAGCGTCACGGCCTTGCCGAGGTATTTGGAGATATTGCCCAGGTCGTGGGGGCGGCCCATGACGCCCACATTGAAGGCCCAATCGGGTCGGGTCATGGCCTGGAGCATGCGCCGCGATGACGCAAAAGGCCCGGACATGCCCGAGTGTGCATCGCGGTAACGTGCGCCCGGCGTGGGCATATCGACCGTGAACACCAGGTTCTTCACACCGGCGGCCTTGGCCCGCTCCAGCGCGTTTTTCATGAACCCCCGGTCCTTCAACACATACAGCTGGAACCAGATGGGTTGCTGACTTTGTGCCACGACTTCTTCTATCGAACACACCGAGACCGTGGACAGGCACAAGGGTATGCCTTTGTTTTGCGCAGCCTTCACCGCCTGCACTTCACCACGACGGGCGAACATGCCCGTCAGCCCCACAGGCGCGAGGATGATGGGCATTGAAAGTGGTTGATTGAAGAGGGTGGTTTCAAGGCTCAGGGTTTCGACGTTTTTCAGGATGCGCTGGCGCAGGCTGATGCCTGTCAGGTCAGCGCTGTTGGCCCGCAGCGTATGCTCTGCATAAGCACCGCCATCAATGTAATCGAACAGAAAGCGTGGGAGTTTTCGACGTGCTGCCTCGCGGTAATCGGATGCAGAGGAAATGATCATGCCGGTGCCTCGGTCGGGTGAGTGCCGTTGAGTCTTCGTATGAGATTAACCAAATCTGGCAGTGCTGTTCACCCCAATCCCCTGTAGGAGCTGCCGAGTGCAACGAGGCTGCGATCTTTTGATTTTAAAAGCGAGATCAAAAGATCGCAGCCTGCGGCAACTCCTACAGTACGAATGTGTTTACGTTGCTTCAGTTTTTATCGAGATCCACATTGCGTGTCTCACGCAGGCAAATCATCCCCACCACCAGGCTCACCGCGGTAATCAGCACCGGGTACCACAGCCCATAGAAGATATCCCCGGTGTAGACCACCAGCGCAAACGACACGGTCGGCAGGAACCCGCCAAACCAGCCGTTGCCGATGTGGTAGGGCAGGGACATTGAGGTGTAGCGGATTCGGGTCGGGAACAGTTCGACCATCAGCGCCGCCAGCGGGCCGTAGCACATGGCAGAGATGATGATCAGCGCCACGATCAAGGCCACGATCATCGGTTTGTTGATCTGCTGCATGTCTGCCTGTTGTGGGTAGCCGGCGAGGGTCACCGCGCCACGCAAGGCGGCTTCGTCGAAACCGTCGATCTTCACGTCGCCGACGCTCACCTGCACGCCGCTGCCGGCAGGGGCCGCCTCGCTCTGGTACGGCAGGCCTTGCTTGATCAGGAAGGTCTTGACCTTGTCGCAAGGGCTATCAAATTTCGCCTTGCCCACCGGGTCGAACTGGAAGGTGCAGGTGGCCGGGTCGGCCAGTACGGTGATCGGGGCCTGGCGACTGGCCAGGTCGATGGCCGGGTTGGCGTAGTGGGCCAGGGTCTTGAAGATCGGGAAGTACAGCACGGTGGCCAGCAACAGGCCGAGCATCAGCACCGGTTTACGCCCGACCTTGTCCGACAGCCAGCCGAAGAAAATGAAGAACGGCGCGCCAATGGTTACGCTGACGATCAGCAGGCCGTTGGCTACGGCCGGGTCCATTTTCAGGAACTGGGTAAGGAAGAACAAAACGTAGAACTGCGCCGCGTAGAACGTCACGGCTTGCCCGGCGTTGATGCTGAACAGGGCAATCAATACAACCTTGAGGTTTTCCCATTTGCCGAAGGAATCACGAATCGGCGACTTGCAGAGCTTGCCTTCCTCTTTCATTTTCATGAAGGCAGGCGATTCGTGCAGGCTCATGCGAATCCAGGTGGAGATGCCCAGCAGGATGATCGAAAACAGGAACGGAATGCGCCAGCCCCAGACTTCGAACTGATCGCCGGTGAAGTAACGGCAACCCAGCACCACCAGCAGCGACAGCAAGAGGCCAAGGGTGGCCGTGGACTGAATCCAGCTGGTGTGGAAGCCGCGTTTGCCCATCGGCGCGTGTTCGGCGACATAGGTCGCCGCGCCGCCGTACTCACCACCCAGCGCCAGGCCCTGAAGCATGCGCAACACCACGAGGATGATCGGTGCGGCGATGCCGATGCTGGCGTAGTTGGGCAGCAAACCGACACAGAAGGTCGCCAGGCCCATCAGGACGATGGTCGCGAGGAAGGTGTATTTACGCCCGATCATGTCCCCCAGTCGACCGAACACCAGGGCACCGAACGGCCGCACGATGAAGCCGGCGGCGAAGGCCATCAGGGCAAAGATGAACGCCGTGGTGTCGTTGACCCCGGCGAAGAACTGCTTGCTGATCACCGCCGCGAGGGCGCCGTAGAGGAAAAAGTCATACCACTCGAAGACCGTCCCGAGCGACGAGGCGAAGATGACTTTCTGGGTTTCCTGGCTGGTGCCCACGCTGCGCGTGGCTTCCAGGGGCTGAACATGTTCTGACATACCGGTATCCCTCACAGTGATTGTTTTTGTTGTTTCACTGATGTTGCGTGTTCCTTGCTGGGGTGATGCTCGATACAGATCGTTCCCACGCTCCGCGTGGGAATGCCTCAGCGGACGCTCCGCGTTCGGCTCTGGATTGGGACGCAGAGCGTCCCGGGCTGCATTCCCACGCAGAGCGTGGGAACGATCAACTGGGGCCGCGTACGGTCACGGGTGTGTGGCCAGTTCCTTATCCTGGGTAATGTTCCTTGTGTCGGCGTTGAGAATCAGCTGTGCCGCCTTCTCGGCGATCATCAGCGTAGGTGAACAGGTGTTGCCCGAGGTGATGCGCGGCATGATCGAGGCATCGGCGACGCGCAGACCGGGGATGCCGTGTACGCGCAGTTGGGCGTCGACCACTGCGTCGGCATCGTTGCCCATGCGGCAAGTACCGACCGGATGGAAAATCGTGGTGCCGATCCGCGCGGCGGCTTCATGCAGTTGCTCTTCGCTTTGCAGGCTTTCGCCGGGCAGGTATTCGACGGGCTTGAAGGCTTTCAGGGCCGGGGCGGCGACGATACGACGGGTCAGGCGAATGGCGTCGGCAGCGACCCGCAAATCCTCGGGGTGACTCAGGTAGTTGGGTTGAATCAGCGGCGCTTCCAGCGGGTTGGCCGAGCGGATTTCTACCCGACCACGGCTTTGCGGGCGCAAGTCGCAGACCGACGCGGTAAACGCCGGGAAGTTGTGCAACGGTTCGCCGAAGCGCTCCAGCGACAGTGGCTGCACGTGGTATTCAAGATTCGCCGAGGTCTGTTCCGGCCCGGAACGGGCGAACGCACCGAGTTGACTCGGCGCCATCGACAGCGGCCCGCTGCGGTCGTACAGGTAACGCAGGCCCATCCCCATCTTGCCCCACAGGCTGCCAGCGATCTGGTTCAACGTGCGGGCATTTTCCAGTTTGTAGATCAGGCGCAGTTGCAGGTGATCCTGCAGATTGCCGCCCACGCCGGCCAGTTCATGGACGAGGCCGATGCCCAGCCGTTGCAGCAGCGGGCGAGGGCCGATTCCCGAGCGTTGCAGGATGCTCGGCGAGCCAATGGAGCCGGCGCTCAGAATGATTTCCTTGCGTGCCTTGAAGGTCTTGGGTTGACCTTGCCAGCGGGCACTGACTGCCGAGGCTCGGCCGTTTTCCAGCAGGACGCGATCGACTTCGACACCGGTCAACACCGTCAGGTTGGCGCGATTGCGGATCGGCTTGAGAAACGCCTTGGCCGCGTTCCAACGAATGCCGGACTTCTGGTTGACCTGGAAGTAGCCGCAACCCTCGTTGTCGCCCTGGTTGAAGTCATCGATGCTGGCGATGCCGCTTTGCTCGGCGGCGCTCTGGAAGGCATCGAGTATCGGCCACGACAGGCGCTGGCGCTCCACCCGCCAGTCACCGCTGGCCCCGTGAAATTGAGATTCACCGGCAAAGTGGTTTTCGCTTTTCTTGAACAGCGGCAGCACGTCCTGCCAGCGCCAACCGGGATTGCCATCGGCCGCCCAGCCATCGTAGTCGCCCGCCTGGCCGCGCATGTAGATCATGCCGTTGATCGAGGAACAGCCACCGAGCACCTTGCCGCGTGGGTAGCTCAGTGTGCGACCTTGCAGGCCGGATTGCGCTTGGGTCTTGAAGCACCAATCGGTGCGTGGGTTGCCGATGCAGAACAGGTAACCCACGGGGATGTGAATCCACGCGTAGTTATCGCGACCACCGGCTTCGAGCAGCAGTACCCGGTGTTGCGGGTTGGCTGACAGTCGATTGGCCAGCAAACAACCGGCCGGTCCTGCCCCGACCACGATGTAATCGTATTCATCAAGGGAAGACTGCATCCCTGGCCTCGTCTTGTTGTTCTTGTTGTCAGTCATCCTAGTTGTTAGCTTTCGTTTAAAGAATGTTAGTTTTTGCGCAGCTGCTGTTCGTTTTTAAACAACGCCGACCTAAGGATGTAATGCTGTTCACTTATGCGAATGAAGACCAATGTAGGAGCGAGCTTGCTCGCGAAAAACTTGTAGGCGCAGCAACCATTCAGGATGCTCGCGTCATCGTTAACGTTTTTCGCGAGCAATCGAGCGTCGACCGGCTGCTCCTACAGTT
>NZ_JBOIBY010000629.1:0-16718 GCF_050739655.1 Pseudomonas sp. | reverse complement strand
GGGCCGGCACATTCAACAATGATGCTGACTGACCTGACGCTTTCGCGGGCAAGCCTCGCTCCCACAGGGTTTTGTGTTGTCCATGGATCTTGTGATCGACGTAAGAACCTGTGGGGCCCGCGATGGTCGTCAACTCAGACGTGGGCTGTCTGAGTGCCCTCGCAATTTAGAGGTCGAAAGTCTTCCGAAGCATTTCGTGCAGGCCTTTTGGCTTACGTCCCAGCAGCCTTTCCAGCGTCCGACTGCTCTGGTCGAAAGCGCCTTTTTCGATGGCTTTACCCCAGCCGCCGAGGAATGTCGCGACAGCGGTTGGCCAACCGTCAGCCTTCCGAGCGGCGATGAAGGCTTGTACGGCAATCGGTTGGTAATCAATCGGCTTGCCTGTCAGTAAGGCCAAGCCGTCAGCGATATCCTGAAATGACCATGTCTGTCCCGCATTCAGCAGGCAAGTGCGATTTTCATAGCCTGATTGGGTTAATAGTGCAGCACCGGCTTCTGCCAGCTCAGCATATGTGGCGAAGCCAGCTCGACCTTGGCCAACTGGGGCGCTGAAGCCTTCTTTTGCCGCGTTGGCACCCATGAGGAAGGGCAAGTCGTCGGCATATAACGGATGTTGAATAATCGTGTACGTAAGACCCGACTTCACCAGCAATTGCTCGGTAGCTATATCGCTATCCGTCACGCCTTCAATAGGTGCCAGCACATCGTTGGTCCGTTGAATACTGGTGTAAGTCACATGACGGACACCCGCCCGCCCGGCTGCAATGATCGCGTTTTTATGCTGGGCAATACGATCACTGAACGCTACGGCTGACACCAGGTAGACTTTTTCCACTCCCTCGAAGGCTGCCACCAGCGAATCGTAATCGGTGTAATCCCCGTAGCGCACCTCTATACCTAATGCAGCCAGAGGCTTGGCCTTTTCAGTATCACGTGCCATTGCCACAACATCTGATGCCGGGATTATTTTTACCAGGGAACGCAGGACAGCATTGCCCAATCTGCCTGTCGCGCCAGTAACGAGAATTTTTGCCATGGTGCTTTGCTTTCCAATCTAGATAACCAGGTGGGAAGCCATCATGACCAAATCACCAAGGATAAATTAGTCCTCAATAGGTAGAATCAGCTTTAACCAAAAGTTAGAGATGATCATGGAAACCCTGGGTAATCTCGAGTCCTTCGTCTGTGCAGCGCAATCCAGCAGCTTTTCCGAAGCCGCACGGCGGATGGGAATTTCCTCTGCTGCGGTGAGCAAAAACGTGGCGCGGCTTGAAGCCAATTTGGGTACTCGTTTGTTCCAACGCAGCACCCGAAGCCTCACCCTTACTGAGGCGGGAGAGTTGTTCTATCAACAGGTCTCCGGGGGGCTTGAGACAATCCGAGACGCCATCACTCAATTAGGTGATGCCCGAGAAGTCCCGGCAGGGCGATTGCGAGTCAATTTGTCACCGTCTTTGGCTTACGACTATGTTTTGCCATTGCTCAAGACCTTCAAGGAGCGTTACCCCGCAGTGGTGCCGGATTGGCACCTGGAAATCCGTCGCGTGGATTTGATAGGCGAAGGTTTTGATGTCGCTATCGGTGGTGGTATGGAATTGTCGCCTGGCGTTGTCGCGCGAGAACTGGCCAAGCTGCATCTCGTGGCTGTCGCAGCGCCCTCATGGTTGGAAGGTAAGCCGTTACCCACTACACCCAGCGACTTACAGGGGGAGGACGGGATCGTAATGCGTTCGACCAACTCAGGGCGACTGCTGAACTGGACGCTTCGTGATTTCGGGGAAGGGCGGTTCGACCTCGACCTGAACCCAGTGGCGATCATGAATGACCCAGAAGCAATGTGTAGTTGTGCTGTTATGGGGCTAGGTGTCGCGCTGCTACCTTTGGATCGCGCATGGCCCAGGTTGCAGCGCGGTGAGCTGATTCGATTATTGCCGGATTGGTATGTAGATCTGGGCGTGGTCTCGGTTTACTACTCTTCCAAAAAATCTTTGCCTGCCAAAACACGAGTGTTCGTCGATTTTCTGTTGGAGCATTTTCAGAAAACGCTGTGCCAACACTTCCGTGCCGATTGACGCCGTCCACCGTCAACTGCCCGCAACAGGTGTACGCAGCGTTACGAACTCCTCTGCCGAGGTCGGGTGCACACCAATGGTTTCATCAAACAGGCGCTTGGTGGCACCTGCCTTCAGTGCGATTGCCAACCCCTGAATGATGTCTCCGGCATCCGGGCCGACCATATGTGCGCCTAATACCCGATCAGTGCGCGCATCTACCACCAGTTTCATCAAGGTTTGCTCGTTTGAGTCCGTGAGCGTGAGCTTCATGGGTTTGAACCGGCTTTCGAAAACCACCACTTTGTGGCCGTTCTCCAGCGCCTGTTCTTCAGTCAACCCGACGGTCCCGATACTCGGCTGGCTGAATACCGCGGTGGGAATATGCCGATAATCCACGGGGCGATATTGCTCCGGTTTGAACAGCCGACGGGCGACTGCCATACCTTCCGCTGTCGCCACCGGTGTCAGCTGGACCCGGCCAATCACATCACCTAATGCTAGGATCGAAGGCTCGCGAGTTTCGAAGTTATCGTTGACGTCGATGAAGCCCTTGTCGTTGAGTTCGACTTGAGTATTTTCCAATCCCAAATTATCGAGCATCGGGCGCCGGCCAGTAGCGTAGAAAATGCTGTCAGCTTCCAGCTTGCAACCGTCGTTGAGTGTCGCCAATAAGCTGCCATCAGGCTGCTTATCGATCTGCACGATATCGGTGTTGAAATCCAGTTGCAGACCTCGTTTGGTCAGCTCCTGCACCAGGTGCGTTCGAACGGATTGATCAAATCCGCGAAGAAACAGATCGCCGCGATACAGAAGCCGTGTGTCAGCGCCGAGACCATTGAAAATTCCGGCGAACTCAACCGCGATATAACCACCGCCGACAACCAGTACTCGTCTCGGCAACTGCTTGAGAAAGAACGCCTCGTTCGAGGTAATGGCGTGCTCACGTCCCGGGATATCGGGTATTTGTGGCCAGCCGCCTGTTGCAATCAAAATGCGTTCTGCGCTGACGCGCTTTCCGTTGATTTCGACATGATGGGCATCGGTCAACCGTGCATGGCCTTCGAGTAAGGTCACGCCACTGTTAACCAGCAACTTGCGATAGATGCCGTTCAGACGCTCGATCTCGCGATTCTTGTTGGAGATCAATTTCTCCCAGTCGAATTGTGCCTTCCCGGCACTCCAGCCAAAGCCCTCGGCCTGTTCGAAGTCGTCACCAAAATGAGAGCCGTACACCAAAAGCTTTTTAGGCACACAACCGACATTGACGCACGTGCCTCCAAGGTAGCGGCTTTCGGCTACTGCGACTTTCGCACCAAAACCCGCGGCAAAACGCGCTGCTCGCACGCCACCGGAACCTGCACCAATAACGAATAAATCAAAATCGTAGGTCATTTCATTTCTCTGGGAAGTTTGCACAGCGCGTGTGCTATCGAACGGAGTCAATGGGAGAAAAACGATGCGAACAGGCTCATGACAGAGATCTTTGTTTCAGGCGCTGTCGAAAGGTGCGCGACAGGAACTGCGCCGGATTCGCGGGTCAGCGCGCCCATCATTTGCGGCAGCAGATAACTGCTCTCGTATTCGCTGTGAGCCATGGCTGGATTGTCCAACCAAAGGTTCCCTTCGCAGGAATGAGTGACATCAATCATGTGTGGACTCCCGGTTGAACAACATTGCAATGACCCGAAATGTGTCAGTTGCTTCTGTTGATCAGTCTCGCCATCCAGAAGGGATTAGAGAATAAGCAGGGTTGTTACGACTCAATTGTGCTGGGTGAAACAATCCATTCAGAAGTGGGCAGGAAAAATCGATTGGGTAGTGCCAGCGAAGTCTTGCACCACTGCGAACCAGGCCGGGGATTTATAAGGACAAAGACAGATATACAATGCAATGTATAAGTGGTTCCTATAGGAGGGCGTTCACATGCTGCTACGACACTTACGTTATTTGCTGGCAGTGGCGGATAACGGCGGTTTCACTCGTGCGGCGCAGGCTATGCATGTTTCCCAGCCGACTCTGTCTCAACAGATCCGACAGCTGGAAGAAGCGCTTGGCGTAGTGCTGTTCGATCGTACCTCTCGAACGGTGAGGGCGACCGATGCAGGAGAGGCCTATATCGCGTGTGCACGTCGCGTGCTTGTGGAATTGGCTGCCGGCAAGCGAGCACTTCACGATGTTAAGGATCTGTCTCGCGGCACCTTGCGCCTGGCCATGACACCGACGTTCATGGCGTACCTCGTGGGCCCCTTGGTTCGCGATTACATGGGCCACTACCCAAACATTCATCTGGAGATCTTCGAGTTGTCGATGGCCGACATCGAAACTGGCTTGGCGGATGACTCACTGGATATCGCGATTGCGTTTGATCAGGTCCGCAATCCAGACATCGAATCCATTCCGGCGTTTATCGAAACACTGGGATTGATGGTAGGGCGCGACCATCCGCTGTATGAGTGCAAGACGGCATTGACATCGCAACAGCTCGCTCAGCTCGAATTTGCGCTACTGACTCCGGACTTCGTCACGCGTGCATGCATTGACGAGTTTTTCGCTCAAGCGCAGATCACTCCCAAAGTGGCGATCGAAGTCAACTCTGTGAATACCTTGCTGGAGGTTATTCGCCACACAGCAGTTGCCACCATTCTCCCTGAACCGATCGCTACCCAGGATCGTGCCCTGCGTAAGATCGCTTTATTGGATAAGGGACCTCGTCGCGGAGCGGCGCTACTTCGGCGCAAAAACAACTATCACAGTGCTGCGTCAGTCGCTTTTATGGACTTGATGCTGGGAACGACCGTGGGCATCGATCATTACACTGGATGAAATGCTGGATTGTAATTGCTCGTAATTCCACTGTACTGGCAATTAGTGCTGTACGCGCTAGCGTTCAGATGCTTCGCAGTCCTCTCATCAAGACAGGGTCGCTTATGGATCGCTTTCAAGAAATGCAGATTTTTATGGCGGTAGCTGAGGAGGAAGGTTTTGCTGCCGCTGCCCGTCTGCTAAACATCTCGCCCCCGAGTGTCACTCGCGCCATCGCCGCAATGGAGCAGCGAATCGGCACACAGCTTTTGTCTCGAACCACCCGTAGTTTGCATCTGACGGAAGCAGGTCAACGCTATCTGGAAGATTGTCGACGGATATTGAGTGAGGTTGATGAAGCGGAGGAGGCTGCCGCCGGCAGCTATTCAATTCCGTGCGGACATCTGACCGTGACCGCGTCAGTGCTGTTTGGTGAGTTGTACGTCGCGCCACTTTTGGCTGATTACGTTGACCAGTTTCCCTCAGTACATCTCAATGCCTTGCTCGTTGACCGTGTGGTAAACATGGCTGACGAAGGGATTGATGTCGCAATCCGAATCGGCCATATGCACGAAAATAATCAGCACGCCATCAAGGTCGGTGAAGTCCGTCAGGTGATATGTGGCACTCCCGAGTATTTTCAGCGCTATGGGAGACCACGTCATCCTGGCGAATTAAGCACCGCCAACATCGTCATGTCTTCGGCCAGCCATCTGTTAAGCGACTGGCAATTTGAGAATGATGGCAACGCGCTTAGCTTTCGATTTGAACCCCGTTTGGTCGTTACCGCCAATCAAGCCGCTATCAATATCGCGAGCTTGGGCTGGGGGATCACGAGGGTCTTGTCCTATCAAGTGGCGAGCCAGGTCGCATCGGGTGAATTGGAGTTGGTGCTCGAAGATTTCGAGCCGCCTGCGTTACCCATTCAGGTGGTCTATCTGAAAAACACACGAGTCCCGGCGAAGGTTCGTACCTTCGTGGATTTTCTCGTGGATCGACTGGGGCGAGATACGGTGCTTAAAGCGGTGGTGAAGGGTTCTCACTGATGGATCGCTATCATGAAATGCTGATGTTCGAAGCGCTTTCTGAACGGCCAAGTCTGGCTGCTGCGTCTCGGCGTCTGGATGTCTCGGGGCCGACTGTTATTCGCGCTATCGCTCGCTTGGAGGCCCGGCTTGGTGTTGCGTTGTTAAAACGAAGCACGCGAGGTGTCACGTTGACTGAGGTCGGTGCTGGCTTCATGGCAGACTGCTCTCGCATCCTGAAGGATATTGAGGACGCAGAGGCTTCGGCCAAGGGTTTGCACGTTCAGGCGCAAGGCAATCTCAAGGTTCTATTGCCATTGCTGTTCAGCCGATATGTCATGACACCGTTGCTCTCGCATTACATGGATCAGTACCCGCAAGTGAAGCTATACGCCCAATACCATGATCGATTGGCGAACATGTATGAGGAGGGGATCGATGTGGCTGTGCTTGTCGGTGACCTGCCAAATTCGTCATTGGTAGCGCGAAAAGTTGGGCATGTGCGTTCGATGGTATGCAGCAGTCCTGCGTATCTTGAGGAGCATGGTGAGCCGAAAGTACCCGAAGATTTACGAAATCATCGATTAGTGGCGACCCATGCTTATCGAGATCAGGTCCAGTGGGGTTTTCATCAGGACGGTGTTGTGAACCAGATAAAGGCACGGGCTCGAATAAGTTGCGCGACGGTTCAGTCGGCAATTGATGCCACTACCCATGGCGCAGGGATCACGCGCTGTTTTAGCTACCCGTTGTATGACTATTTGAGCAGCGGCCGGTTGCGTCGAGTGTTGCAACCTTTTGAACTGCCGGCGATGCCGGTGCATGTGGTGTACCGCGAGGGGCGCAAGGCCTCAATGCGGGTTCGCAGTTTCGTCGATTTCATTGTCGATGGCCTGCGCGAGCATCCGGCCATGCAGCCGGATGCCCTTGATTGAATACAGCGATCCGACACTGAATCGTATAAACCCGTCGCTAGCGTGTGTGTCATCCGTGTGTCTGGGTGTAGCGGGCGTGCTTCGTGACCGGAACGCCACGACTTACCACCAGGAAGGTGGCAAACGCAAAAATCAATACCGCCTCTTCAGGCGGTTTTGCCGTTTCTGTGGTGTATGCGTTCGGTAACGGCCCACAGTACATCCAGTCACGGGGGTTGATCCCGTTAGCCTTGGTCAGTCATCTGCAAATTTGGTGCGTCAAGGGATCAAATGCCCCCGACTGTCGAGCAGGTTCCAGCGTCAACGAGTCCGGTAAAAGTGTTGTTTCTAACGTCATCCAAGGAGGCGCGCTGGGAACCAGGCGGGGGGAGTCTTTTGGAACGGGCTGAGAGCAGCGGCCTGAATCCGGAGTTCAGCTGTCGAGGAGGATCTTGTGGTACATGCCGTACCAAACTGATCAGTGGTGAAGTGCACTATCTGAATGTGCCCGCTGAAATGCCGGCCGAAGGCGAGCTGCTGATTTGCTGTGCGGTACCTGCGCAAGCGAAGGAGGGCGACGCCCCCCTTGTGCTGGATCTGTGAGTCACTGACATCGGCCGCTCATCCCGCCAAGCGTGGGTTGAGCGCCTTGTCGATACCGCCTTCATGTTCCAACTGAGCCAGATCATCAAATCCACCGACATGCCAATCACCAAAAAAGATCTGAGGGACTGTGCGTCGACCGCTACGGTTGACCATTTCGTTTTTTACATCGGCGCAGCGGACGTCGATTTCTTTGTAGGCAATACCTTTGGTGTCCAGTAGGCGCTTGGCGCTGCGGCAATAGGGGCAGGTGCTGGTGGTGTACATAGTGACTTCAAACATGATGAGTACTCTTCAAATGAGATTGATCAGGCCACGGCTTTTGCAGGACGAGCCTGGACCGCACAGGTGGTTGGATGCTTGACCAGAGACTTGAAAGTCTTGTTGTCGGAATCCAGGGCGTCGATCGAGCCCGTTCCGATGTCGTAGACCCAGCCATGAAGATTCACCAGACCTTTTTCCTGAGCCAGTCGAACGCTTGGATGAGTCTGGATATTGGCCAGTTGAGCGATGACATTTTCGCGAACCATCGAACTCACTTTCGCTGCTTCACTGGTATGAGTGCGCGATTCGTTGATGACTTTTGCCGACTCGGAATGTTGCAACCAACCGGCAACCGCAGGCAGGTGATCCATGCATTTGCACTTGGCGACAGCGGTCATGGCACCGCAATCCGAATGGCCGCAGATCACGATATCCGTCACACCCAGCACAGCCACGGCGTATTCGATAGTGGCTGAGACGCCACCAGGATTCGGGCTGTAGGACGGCACGATGTTGCCAGCGTTACGGATGACGAACAGTTCGCCAGGCTCTTGCTGTGTCAGCAGTTCGGGAACAACGCGGCTGTCGGAGCAACTGATGAACAGCGTACCTGGAGTTTGCGTGTTGGCCAGGTGCTGGAACAGTTCGGTACGTTGTGGAAATGCTTCTTTTTGGAACTTCGAAAAACCTTCGATGAGCGCTTTCATGATGTATGCCTTTAATAGATGTTTAGCAATTAAGTGATGGTCAGTTAATGCAGCCGCTACCAATCACGGTGTATTCCAGAATGTGCGTTTCACCCTGCGAATCGCGGTAAGTCATTTGCACCGGCGTTGGGCCACAGACATCAGCCGTAGGCGTGATACGGATCACTTTGGCGATGTCCAGATGCATGCCGTATGCGTAAGGAACGGTCTCTGGTGCAACGACCGCTTGTTGTGCGAAAGCTGACAACGAGGCCGTCAGAGACAAGGCGAGAAGCAGTATTTTTTTCACGACGATTCCTCCATTCAAATTTGGTGGTCGATAAAGAGTCAGGTTTTTTTGAAGCAGGCCCGCAAAGATCGCGGGCCGGATTACAAGTCCAGGTGCATCCTTAGAAAGGACGCAGTGGCAGAAACTTACCGTCGAGGGTGATCACTGCACGGTGACCGCCTTCTGGGTCTTCCACTTTCTTCATGTCCAGTTTGAAGTTGATGGCGCTGATGATGCCGTCACCGAACTGTTCATGAACCAGGGCTTTGAGGGTGGTGCCGTAGATCTGGATCATTTCGTAGAAGCGGTAAATGGTCGGGTCCGTTGGTACACCCGACAGGCTGCCACGCAGTGGGATGATCTGCAGGCGGGCGACCGAGTCGGCGTCCAGGTCCAGTTTTTGACCGATCACTTTTGCGGCGGCTTCCGGCAGTGGATGTTGACCGAGCAGGGCAGCGGTGACGTAAGCCAGACCGAGGCCGGTACCTTCAGTCACTTCTTCAAAGGACAGATTTTTACGAGCTTTCGCGTCAAGAATTTTGGCGGTCAGTTCAAGGCTGGTGTCGTTGTAAGCGTGAGACTGTTGCATGGTGTATCTCCTATCGGGTTTGCTTGATTGGTATTGCTTGGGTGTGAAGCAATCTTCTGCCGTTTGTTCGATAGGGTCCAAGACCGATATGCAATCCGCTGCATAAGCCCTGCCTATAGATGCATGTCGGTTTGGATCGATGACGGGGCGGGTACAGCCATGCGCTTTGAGCTGCCTTGTCTCGCAGGCATGCATCTGCACGCTCACGACCGTTGATGCATCGTCAGGAAAACCAAGTTGGTGGTGGCACTTAAAGGCGAGAAATAGCAGGGCAGGTGGGACAGCAGATATTCATGATCGTAGAGCGCTTATAAGTAGCTCTACTAAATGGTCGTTTAGTCGAGTTATGTTACTAAATGCTACGAAATACGTTCATTTATACCGAAATCTCAAAAGACTAGGCGGCCTGACATGAAGATAACCCCGATAGACACTCAAGCACTAATTGCCGCACTTGATCTGGAACCCCACCAGGAAGGCGGTTATTACCGTAGAACCTTCCAGTCCGACGATCAAACCATGCTGATGACTACGAGCGGTCAACGCTATCGAATGACGTCTATTTATTACCTGCTGAGCAAGGATTCGCCTGTAGGTCATTTTCATCTCAACCAATCAGACATCGTGCATTACTACCATTTGGGTGATGCCATTGAGTACAAACTGATTTATCCAGACGGCACATTGAAAACTGTCGTGATGGGCAGCAATGTCATCGCAGGACAACATTTGCAATTGCATGTACCAGGCGGCATCTGGAAAGCATCACGACTGATGGAAGGTTCATCGGGATACGGATTGATCAGTGAAGCGGTTTCGCCAGGGTTTGACTTTGCGGATATGGAGATGGGTGATCGGCAGAAGCTCAGCGAGCAGTTTCCACAGCATTCGCAATTGATTGAAGCGCTGACGGATAGTTGATGGACTGAGGTGAATTGAGGGCGTCGAAATCCACGTATTGTCGAGATTTGTTAAATCAGCGAAGTCAATATCTAATTGAAAAATATCAAGTTTTTTATTGAGATTTCTGATTGTTTTTTTGAGCCTAGACTTTTTCGCATATTTAGCTAGATTTTAGCCACGTTTTGCATTTTTTGTTATGGGGGAATCCATGCAAGGAATCAGCATAAAACCAGGCGTACTTGTACTTGTTGGTAATAAGCAGTTTGAAATCATCGACTCTGTTTCTTCGAGCAAAATACGGGTAAGGGATTTAACCTCGGGGGAAGTGACCATGATCTCCCCGGGAGAAATAGACTTTGAGCTAAAAAGAACTGCATTGCTCTCAAATCCTGACTCCGGCCAATCCGAAAGAACCTCTCTCATCGAAAGTGCTAGCGAGGCTGACATCAAGTTGGCGTCAGACCGCTATGACGTGCTGTTGCCGGTGGCCGGCAGGCGGCCAATTTCTAAAAACGAGATGACTCAGTGCGCTGTAGCACTCAACCTAAGCGAATCACAAGTGAATAGGCTGCTGAATAGACTAGACACCAATATAGGTCCATTAAGTCTCCTTCCGCAGCGCCGGGGCAGGGTAAAAGGGATAAAGCTAATTGATGCTAGCGCCGAGGACGCTATCCAGGAAATCATCGAAGAGTTCTACACCGGTCCTGGAATTACCTATCAGGTGATTATCGACAAAGTCTTAGATCGCTGTTCTTCAAAATCTATTCCGCCCCCGAGCGCGGCCACCATAGCCAGCAGGCTAAGGGCGGTGAATCCGCGAGCGCTACTGGCAAAAAAAAGCGGAAGTAAAGCCGCGAGTCAGGAGTTCGAGGTTCGTGGAGGAAAGGTCCTTCCCGAAGAGCCCCTTGAACTGATCCAAATCGATCACGCTGAAGTCGATTGCATCATTGTGGACAGCGAGCAGCGGCAGTCATTGATGCGGCCATGGGTGACAGTTGCAATTGATGTCTATACACGCGTAATCCTTGGTTTTTATTTGTCCTTATGGTATCCCTCGAGTATGTCGGTGGCATTGTGTATCTCCCACGCGATCTTGCCGAAGGACCGTTGGCTGAGGTTGATTGGCATGCCGGATGGTGAGTATCCGTTCTATGGTGTGCCAAAGCGGATTCATGTCGATAATGCCAAGGAGTTCAGATCAAAAAATCTAGAAGACAGTTGCCGTAAATATGGAATCAAGTTGACTTGGAGGCCCAAGAAAATTCCCCACAATGGCGCGCATATTGAACGGTACAACCGCACTTTGATGACGAGGGTTCATTTGTTGCCAGGCACAACTATGTCCTCGACAAAAAACAAAGGCCAATATAAAAGTGAGCGCCACGCAGCTATGTCATTCTCCGAACTCAGAGAGTGGATCACTCGGGAGATAGAAATCTATCATAAAGATACGCACTCGGATCTAGGCTGTTCGCCGCTGCATATGTGGGAAAAATTCTTTCAAAAAAAAGACGGAGGCTTTTCCTATCCGCCGATCGTCGATGATCAAAAACGCTTGCTGATTGACTTTATGCCAGTAAAAAGCCGCGTGCTCGGTCGAGAGGGAATTAAACTGCATAACATCGTTTATTATTCGCCGACCTTGAAATGTTTTAATATCCGCACAAGGTGCACGGTGCGTTACGACCCAGAGGCAATAAGCAAGATCTGGGTGCTGCCTGAGGGTGAGAAACATTACATAGAAATAGGCTACTCGGACTTAAGGTTACCCAATACGTCTCTAATAGAGTTCAAGCGAACAAGGGCGAAATTAAGAGCTGATAGTAAACGCAGGGTACCTGCTTCCGAAGTGTTTAAATTGATCAAGAAAAATGATGCCCTTGTGAACAGTGCAGTCGCGACCACTAAGGAGATGCGTAAAATGAGAGAGCAAAAAAAAACTCGCCTGACCGATCCTGGCCACCCTCTGAATGAGAAAAATTCACAAAAAGTAGAAATATCTACTTCGACTTCACCGGACTACAGCGTGCAACCGCGACCCTACGACATCGAAGAGTAGGATCCTAACTGGTGACAAGGTGAGCATCGATGAAAGTTAATACGAGCTTAGAGCACATTGCTCCGTCGTATCGAAATTTGGCACTTTTGGACGACAAGCAGCGGATAATCAGTATTTATACAGATCGTTGGATAAACTACCCTGAAGTGAGTTCGATCCGCGCGGTAGTCAGAGCGGTATATGAAATGCCTCGCAATATCCAAGCGCAGTGCATTTTGGTTTCTGCCCAATCCGGAATGGGTAAGACCAGTCTTTTTACAAGAATAGAATCCGATATCGATACGCTCCGGAAGCGTGATCAAGACCACGGCGGCTGTATTTCATTCAGCATGCCCGCAGAGCCAACTTTCAGCGCGTTCGAAGATGTTGTCGGCGAGGCT
Organism: Pseudomonas sp.; assembly: GCF_050739655.1. Classification (GTDB taxonomy): domain Bacteria; phylum Pseudomonadota; class Gammaproteobacteria; order Pseudomonadales; family Pseudomonadaceae; genus Aquipseudomonas. Next base: position 4,147 of record NZ_JBOIBY010000629.1, on the reverse strand, counting down.
CTAGGAGTGCCCATTGGTAAAATTCGCAACGGTCGGATACCTAATACGTTTAGCCGGCTTGCTCACCTCAGAAATCTACGCATAATAATGATTGATGAAGTGCATAACCTACTCAATGCAAACAGGGGGGATCAGCGTAAGAGTCTTGCCCTATTAAGGGCGATGAGTGGTCCTCCTTTGTCACTTTCGATTATTGCCTTCGGCATTGATGATGCCGAGAATGCGATTCGTGACGACGATCAGTTGGAACGGCGCTTTGAAATTTACAATCTGCCGGACTGGAGAGAGGATGAGAAGTTCAGGTCATTTTTGGCGGCGTACGAAAGCATTTTGCCATTAAGAAAGCGATCTGAACTTTCGCGGAGTGACAAAGTTAAGTTTTTGCTGCGCTCATCTAAGGGGATTACCGGTAATATTGTTAAGCGAATTACCCGTGGAGCGGTTTGGGCAATTTTGGATAGAAAGGAAGCAATAGACATGGAATGTTTGGAAAAAGCCGCTTTCATTCCACCTTATATCGAGTGAGCAGATCATGAGAAGTAACGCGCTTTACAGCGGGTTGCTGAAGCCACTACCTCAGGAGGCTCTATCGTCGTGGCTTTCCAGGGGAGGGCAGTCTAGAAATTACTTGCCATTCTTACGTGCTATAGATTATCTCGAACGGTGTGGTGTCCAGGACGTTGACGTGACTATTACTGCTAAAGTTGAGGAAAGTCTATCCAAAATCCTCGACCTTCCGATTGAATGTTTACGGCGTGCATTTCCTGTGCCTGGGGACTGGCTGAAAATGCCCCCCGTAAGGCGTCATCAAGTTTGTGAGTATTGCTTATATGACGATTATCGCAGTGGTCGGCTGCCGTCATTGAGAACTACCTGGTTTTACTGGTGGTTTAATGTCTGTCCCGTGCATGGCGGCCTTCTACTGGAAAGTAGAGCTACTACCACTCCGGATTTCGGTACCTTGGCGTCAACTGCTTTGTTCAATATTCTCCAACAGGAAATATTTATAGAACAAAACCGCTCATGGTCTTTGTCAGGAGCGCGTTCTTTATGGCATCGTCAGAACCTGGCCCGTGAGCCGTATAAAAAACTGCGCCTAATGGCATTGTTTTTTCAGGGCTGGTACCAAGCATCATTACAACGAGGAGAGTTTGTTATCGGCAATGCTAAGATTACGGCGACCATTGATGAGTGGCACCTGTTTATGGGGGATCTCCTCGCGATAATTGGCAAAAAGCGGAGCTATCCACGTGATCAAAAATCGTACATTGCTCGACTTCTTGGCATTAGGTCATGGTCTTCTCTCAGTACCGAAATTTCACCTTCCGCGGGCTGTGAACCTTTCCTGTGTTTAGACATAGGAGAGCACTCCACCAACATCCGCATGGCGATGTTTGCGTTGCTAGGACTGTTTTTGAAATTACCGAAATGCGTTTATATATGGCAACTCGGAATGGGATCGAGACTTAATGACAGCCACATTGAGCGATTTTGGCGAGGGATGCACAGCGATGCAGATAGACTGCCTAGCTACTTGCAGTGGTTAAAAAAACGCTCAGCAGGTTGGAACCCTGTAATTGAGATGCATTTTCGATACCTGCTAAATGATTAATCAAAGCGTGCCTAGCCGACTGTCTCACTAGGGCCTGTTGTCTACAGAGCGAGGAAAATCGCTCTCTTTCCAGTTGCGCAATTCATAATCCGCGGTATCTGCAGAATTACTTGGGTGAACTCTGCACTATATAATGAGAACTTTAATCAAGCCATGCACTCTGCAAGAAAAGTATATTGCGTGGCTTTATGAGTATGCGAGTTGGTTGAAATTTCCAATCCGGCGCTTGGCCTTCCGGGGGTAATTGAAGGTAATCGGACGCTAAAGTACCTCCTCATAAATGCACCTTGGTTTTAGTGGTGCTTCACTCGCCAGACTCAAGCTATGCAGGGTATACGTTGTGCCACAGTCGATTTCGATACGGAAGGTGATGTTGGCGGCGGCCTCAACCAGGCTGGTGTGCAAACGCACCACACGCTCCATGCGCCAATGCTGTGAATGATTCATCGAAGGCGGGGTGACGACCATCAGCGAACGAACGGAAGTATCATTCGGTAGCTGCGCTAAAAGTGCATCCAGTTGGACTATATCCGCGACCAGCAATGTGTGCCCAAACTCAAATCCGTCTTCGTGCATCCGGAGGCACACATAGAACCACGGGGTATCGAGGTCGCGCTCGACCACACCCCAGCACTTGATAGTTCGGTCAAGCGGAACCGAAGATCGGCGCTCCGCAGCGGACTGAGTAAAAAACATCCGTAACTCCTCGCAAAACGAACCCTATAGATTGTAGCTCTAAAGTGTTCAAAAAGGCTTCATCGTTCCTTTTGTGAGTCGCACAAATGGACATGAGACAAGCCTTCGGTCGGGCGCTCAAGGCTCGGCGCCTACAGCGCCAGCTCACCCAAGAGGATTTTTCCGACGTGAGTAGCCGAACCTACCTGAGTACATTGGAGCGCGGCATGAAATGCCCAACACTGGATAAAGTGGTCGAGCTCGCCTCGGTCCTCGGTGTCCATCCCTTGACTCTGATCGCGGAAAGCTTTGTGGCGCTCGACCCTCACCAGAGTCTCGAGGCTCTTCTGGTGCGCGTGCAGACGGAGGCGCAGGGAGCCACGGTCGACGACTGTGTTTCTGAACCAGTCAACGCTACGCACGCGGACACTTAGCGGACTGCTGCTGAGTACAGTTGACCAAGAGCTGTCGCGGGTTAGCAGCTAGATGCAATCGTCAGAGCGCGTGATTGTTTCAACACTCTCCGAATTATTGTCAGCAGTCGCCATCAATGTCGTGGCGCGGCTGCTCAACAACGACCCCGCCTGGAAGTAACCCATCACCGTGGTCACGCTGCGGTGTTCGGTCATGGCCATCACCTCGCCCAGCGGCACGCCCTGACGCCCGGCTTCCGTGACAAACCCCGACCTCAAGCTGTGTGCGCCCCAATCCCCCTCCAATCCGGCCAGCTTTGCCCGGCGCTGAACGATGCGCGCGACTTGGTCCGCAGACAATCCTGCGGCTCCGACCTTATCGCCCCTATACAGACGACGAAACAAGGGGCCGGAGTTGGCGGGAGCGACCGCTAACCAACTGGAAAGAGCTTGCGCCGCCGGTCCGCGTAGCGGCTTCTCACGGCGCATGCCGCCGGTTTCGGTCTTAGTATTGCCCAGGGTGTACAACCAGGTGTCAGCGTCCAGTCGGCGGACATCGCCCAGTTGCAGGCCCACCACTTCCGAGCGCCGCCGGCCACCACCACTCCAGGCCATCAGGAGCAGGGCGCGGTCACGAATGCCGCGCACGCCGTCGTCGCAGGTAGCAAGCAGGGCTTGCAAGGGTTCGAGCACGAGCGCGGTTTTCTTGCGTACCGCCACACCTTGACGCGACTGCGCCTTACGCGCCTCGCGCAGCAGGGTCTTCAGCGCCGGCGCCTCGCTCGGACTGTCCCACTCGTTGATCCGATGCCATTTACCGAGCACCGCCAAGCGGTGGCTGACCGTGTTGAACGCCAGCGGCCCGACCTTGGCCTTGACCCGGGCGGCGACCAGCGCGGCGTCGATGGACGGCGGCAGCAGATGGGTCCACCTACCGTCGGCCAGCGGCCGCGCCAGGTGATCGAGGACGAATTGAATTGCCACGGCCGGCGGCAGCGGGGCATCGCCCAGTGCCTGGCCATAACGCAACTGCAGCCACGCCGACCAGTAGGCGAGGGCACTGCGGTAGCTGCGCACGGTATTGGCCGCGGTGCCGGCGGCGATAAACGCGGCCGCGGCTTCCTGGGCGTTGTGTGCCAGGGCCTGCGGGTTAAGCGGGGTTTCGTCGACCAAGAGCAACTGGTCTGTAATATTTAATACGTTCAACGTATGATAATTCCAATGTTCATAATATAACGTCGGATAACAATCCATTATCAGACCTAATATACCCGGAGGTTGGCCATGGCAATAGGGGTGCCGGAAAACGAGGTGTTTGCTGCGGCGGACGCGGTGTTGGCCCGTGGCGAGCGACCGACGGTGGAGCGCGTACGGTTGGAGTTGGGCCGTGGCAGTCCGGCGCGGGTGGGTGGTTTGCTCGATCAATGGTGGACGCGCCTGTCCGAGC
>NZ_JBOIBY010000628.1:0-5189 GCF_050739655.1 Pseudomonas sp. | reverse complement strand
GCTCGCGAAGGCGTAGTGTCAGTCGATGGTGATACTGGCTGAGCTGACGCTTTCGCGAGCAAGCCCGCTCCCACAGGTTTTGCACATTAGCCGAATGGCATGCGCTCATTGCGCCGAGGGATGAGCTGGATGGAACAGACCAAACGCGTCCTAGTGGTCGAGGACGACCTGCATATCGCCGACCTGATCTGCCTGCATCTGCGTGATGAGCAGTTCGAGGTGGTGCACAGTGCCGATGGCAATGAAGGCATGCGCCTGTTGCAGCAAGGCAACTGGGATGCGCTGATCCTTGACCTGATGCTGCCCGGCGTCGACGGCCTGGAAATCTGCCGCCGCGCCCGCGCCATGGCCCGCTACACACCCATCATCATCACCAGCGCGCGCTCCAGTGAAGTGCACCGTATTCTCGGCCTCGAACTGGGTGCCGATGACTACCTGGCCAAGCCCTTTTCCATGCTCGAACTGGTGGCGCGGGTCAAGGCGCTGCTGCGCCGGGTCGACGCCATGGCGCGCAATCTGAAGATGGACTCTGGCAGCCTGCTCATCGAAGGTCTGGCCATCGACCCGATCACCCGCGAAGTGTCCCTCGACGGTCGGCGCCTGGACCTCACGCCACGGGAATTCGACCTGCTGTATTTCTTCGCCCGCCAGCCCGGCAAAGTGTTTTCACGCATGGACCTGCTCAATGCCGTGTGGGGTTACAGCCACGAAGGTTACGAGCACACGGTCAACACCCACATCAACCGTCTGCGCGCCAAGATCGAGACCGATCCTGCGCAGCCGGTGCGCATCCTCACGGTGTGGGGTCGCGGCTACAAATTCGCCACCGGTGAGGAGTCACTGCCATGAGGCTGACCCTGACGCAGCGCCTGTCGCTGGTGTTCGCCGTCTTGCTGCTGGTGTGCTGCGGCACCTCGGCCTGGTTGCAGGTGCGCTCCAACCAAATGCATGAGCAGGAAGTGGTGCAAGGGTTGTCCCGGGACCTGGCGCAACACATCGCCCGCGACACCGTGCTGATGGACACTCAGGGCTTGATGCCCAATGCGGTGCGTGATCTGTTCAGCAAACTGATGCAGGTCAACCCGAGCGTCGAGGTGTACCTGCTCGACACCGAGGGCAAGATTGTCGGCAGTGCCGCGCCCGAAGGCCGAATACATCGGGAACGGGTCGACCTGGCGCCGATCCAGCGCCTGCTCAGGGACGATCCCCTGCCGATCCTCGGCGACGACCCGCGCAGCGTGGATGCCCGCAAGGTGTTCAGTGCCGCGCCTTTGAAGGTCGATGGCAAGCCCGCCGGTTATCTCTACGTGGTGCTGCTCGGTGAAGACCATGATCGACTGGCCGAGCGCGGTGCGACCAGCGCGGCGCTCAATACCGCCTTGCTCTCCATCGGACTGGTCGCGCTGCTGTGCCTGATTGCCGGCCTTGCGGCATTTGCCCTGATCACCCGACCGTTGCGCCGTTTGACCGACACCGTCAGCCGGTTCGACATCGACGGCGCACCGGTCACTACGCCCTCGCCCGTCACGCTGGAAAAAACCGCCAGCCACGATGAAATCGCCATCCTCGACGCCACCTTCCGACAAATGCAGGCACGTCTCGGTGAACAGTGGCGCTCGTTGACCCGCCAGGATCAGGAACGCCGTGAACTGGTCGCGAACATCTCCCACGATCTGCGCACGCCGCTGGCGTCACTACATGGCTACCTGGAAACCCTGTCGCTCAAGGACGCCACACTGTCCCCCGCCGATCGCCGTCGTTACCTGGGCATTGCGCTGGATCAAAGCCGCAAGGTTGGCGGGCTGGCGCAATCGCTGCTGGAGCTGGTGCGGTTGGAGCACGGCTTCGTGCAACCGGTGCTGGAGCGTTTTTCCCTGACTGACCTGGCCCAGGACATTTTCCAGAAATTCGAACTCACGGCCGAAGCGCGTCAGGTGGAACTCAAGGCTACTTTCGCCCCCAACGTGTCGGTAGCTTGCGCCGATCTGGGGCTGATCGAACGGGTGCTGACCAACCTGTTCGACAACGCCCTGCGCCACACTCCGCAAGGTGGAGAAATCGAACTCGGGTTGCGCCCGCAAGGCTCGTTCATCGAAGTGACCGTCAGCGACACCGGCCCAGGCATCGCCCCCGAACTGCGCGAAGGTCTGTTCTTGCGCCCGTTCAATATCGGCGGCGCAAGGCGTGACGGCGGGCTGGGACTGCGCATCGTGCATCGCATCCTGCAATTGCACGGGCGCGAGATTCAGTTGATCGATGTGCCCGGGCGCGGGGCGACGTTTCGTTTTTCATTGCCCAAGGATGAAGAGACCGCTGTGCAGTCGATGAACCTGAACACACAACCCCTGTAGGAGCGAGCTCGCTCGCGAAGAACGTCAACGATTACGCTCGTAACCTGACACCCCGCGGTGTTCTGTAGGAGCTGCCGCAGGCTGCGATCCTTTGATTTTGTTTTTCAAGATCAAAAGATCGCCGCCTTCGGCAGCTCCTACAGGGTTGTGTGTTGATGGAAATTGTCCGTCTGGCCATTGCTCCGTGACAACGCCGCCCCGGTCCAATAAATTAGGCGGCCGGAAAAAGCCCCCGCGCTTTCTCGCCTCTATTCAAGCTGAAAAAAGTAGTGAAATTTCAATGTCCGATTCCAATACCGCTGAATCCGTAGTCACCTTGTCGTCCAAAGCGGAATACGAAAACTCCATCAATCTTTCACAACACGTGTCCCAGGCGAAAACCATCAGCGAGATGGTGCTGGACGCGTTCCAGTCCAGCCGCGAAAGCGACCAGATCCGCGAACTGCGCGCCGCCATCCGTCAGGCCCACGACAGCTTCGACGATGACAAGGCCTACGAACTGATGGGCGAGCTCAAGCAGCTCAAGGACGCCGAGGCCGCTGACATCGCTGCCCTGGAAGACCTGAGTAGCAAGTTCCCGATCAGCCGCATCCTGTCCAGCTTCAAGGACGATCCGGCCTTTCAGGAAATCGTCTACGGTCTGGCCCTGAAAGTGCTGAACCAGACGCACCAGGCCATCAGCAACCCGAGCGGCGGCAAGAGCAAGGCCGCCAAGGCCAAGAAAGAAGTAGAAGTGTTCACCATCAGCAAGGACGGCATCAGCGTCACACTGCCGCTGCGCACACCGCGTTCGCGCCTGAGTGTTGACCGTGAAGCGCTGGAGTTCCTTGGTTTCACCTTCGTTGGCGAAGGCGACGAAGCGGAGCTGGAGAGCGAGACGTTCCTGGACAATGCCGGTGCTGAACAAGCGATCAATCGCAAGAACATCATCACCGCCCTGCAGCAGCAGACTGCGTTCGACGGCTACAGCATCGCCGCGCAGTAATTCCCCACAGCGCACCACGCGCCGCAACACCCCGAGCCCCGCCCAGTGCGGGGCTTTTTATTGCCTGCGATTGCGGCAAATACGCGTTTACTCCTCCAGTATCAACACCAGAAACACACTTCCCTTCACCCAACAGCACCACGGGTCCGCCTGCGGGGAGCGCCAACTCACTTTCCAGCCCAAGACCTCAGTGGTGCGATTGCTGAGGTCATCATGAACACCACGCCCTTGTACCGTCAGTTAGCCAATCACTATCTGCACGCCATCCGCAGCGGTACCCTGAAAACCGGTGAACGCTTCCCCTCGATCCGCCTGATGATGGAAAAACATGCCGTCAGCCTGTCGACCGCCGTGCAGGTCTGCCGGGAGCTCGAAGACTATGGTGTGCTGGAAGCACGGCCACGCTCGGGCAACTACATTCGCCAGCCCGACACGCCGGCCAAACCCACGCCGATTGCCTCGCCTGCACCGCTGGATACTGGCGTCTACGTCGGCATTCACGAACAAGTGTCATCGGTGCTCAAGGCCAGTCAGCGGGCGACGGTCAAGGTCAATTTCGCCAGCGCCTACTGCGCGCCGCCGCTCTATCCGTTGAAGAACCTGCAGGACAACATGATCAAGGCGCTGCGCCAGGATCAGCATTTGTTGGACATGACGAGCCCGACCAGCGGCAACAGCATATTGCGCAACGTGCTAGCGCGCCGAATGCTGACCGCCAAAACCCATCTGAGCGCGGAAAAGATCGTGATCACCAACGGCGCTACCGAAGCGATCAACCTGGCCCTGCGCGCGGTGACTCATCCCGGCGATACCGTGGCCGTGGAATCGCCGACCTTTTACGGTCTGCTGCAAATTCTTGAAAGCCTGAACCTGCGGGTACTGGAGGTCCCGGCATCGACCCACGCGGGCATTCACCTGCCGGCCCTTGAACATCTGCTGCAAGGGCCTGAACGGATCAAGGCACTGATCGTCATGCCCAACCTGCACAATCCGTTGGGCAGCATCATGCCCGACACCCTCAAGGCACGACTGGTGCAGTTATGCGCCGAGCACGATACCGTGCTGATCGAAGACGACACCTATGGGGATCTGGTGGACACAGAGCAACCGTTGTCCACCCTCAAGCACTGGGACCACACCGACAACGTGATCTATTGCGCCTCGCTGAACAAAACCCTGGCACCCGGCCTGCGCCTGGGCTGGATCAGCGCCGGGAAATGGCACGAACGCGTGGAAATGCTCAAGCACACCCAGACCCGAGGTTGCGAAACACTGTCGCAATTGGCGGTCAGTGCGTTCATGGGGACACCGTCTTATGAACGCTACCTGCGGCGTCTGAGGAAAACCCTGACCCAACAGCGCCAGCAAATGAGCGCCGCCATCACCCGCTACTTTCCCGCAGGCACCCGAGTCAGCCATCCGCAAGGCGGCACGCTGCTATGGGTGGAACTGCCTGCACAGCATTCGTCCATGGCGCTTTTTCATGAAGCGTTAAACGTCGGCATCCAGATTTCACCTGGGGATATCTTTTCCAATGCCAAGCGCTTCCAGCACTTTGTGCGCCTTGGTTGCGGGACGCCGTTTTCACCAAGGATCGATGAGGCGCTGGGGACTTTGGGGCGCCTGCTCAACCACCAGATTTAGCACAACCCTGTGGGAGCGGGCTTGCCAGCGATGAAGCCGGCACTTTCACCATCAATGGCGTCTGACACGCCGCCATCGCTGGCAAGCCAGCTCCCACAGGTTGATCGTCGTCGTGCACACATTCTCCACTCACATCCGATCTACTGTGGGAGCTGGCTTGCCAGCGATGAAGCCGGCACTTTCACCATCAATGGCGTCTGACACGCCGC
>NZ_JBOIBY010000627.1:0-2942 GCF_050739655.1 Pseudomonas sp. | reverse complement strand
ATCGGGCATTTTTGTGAGTGTTCACTCGGGGCCTCCCGGAGCTTGGTTTGGTTCGCACCTCCAATTTCCCGGAAAAGCCCCGAGTGAACAACCTACAGAGAGATCACAGCTAGCCTGCTAGCGATGGATTCCAGAACGCCGCGGTGTTTCAGGCTTCCCGCGTCATCGTTGACGTCCATCGCGAGCAAGCTCGCTCCTACAAAGGGGGATGTTGGCATTTGACATGCGTGTAACATCCGACAAAGCTGCACTGTGCATGAACGCGAACCTGGACTACGGAAGTCGTAATGCCGACCCATAAAAACAAAGCGCCTACAGCAAAGCCTGATTCTCAACCGACCCTGATCAATCGCTATTTTTTCCCCGTCACCATCGGCGTCCTGCTGCTCGCGGTCGCGGGCATCGGCTGGTTTTTGTTGAGCAGCAAACCGGCCACGGTGACCTACGCACCGGTCAGTGCGCCCGCAGCACAACCGGCCAAGCCACAACCTGAACCTCAAGCCGTCGCCATGGCACCGGCAAAAATGGTCGACGAGCAACAATGCCAGGGTTGCCACAGCACCCAGGTCAAAGACTGGCAAGGCTCCCATCACCAGTTGGCGATGCAGCCAGCCACCGCTGAAACCATGCTCGGTGATTTCAACAACGTCACCTTCAAGGCGGAAAACGAAACCACCCGTTTCTCGCGCAAAGATGACGGATTCTGGGTCAATACGCCGGGAATCGACGGCAAGAACGCCGACTTCAAGGTGGCCTACACCTTTGGCATCGCCCCCTTGCAGCAGTATTTAATCGAGGTCGGTGAGGGTCGTCTGCAAGCCCTCGGCGTGGCCTGGGATACCGAAAAACACCGTTGGTTTCATCTCTATCCCGGCCAGGGCGTGACCTTCAAGGACCCACTGCACTGGAGCAAACCCAGCCAGAACGCCAACTTCATGTGCGTCGAGTGCCACACCACCGACTACAAACGCAATTTCGATACCGCCAAAAACTCGTTCGACTCAAAGTGGAACAGCCTCGGTGTCGGCTGTCAGGCCTGCCACGGCCCGGCTTCCAACCACCTGGAATGGACCGCGAAAAAAACCGACCTGATCCATGCCGGTTTCGCCGTCGACCTCAAGGACAAGAACGCCACGGTCGAGATCGAAACCTGTGCCCGCTGCCACTCCCGCCGTGCGCCATTGGGCGATGGCTTCACCGTCGGCAACCGGTTGATGGATGACTATCTCCCAAGCGTCCTGACCCGCGAGTTGTACGCCCTGGATGGCAAGATCAAGGACGAAGTGTTCGAACACGGCTCCTTCGCCCAAAGCAAAATGTTCGATAAGGGCGTGCGCTGCAGCAATTGTCACAACCCCCACAGCACCGAACTCAAGGCACCGGGCAACGGCGTCTGCCTGCAATGCCACAACACCACTGGCAAGACCGCGGTTGAAAGTGTCGATGGCAAAGGCCTGCAAGCGAAAAACTACGATTCGATCGAACACACCCGCCATGCCATGGGCAAACCGGGTTCCCAGTGCGTCGATTGCCACATGCCCGGCAAGTTCTACATGGGCAATGACTTCCGACACGACCACAGCTTCAGTATCCCCAATCCCGAGCGTGCAAAAAAACTCGGTACACCGGATGCCTGCCTGACTTGTCACCAAGGCAAGGCCGGGGACAAGGTCACTGAACAATTCAAGCTGTGGAGCAGCACAAGTACGCCACAGGTTCCACGTTACGACGAAAACCTGTGGCTGATCCGCAATGGCCAGCCCGGTGCCGCGCAAGCCCTTTACGAGCAACTGCAACGCAGCAACCTGCCGGCGATCCAGCGGGCGACCCTGCTGGCCGAGTTGCCGATGTACCCCAGTGAACAGGCGCTGAAACTGGCGACCAGGGACCTGAGCAATTCCGCGCCGCAAGTCCGTGAAAGCGCCATCCATGCGATCAGCGCCTTCCTGCCGCCAGCGGAGCGTGCCCCACTGTTGGCGCCGTTGCTCAGCGATCCGGTGAAAGCCGTGCGCATCGCCGCCGCCCGAGAGTTGCTCAGCGTCGCGCGCAACGGTTTGGGTACGGCGCAAGACGCCTGGAATGCCGCCATCGCTGAATACGAAGCGGTACAGCAAAATCTCGACGAACGCGCCGAGGCCAACCTCAACCTGGCCATGCTGTATCAAGCCAACGGCCGCAGCAGTGAAGTCGAAGACTCGCTGCGTACGGCACTCATGCGCGACCCGGACTTCTACCCGGCATTGGTGACACTGGTGCAATGGCTGGAAGCTAACGGCCGCCAGCAGGAAGCTCATGCTTTGCTCGCACAAAGCCTGAAGGAACACCCCGATGCAGCGCTGTTGCAACACACTCAGGGCCTGTCGCTGGTGCGTGCCGGCAAAGCCGCACAAGCCATGCCCTTCCTGCACAAAGCCGCGCAACTGGAACCGCAGAACCCGCAATACGGTTACGTTCTGGCCGTGGCGCTGCACGACAGCGGCAAGGTCGATCAAGCCTGTGAAGAGCTGGAAAGACTGCTGAAAATACAACCCGCCAACCGCAATGCACGGTTGTCGCTGATCCAGTACTACCTCGACAACGGCCAGGAGCCGAAAGCGCAGGTGCTGCTGCAGGGCTGGAAGAAAATGAACATGGGTGATCCAGCCTTGAAATAACCCCCCTCCTCCCCTATAGGAGCGAGGCTTGCCCGCGAAGGCGTCGGGTCAGTCAGCATCATTGTTGAATGTTCCGGCCTCTTCGCGGCCAGTTCAAGCCCGCTCCCACAGGTTCATGGGTCGACCACAAGATATGTGGACACCACAGAACCCGGTGGGAGCGAGGCTTGCCCGCGAAGGCGTCGGGTCAGTCAGCATCAATGTTGAATGTCCCGGCCTCTTCGCGGGCAAGCCCGCTCCCACAGGTTCATGGGTCGACCACACGATTTGTGGACACCACAAAACCCG
>NZ_JBOIBY010000626.1:0-10623 GCF_050739655.1 Pseudomonas sp. | reverse complement strand
TCCCTCGCCACATGACGGGGGTGAGCCTGAAGATTTTTGTTAGATGCCAGGCCGCTATCGCGAGCAGGCTCGCGAGGGCTGTGTGGCAGGCGGCGTGGATTTTTGAGGGTGTACATATCCGTTTCTGCGGTCACGGCGGCTTATGGTTCCGCTTTTACAGCGGGTTACTTGGAAGAGCCCCAAGTAACCAAGGGCTCTTGCCCCTTTCGTTCGGTGCCTCGCCCAGGCTCGGCATTCCCTCGCTCCGGTCCTGCTCCGTGGGCCCGCCGCGATCGGCCATCCATGGCCGTACGCGGCTAACCCGTCATCCATGCCGGGTTGCCCACTGCGCAGAACCTGCGCTCGGCCTCTCGAGGGGGCAAGAAGATCAAAAGCCAAAGCGAGGCGGCCTGACAGCCGACCTGACCACAACTGAACGCCGTTCCCCTGTAGGAGCGAGCTGGCTCGCGAAAAACGCCAGGACACCGCGGGCACTCAGGCAGCCCGCGTTATCGTTGACGTCCATCGCGAGCAAGCTCGCTCCCACAGAAGAGCAGAGCCAAGGCAGGGCTGCGTACACCCACGCTCCTCACCACTCAACAGGCCGAGCGTTAGCTCGCCTGCCGCTTTTGATTTTGATCCACCCGCCCCCTCGGCAGGCTGAGTGGAGGTGTTCATCCGGGGACTGGCGCGCAGCGCCGTTCGACGCAGTCGAACCCATTGCATGTAGGTCGAGTGCAGCCGACCGGAGGGCAATGCCCCCGGAGGAATACCGGAGCGAAGGAACCCCGAGCCTAGGCGAGGGGCCGTACGTAAGGGGCGAGACCTTTTGGTTCCTTTTGGCTGGGCCGGCACACCGGTCGTTTGCCAAAAGGAACTCGCCGTAAGGGCGAAACCGCCAGCCGCCGTTACCAAAAAAACGGATATGTCCCCCCACCCAAAACCCCCACACCCCCAAAGCGATACAAAAAACAAATACGACACGTCATTTTGTGTTTGATATTAATTTATGTATCGCTTATAAAGTTCTCCATGCCCCAGAACAGATTCAAGGCGGGAGACCAACAATGTACGCACAGCTCGTAGAAACCGGCGTCAAGCGCATAAAAGACCTCTCGGAAATGTCCGAACAGGAACGCGCCTTCCAGGAAAAAATCGATTCAGAAATCAAGATCGAAGCCAAGAACTGGATGCCAGATGCCTACCGCCAGACCCTGATCCGGCAGATTTCCCAGCACGCTCACTCCGAAATCGTCGGCATGCTGCCCGAAGGCAACTGGGTCACCCGTGCGCCAAGCCTCAAGCGCAAACTGCAACTGATGGCCAAGATCCAGGACGAAGCCGGCCACGGCCTCTACCTGTACAGCGCCATGGAAACCCTGGGCGCCGACCGCGATGAAGAGATCGCCAAGCTGCACAGCGGCAAGGCCAAGTACTCGAGCATCTTCAATTACCCGACGCTGAACTGGGCCGACATGGGCGCGGTGGGCTGGCTGGTGGACGGTGCGGCGATCGTCAATCAGGTGGTGCTGCAGCGCACCTCCTACGGTCCGTACTCCCGGGCGATGATTCGTATCTGCAAGGAAGAAAGCTTCCACCAGCGCCAGGGCTACGAAATCCTCCTGACCATGATGCGTCATGGCACTCAGGCGCAAAAAGACATGGTCCAGGATGCGATCAATCGTCTGTGGTGGCCGTCGCTGATGATGTTTGGCCCAAGTGACGAACACTCGCCAAACAGCGCGCAATCCATGGCCTGGAAGATCAAGCGCCAGAGCAACGACGAACTGCGCCAGCGCTTCATCGACCAGACCATCCCGCAACTGGAACTGCTGGGCTGCACCTGCCCTGATCCTGACCTGAAGTGGAACGCCGAAACTGGCCACTACGACTTCGGCGCGATCCAGTGGGACGAATTCTACGAAGTGCTCAAGGGCAACGGCCCGTGCAACCAGGAACGCGTCGCCACTCGCCGCAAGGCGATTGAAGACGGTGCCTGGGTTCGCGAAGCCGCCGTCGCCTACGCCCGCAAAAAACAAAACAAGAACGCCGCATAAGGCAATCCGACCCCGTGTAGGAGCTGCCGAAGGCTGCGATCTTTTGGTGGCTTTGAAACCGCCGAGGATCAAGATCAAAAGATCGCAGCCTGCGGCAGCTCCTACAGAAGCAAATACAGTGGAGTAGATGTCATGTCCGAGTGGACCCTCTTCGAAGTTTTCGTACGCAGCAAGCACGGCCTCAACCACAAGCACGTCGGCAGCGTGCATGCCGCCGACACCGCCATGGCCATCGAGAACGCGCGCGAGCTCTACACCCGTCGCAGCGAAGGCGTGAGCCTGTGGGTGGTGCCGTCGGCCCTGATCACCGCTTCCTCGCCGGATGAAAAAGACCCGCTGTTCGACCCGTCGGACGACAAGGTTTATCGCCATGCCAGCTTCTACGAGCTGCCGGCTGAAGTCGGGCACATGTGAGGTCGACCATGAATAACAAGACCGATCTGATCGAATACCTGCTGCGCCTGGGCGACACGGCCCTGATCCAGGGCCAGCGCCTGTGCCAATGGTGCGGCAAGGCGCCGGCACTGGAAGAGGAACTGGCGTTGATGAACGTCGGCCTCGACCTCGTTGGCCAGGCCCGCAACTGGCTCGATTACGCTGCCGAACTGCTGGACGATGGTCGCGATGCCGATGACCTGGCGTTCCGCCGCGACGAGCGTGCCTATCGCAACCTGCTGCTGGTGGAACAACCCAACGGCGACTACGCGGTCACCATCCTCAAGCAGTTCCTGTACGACGCCTGGCACCTGCAAGTGCTCAACGGCCTGACCCAGTCCAGCGATGAACGCATCGCCGGGATCGCCGCCAAAGCTGTGAAAGAGGTCACTTATCACCTGCGCCGTTCCAGCGAGTGGGTTGAGCGCTTGGGCGACGGCACCGAGGAAAGCCACAAGCGCATGCTCGCGGCCATCCCGGAAGTCTGGCGTTTCACCGTGGAACTGCTCGCCGCCGATGACAGCGAACAGCGTCTGTGCGCAGCCGGCATCACCCCGGACATCGCCACCGTTGCCAGCGCCTGGCAGGCCAAGGTCGAAGCGATTTTCGCCAGCGCCACCCTGCCCGTTCCGGCTGCGGCGAGCTACTTCTACCTGAACGCACGCAAGGGCCTGCACACCGAACACCTGGGCATCCTGCTGGCCGAAATGCAGTTCCTGCCACGAGCGTACCCCGATGCAACCTGGTGATCTGATCGCCAGCGACCTCGGCGCCCGGCCGGCACAACCAACCGACCTGGCGGCTGCGTGGGCGATCCTGTCCGAAGTCATGGACCCGGAAGTGCCGGTGGTCAGCGTGGTGGACCTTGGGATCGTGCGCGATCTGGACTGGCAGGCCGGTCACTTGCACGTGGTGGTCACGCCGACCTACTCCGGCTGCCCGGCCACCGAAGTGATCGAAGGCGATATTCGCCAGGCGCTGGAACAGGCCGGTTTCCGCGCTCCGAATCTGGAGCGCCGGTTGACGCCGGCCTGGACCACCGACTGGATCAGCGACAGTGGGCGTGAGCGCCTGCGCGCCTACGGCATCGCACCGCCCGAAGGCAGCACCAGCAAACGCAGCCTGCTCGGTGAGAGCCCGGTGATCGTCTGCCCGCAATGCGGCAGCGCCCACACCGAGGTACTCAGCGAGTTCGGTTCCACCGCGTGCAAGGCGCTGTATCGCTGCGTCGATTGCCGGGAACCGTTCGACTATTTCAAGTGCATCTGAGCGGCGATCGGCCGTCCCAGCTGGAGAACAACAATGAGCAAATTTCACAGCCTGACCATCAAGGATGTGCGCACTGAGACCCGTGACGCGGTGTCCATCGCCTTCGAGATCCCGCAGGACTTGCAAGACAGCTTTCACTTCACCCAGGGCCAGCACCTGGTGATGCGCACCCAGATGGACGGCGAAGAAGTACGTCGTTCCTACTCGATCTGCACCGGGGTCAACGACGGTGAGTTGCGCGTCGCGATCAAGCGTGTGGCGGGCGGTCGTTTTTCTGCATTTGCCAACGAACACCTGAAGGCCGGGCACACCCTGGAAGTCATGCCGCCTGCCGGCCATTTCAGCGTCGAACTGGACCCGACCCGCCACGGCAACTACCTGGCCGTCGCGGCCGGCAGCGGCATCACGCCGATCCTGTCGATCGTCAAGACCACCCTGGAAACCGAGCCCCACAGCCGCGTCACCCTGCTGTACGGCAACCGTTCCAGCTCCGGCGCACTGTTTCGCGAACAGCTGGAAGACCTGAAAAACCGCTACCTGCAACGCCTGAACCTGATCTTCGTGTTCAGCCGCGAGCAGCAGGATGTGGACCTGTACAACGGCCGGATCAACGCCGAGAAATGCGAGCAGCTGTTCAGCCGCTGGCTCGACGTGAAAGCCCTCGACGCTGCATTCATTTGCGGCCCGCAGGAAATGACCGAGACCGTGCGCGACAGCCTCAAGGCCAAGGGCATGAACCCTGAGCGCATTCATTTCGAACTGTTCGCCGCCGCTGGCAGCCAGCAGAAACGCGAAGCCCGTGAGGCAGCCCGCCAGGTGGATTCAGCAGTCAGCCAGATCACCGTGATTAGCGACGGCCGCGCCCTGGCCTTCGACCTGCCGCGCAACAGCCAAAGCATCCTCGACGCCGGCAACGCCCAGGGTGCCGAACTGCCTTACTCGTGCAAGGCCGGCGTGTGCTCGACCTGCAAATGCAAGGTCATCGAAGGCGAAGTGGAAATGGACAGCAACCACGCCCTGGAAGACTACGAAGTGGCCGCCGGCTATGTGCTGTCGTGCCAGGCCTTCCCGATCACCGACAAAGTGGTGCTGGATTTCGACCAGCTCTGACAAGACAGGCATCCCACAAGGACCGCACCGTTTGTCAGATTCGTTTCACCCACAACAAAAACAAAAAACAAGAGAACTTGCCATGAGCCCACAAGACATAGAACTCATCCACCAGCACCCCGACTTCATCCAGCTGGTGCGCCGCAAACAGAAACTCTACTGGCCGCTGTCGCTGATCATGCTGGTGATCTATTTCGGCTTTGTCCTGCTGGTGGCGTTCTCCCCGGCCACCCTTGGCCAGTCCCTGAGCGGCGGCGTGACCACCGTGGGCATGCTGGTTGGAGTTGTAATCGTATTGTTGGCATTCGCCTTGACCGGTTTCTATGTCTATCGCGCCAATAACGTGATCGACCCGCTGAACGACAAACTCAAGCAGGAGTGCGCCCGATGAGCCGCCCTCTTGCGTTGTTCGCGCTGCCTCTGGCGGCAGTCACTGATGTTGCGCTGGCCGCTGACGGTGCGTCCCGTCCCTTGAACTGGAACGCCATCGGCATGTTCCTGCTGTTCGTTCTATTCACCCTCGGAGTGACCCGCTGGGCCGCCTTGCGCACTCGCTCCACCAGTGATTTTTATACCGCTGGTGGTGGCATGACCGGCTTTCAGAACGGTCTGGCGATTGCCGGCGACATGATCTCCGCTGCCTCGTTCCTCGGCATCTCCGCGATGATGTTCCTCAATGGCTACGACGGTTTGCTCTACGCATTGGGCGTGTTGGCCGGCTGGCCGATCATCCTGTTCCTGATCGCCGAGCGCCTGCGCAACCTGGGCAAGTTCACCTTTGCCGACGTGGTTTCCTATCGACTGGATCAGACTCCGGTCCGCCTCACTTCAGCCTTCGGTACCCTGACCGTCGCGCTGATGTACCTGGTGGCGCAGATGGTGGGCGCCGGCAAGCTGATCGAATTGCTGTTCGGCATCGACTACCTCTACGCGGTGATGCTGGTCGGCGTGCTGATGGTGTTCTACGTCACCTTTGGCGGCATGCTGGCCACCACTTGGGTACAAATCATCAAGGCTGTGTTGCTGCTGTTCGGCACCACTTTCATGGCGTTCATGGTGCTCAAGCATTTCGGTTTCAGCACCGAAGCGATGTTCGCCGGCGCCACGGCCGTACATGCCAAGGGCACAGCGATCATGGCGCCAGGCGGGTTGCTGTCGAATCCGATCGACGCGATTTCCCTGGGGCTGGGCATGATGTTCGGTACCGCTGGCCTGCCGCATATCCTGATGCGCTTCTTCACCGTCAGCGATGCCAAGGAAGCGCGTAAAAGCGTGTTCTACGCCACCGGTTTCATCGGCTACTTCTACTTGCTGCTGATCATCGTCGGCTTTGGCGCCATCGTCATGGTTGGCACCGATCCGGCATTCCGTGATGCCAGCGGCGCAATCATCGGCGGCGGCAACATGATCGCCGTACACCTGGCGCAAGCGGTAGGTGGCAACCTGTTCCTGGGCTTCATCTCGGCAGTCGCCTTCGCCACCATTCTGGCAGTGGTTGCAGGTCTTGCGCTGTCCGGCGCTTCGGCGGTGTCCCACGACTTGTACGCTTGCGTAATGCGCAAGGGCCAGGCCACCGAACAACAAGAAATTCGCGTGTCGCGCATCGCCACCCTGTGCATCGGTGTGTTGGCGATCATCCTTGGCCTGCTGTTCGAATCGCAGAACATTGCATTCCTCTCCGGCCTGGTGCTGGCCATCGCCGCTTCCGTGAATTTCCCGGTGTTGTTCCTCTCGATGTACTGGAAAGGCCTTACCACCCGTGGCGCGGTGCTCGGCAGCCTGGCGGGCCTGGTCTCGGCGATTGTCCTGCTGGTGCTGAGCCCGGCGGTGTGGGTCAACGTCATGCATCACGACAAGGCGTTGTTCCCCTACTCCAACCCGGCGCTGTTCTCAATGAGCCTGGCCTTCTTCAGTGCCTGGCTGTTTTCGGTCACCGACAAGTCACCCCGTGCAGCCCTTGAACGCGGCCGTTACCTGGCGCAGTTCATCCGCTCGATGACCGGTATTGGTGCCTCGGGCGCCAGCAAACACTAAATAACGAACGACCTGCGACAGAGAATAAAAATAATGATGCCCGCACGTACTGCACCTTACAAATCGCTGTTTTCGGTAGCCGCTGCATTGAGTCTGCCCGTGATCGCGCCCGACGCGATGGCAGACTTCATCGGCGACAGCAAGGCCCGTATCGAGATGCGCAACCACTACATCAACCGCGATTTCCGTCAGGACAACGCAGCGCAATCCAAGGCCGAAGAATGGGCGCAGGGGTTTACTGCACGTGTCGAATCCGGATTCACCGACGGTACTTTCGGCTTCGGTCTCGACGCACTGGGAGAACTGGGGCTCAAGCTCGACTCCAGCCCGGATCGCCGCGGCACCGGACTGTTGCCGTTTGGTCCGAACAGCCACGAGCCGGCGGACGAGTACAGCGAGCTGGGCTTGACCGGCAAATTGCGGGTGTCCAAAAGCGTGTTGAAACTCGGCACCTTGCAACCGTTGCTTCCCGTGGTCAGCTACAACGATACGCGCCTGCTGGGCTCGACCTTTGCGGGCGGCATGGTGACCAGCCAGGAAATCGATGGCTTGAGCGCAAACGCCGGGCGCCTGACCAAGGCCAACCTGCGTGATTCCTCCAGCAACGATGACATCGGCTACCTCAACGCCAACAGCGATCACTTCGACTTCGGCGGCGGCACCTACGCCTTCAATCCGCAACTGAACGTGAGCTACTACTACTCCAAGCTCGAAGAGATCTATCGCCAGCAATTCGCGGGATTGGTGCATACGCAAGCGCTGGGTAACGGTTTTAGCCTGCGCAGTGACGTGCGTTATTTCGACAGCCGGGGCGATGGCGCCGAAAAAGCCGGGCGTATCGACAACCGTAACTTCAACAGCATGTTCACGCTTTCCCAAGGCGCGCACAAAGTCAGTGCCGCCTATCAGCAATTGTCCGGCGACAGTGCCTTTCCGTTCCTCAGGGGAGGTGATCCCTACGTGGTCAACCTGGTGACCTTCAACACTTTCACCCGCGCCGACGAGGATTCCTGGCAACTGCGCTACGACTATGACTTCGCAGCACAAGGCATTCCCGGGCTGACCTTCATGACCCGTTACACCGATGGCCGCCACGTCAAGACGAACACTGTCGACAACGGTCGCGAATGGGAGCGTGACAGCGACATCGCCTACGTCATCCAGAGCGGCGTGTTCAAGAACGTCAGCCTGCGCTGGCGCAACGTGACCTTTCGCTCTGGTAATGGCTTGAATACCGCCATCGATGAAAACCGCCTGATCGTGGGTTACACCCTGGCGCTTTGGTAATTCCAACATGGCTCGGCCTCGGCCGAGCCACAACCTTTCATAACGAGGAGCAATCCTGATGTCCCACGCCCCTACCCTGCAAAGTTTCATCGCCGGTCGCTGGATCGGCCAACAAGGCGCGCAAATCCTGCGCAGCGCTGTCGACGGCCATGAAATCGCCCGCACCCACGAAGAGCGTCCGGACTTCGCCGAAGCCATCGAGCACGGTCGTCGCCAGGGCGTCAGCGGCCTGATGGCGCTGGACTTCCAACAACGTGCCCAGCGCCTGAAAGCCCTGGCCATGTACCTGGCCGAGCGCAAGGAACAGCTCTACGCGATCTCCCACCACAGCGGCGCGACCCGTGCCGACAGCTGGATCGACATCGAAGGCGGCAACAGCACGCTGTTCACCTACGCCAGCCTCGGCTCGCGCGAACTGCCGTCGGGCAACGTGGTCCACGAAGGCCCGGCACTGCAACTGAGCAAACTAGGCACCTTCGCCGGTACCCACATCCTGGTGCCACGCGGTGGTGTGGCGGTGCACATCAACGCCTTCAACTTCCCGATCTGGGGCATGTTGGAAAAGTTTGCGCCGAGCTTCCTTGCCGGCATGCCGTGCATCGTCAAGCCAGCCAGCGCCACGAGCTACCTGACCGAAGCCGTGGTGCGCCTGATGGACGAATCCGGCCTGTTGCCAGCGGGCAGTCTGCAACTGATCATCGGCGGTACCGGCGACCTGCTGGACCGCCTGCAAGGCCAGGACGTGGTGACCTTCACCGGTTCCGCCGACACCGCCGCCAAGCTGCGGGTCAACCCGAACCTGATTCGCAACTCGGTGCCGTTCACCGCCGAAGCCGACTCGCTGAACTGCGCGATCCTCGCCCCGGACGTCACCCCGGACGACGAAGAGTTCGAGCTGTTCATCAAGGAAGTCGCCCGGGAAATGACCACCAAGGCCGGGCAGAAATGCACCGCCATCCGCCGCGCCATCGTGCCGGCCAAGCACATTGATGCCGTCGCTACCCGCCTGCGCGATCGCCTGGCCAAGGTTGTGGTCGGTGATCCGTCGGTGGAAGGCGTGCGCATGGGTGCACTGGCTTCCCACGATCAGCAGAAAGAC
The DNA here is from genome assembly GCF_050739655.1 of Pseudomonas sp. GTDB lineage: Bacteria > Pseudomonadota > Gammaproteobacteria > Pseudomonadales > Pseudomonadaceae > Aquipseudomonas. The sequence goes on along the minus strand of NZ_JBOIBY010000626.1, from coordinate 1,353 downwards.
GTGGCTGAGCGTCTGGAAGCCCTGTTGCAAAGCAGTGACATGCTGTTCGGCGCCCGTGATGGCTTTGCGCCGCGTGGCGAGAACGTCAGCGAGGGCGCGTTCTTCGCTCCGACCCTGTTGCAGGCTCGCGACCCGCACGCCGAAGGTGGCGCGCACGACATCGAGGCGTTCGGTCCGGTCAGCACGCTGATGGCTTACGACGATCTGGACGAAGCACTGGCGCTGGCCGCTCGCGGTAAAGGCAGCCTGGTGGCCAGCCTGGTGACCAAGGATCCTTCGATTGCAGCTAAAGCCATTCCAGTCGCCGCTGCCCTGCACGGTCGTCTGTTGGTGCTGGATCGTAACTGTGCCGGCGAATCCACCGGTCACGGTTCGCCGCTGCCGCAACTCAAGCACGGCGGTCCGGGTCGTGCCGGCGGTGGTGAGGAACTCGGCGGTCTGCGAGCGGTGAAACATTACCTGCAACGCGCGGCGGTACAAGGCTCGCCAACCATGCTGGCGGCCGTCACCGGTGAATACGTGCGTGGCGCCAAGGTCATCGAGACCGAAGTGCACCCGTTCCGCCGCTTCTTCCAGGACCTGCAGATCGGCGAGTCGCTGCTGACCCACCGTCGCACCGTCACCGAAGCGGACCTGGTGAACTTCGGCTGCCTGTCGGGCGACCACTTCTACATGCACTTCGACGACATCGCCGCCAAGGAATCGCAATTCGGCAAGCGCATCGCCCACGGCTACTTCGTGCTGTCGGCCGCGGCGGGTCTGTTCGTATCCCCCGGCGTCGGCCCGGTACTTGCCAACTACGGCCTGGACACCCTGCGCTTCATCAACCCGGTGGGCATCGGCGACACCATCCAGGCGCGCCTGACCTGCAAACGCAAGATCGACCAGGGCAAGAAGAGCCCGCAAGGCATCCCGCAAGGGGTGGTGGCGTGGGATGTGGAAGTCACCAACCAGTTGGGTGAGTTGGTGGCCAGCTATGACATTTTGACCCTGGTGGTTAAGCGCGAGGATTGATCACAACCTCCTGATCAACCGCTAGCTCCCACACTGTTTTCGGTTGATCGAAAATTCTGTGACCAACCCCATGTCTACTGTGGGAGCTAACCTGCTAGCGATAGGGCCGTCACATTCAAAGTAGATGTTGAATGTGAGGCCGCCATCGCTAGCAGGCTAGCTCCCACACTGTTTTCTGTTGATCGAAAATTCTGTGACCAACCCCATGTCTACTGTGGGAGCTAGCTGTGTAAACCCACCAGGTTGTTCACAGAAGCTATCCGGCTAATCGGCGGTAAATAACTCAGACTGGCATGTGGGCGATGCCAGTTGTACTCATGCAACCACGCCGGCAAGTAT
>NZ_JBOIBY010000625.1:0-18929 GCF_050739655.1 Pseudomonas sp. | reverse complement strand
GTATGACAGGCAACATTGATGTTGGATTTGCCGACCTCTTCGCGGGCAAGCCCGCTCCCACAGGGTTCTGTGTCCACATGCAGAATTGTGTTCAACCTTCCATCAGGTCGCGATGGCAGCACCTAGGTCCCGCGCCAAGCTGCTAAACTCCCGCGCCAAATTACTTCCTGCAAGGCGCCCAGCATGTCTTCCTTGAATCAGGCGCTGCGCGCCGCCCTCGATCATCGCCAGGATTTGCTCACCGAGCTGCACAGCCAGGGCACCGACTGCTATCGCTTGTTCCACGGCAGCCAGGAAGGTGCTGGCGGCCTGACCATCGATCGCTATGGCCCGCAGTTGATGGTGCAGAGTTTCCACCAATCGCTCGAACGCGAAGCGCTGCTGCAACTGCACGAAACGATCAACAACCATTTGGGTATTGAAACCCTGTTGGTCTACAACGACCGCTCTCGCGGCAATTCTCGAATCGATCGCGAAGACACGATCTACCGTGCCGACGAAGCGGCGCTGGAAGATCTGGTCGGTCACGAGTGGGGGCTCAACTACCGGGTTCGCGGCCGTCACGCCGGGCAAGATCCGCTGCTTTTCCTCGACCTGCGTAACACCCGCGGCTGGGTCAAGGACCACAGCAAAAACAAAAGTGTGCTGAACCTGTTTGCCTACACCTGTGGCGTCGGCCTCAGCGCAGCGGCCGGTGGCGCCCGCGAGGTGTGCAACCTGGACTTCGCCGAAGGCAATCTGGCGGTCGGTCGGGAAAACGGTCTGCTCAATCCGCAATTGCCGAGCATGGAATTCATCCAGTCCGATTATTTTCCGGCCATCCGCCAACTGGCCGGCCTGCCCATCAGTCAGCGCCGTGGCCAGAAGCTGCCGAGTTATCCGCGTATGGATCAGCGTCAATACGACCTGGTACTGCTCGATCCGCCCGCCTGGGCCAAGAGCGCGTTCGGTACCGTCGACCTGTTGCGCGACTATCAGAGCCTGCTGAAACCAGCGCTACTGGCCACTGCCGATAACGGCGTGCTGATCTGCTGCAACAACCTGGCGAAAGTCAGCATGGACGACTGGCGTGAACAGGTTTTGCGTTGTGCCGAAAAAGCCGGCCGGCCTGTGCGTGAGTGGACCGTGATGAAACCGGGTGCCGATTTCCCCTCCATGGATCAGCAGCCACCGCTGAAAACCCTGATCCTGCAGCTCTGATCCGCGTAGGACAAATCTGAATAATCCTGAATCGGACGATTGTTTCGGAACCGCAATCGCGTGCCATACTCCAAGGCACTCCGATTCAGACAGATGAAGCCACACATGTACAAAGGATTGATTCGCGCCGTCGGTGCCTTGTTGACTGCTCTGGCCCTCTACAGCCTGCTGGGCTTTCTGATTTTGCCGGGTGTCGCCTTGCGTATCGCCAATCAGCAATTGGCCAATTACGCCACGACGCCCGCCACGCTGCAGCGAATCGAACTCAATCCGTTCAGCCTTGAAGTGACCCTGTGGGGCCTGAAGATAGGTGAGCCGGGCAAGGAACAGATCGGCTTCGAACGCCTGTACGCCAACCTGAGCCTCGACAGCCTCTGGACCAAAGCGCTGCATCTGTCGGATGTCGAACTGGACAAACCCAAGACCGAAATCCTTTTCAGCAAGGACGGCAAGCTCAATCTGCTGGGGCTGTTCAAACTGCCGGCGAGCGAGCCAACTCCAGCCGCCCCGGACGCCAAACCGTTTCCACTGCGAATCGAACGGATCAAACTGGCTGGTGGTGCGATGCACTTCGAGGATGCACGACCCAGCGAGCCAATCGAGTTTCTCTACGACAAACTCGACTTCGAACTGAAAAACCTCAGCACCCTGCCCGAAGACAGCGCCGACATGACCCTGGTGGCCGTCGGGCCTAATGGTGGACAGATCGACTGGACCGGTAATTTCAGCCTCATCCCGCTGGCTTCCGAAGGCAAACTGAAGCTCACCGACGGCAAGATGAAAGCCATTTGGCCCTATGTGCGCGATGCCGTGCCGCTGGACCTGGAAAGTGGCGTCGTCAGCCTGAGCACCGACTACAAGCTCAACCTGTCCAAGGAAACCGAACTGCTGCTGAGCAATGTCTCGGCCACCATCGCGCCCTTCGCCATCAAGGCCCCTGACGGTCGGCCACTGGTGAAACTCGAACGACTGGACGTCAGTGAAACCACGATCGATCTGGCGAAACAGCAAGTGATCGTCGGCAAGATCCGCAGTAACAAACTGGAAACCTGGGCAGCCCTGGAAGCCGATGGTCAACTTGACTGGCAGAAACTGTTCGCCAGCCAACCCTCCAAACCGGCGGCCAAAGCCAAGGCGGACGCCGAACCTGCCCGCGTTCCTGCGGCGGCAGACTCACCGAAACCCGCACCGGAACCCGCCAAACCCTGGCAAGTGCTGCTCAACGATGTACAGCTGCGCAATTACCAGGTGCACCTGGCGGATCGCAAAGCTCAACCTGCGGTGGCCCTGGAACTGGGCCCGCTGAATCTCGACCTGCAGAAGTTCGACAGCCTCAATGGCTCTCCCTTCCAGCTCAAGCTCGACACCGGCGTGGGCAAGCAGGGCAAGCTCACGGCCGAAGGCGAGGTCAACCTGGCACCGGTCACTGCCAAACTTAATGTGAAGACCAGCGACATCGACTTGCGCGTCGCCCAGTCCTACATCAACCCGTTCATTCGTCTGGAACTGCGCAGCGGCATGCTTGGCAGCGATCTGGCGGTCAATCTGAAAAGCACCGAGCCACTCGCCCTCAGCGTCACCGGCCGTGCCCAGGTCGATCAGCTTCATACCCTCGACACCCTGAAAACCCGTGACTTCCTCAAGTGGCAACAGGTGGTGGTCGAAGGCCTGAATTATCAGCATGGCGACAGCCTGTCGATCGACAAGGTCAATCTAAAGCAGCCTTATGCGCGGTTCATGATCAACGATGATCGCACCACCAACATCGATGACCTGCTGATTCCGCAACCGGCGGATTCAGGTGCCAAACCCGCTGCGGCCAAGCCTGCGAGCAAGGAAAAACCGCTGGCCATCCATATCGGCGGCATCGTCATCAATGACGGTTCGGCCAATTTCGCCGACTTCAGCCTGACCCCGAACTTTGCCACCGCCGTTCAAGAACTCAACGGTCAGATCGGCACCATCGACAGTCGTCAGGCCAAACCGGCCAGCGTCGACGTCAAGGGCAAGGTCGACCGCTACGCCCCCGTGACCATCAAAGGCTCGGTCAATCCATTCGACCCGATGGCCAGCCTCGACATCGCCACCAGCTTCAAACGCGTGGAACTGACCACACTGACCCCCTACTCCGGCAAGTTCGCCGGTTATCGCATCCGTAAGGGCCGGCTTAATCTCGACTTGCATTACAAGATCACCAAGGGCCAGCTCCAGGCCGAAAACAAAGTGGTGGTCGAGCAGCTGCAACTGGGGGAAAAAGTCGACAGCCCGGACGCGGTGAGTCTGCCGCTGAAACTGGCGATTGCCTTGCTCAAGGACGTCGATGGCAAGATTTCCATCGAGTTGCCGGTGACCGGCGACTTGAACAACCCGCAATTCAGTGTGATGCCGATTGTCTGGCAGACCCTTCGCAACCTGATCGTCAAGGCGGCCGCCGCCCCCTTCAAACTCATTGGTGGTCTGGTGGCCGGTGGTGGTTCGGAGGATTTGGGCAGCGTGGCGTTCGCGCCGGGCTCAAGTGAGCTGAGCAAGGACGCTGAAGGCGCGTTGGACAAACTGTCCAAGGCCCTCAAGGATCGCCCTGCCCTGCGTCTGGAAATCGAAGGTACGGCGGCGAAGAGTAGCGACGGCCCACTGATCGCCGAGCAGCGCCTGGAACGTGAATATCAATACAACTACTACAAAACGCTCCAGCGGCGCGGCGACAAGGTTCCAGCCCAAGCCTCCATGCTGCAAGTACCGGACAGCGAGAAAGGCCCGCTGCTGGAAGGTATCTACCGCACGCGCCTGAAGACTCAGCCACCTGCCGAATGGAAAGACCTGGGCAAGGAAGACCGCACAGCCAAGTTGCGCGAAGGCGTGATCCAGTTCTGGAGCTCCAGTGAAGTGCTGTTGCGCCAGTTGGGCCAGGACCGTGCCAGCAGCATCAAGGACTATCTGGTCGACAAGGGCCAGCTCGCCGATGACCGCGTGTACTTCATCGATGCACAGTTGGGCGAAGCAGAAAAAGACGGCAAGGTCGTGACGCCGATGCACCTGGACGCCGAGTAATGGTCAAACGGCTGCTACTGGGCCTGGGGCTGGTGATAGCCGCGAGCCAGGCCCTGGCAGCGGACACCCTGCGCTGTGGCAGTCAATTGATCAGCGTCGGCGACCGATCCAGCGAGGTCCTGCAAAAATGCGGTGAGCCGGTCAACCGCGATCTGCTGGGCTACAAACGCAGTGCCAATCGCCGGGAAGAATTTCAGGTCGAGGAATGGACCTACGGGCCGAACGGCGGGATGTATCAATACTTGCGGTTTGAGGGTAATCGCCTGACGCAAATCACCAGTAAACGCGGGAATTAAGCCGGGCAAAGAACTAAATGTGGGAGCGGGCTTGCTCGCGAAAGCGGTGTGTCAGCCAATGTAAAAGTGACTGACACTCCCTCTTCGCGAGCAAGCCCGCTCCCACATTTTGTTAAGCGTCGTCCTTAAAATAAAACAGGCCCCAACACGAATGCCGGGGCCTGTAATGGCCACGTCCTTGTGGCCGTTCGCATGAACACATCAGAAGCGGCAGACGTATGACTCGGCCCGTCTGCCGCGCCTTCTCCCGGTCCAGGCGAGAAGCCTTGCCTTACTCGGCTTTCAGGCCGTCAGCGGAGACCGCTTTGACGCCTTTGATTTTCTTCGCAATCGCCACGGCGGTCATTTTCTGAGAGTCGGTTACCGCAGTGGTGGACGACAGGGAAACAACACCTTTATTGGTTTCGACTTTGATATCGGTACCTGGGATGCCTTTTTCGGTGACCAGGTCGGCTTTGACTTTGGTAGTGATCCAGGTGTCGGAAGTAGCTTCGGTAGCCTTGGTCATTTCACCCGCTGCCAGAGTCATCGGAGCCTGGGTGGCCTGAGTGGTCTGGGCAAACGCAGCGTTGGCCATGGTCAGGGTCAGCGCGGTAGCAGCAGCGGCAGTGATAGCGAACTTCTTCATACGAGTAACTCCTGTTTTTCTGGAAAATCTGCTGATTGTCTTGTCAGCAGGATTACTGGAGATATTGCGAACGCTGTGCCAAGTCTGAGACAGATAAATAATTCTTATAAATCAATAAGTTAAAAAATCGTGCATTTCACGGTATCGTGCAAAATGCATGAGTTGAACTTTCTCTACATGCAAGTTGCAGGTTTTAAAGCAGGCCTAAAGCCATGAATTGTTGGAGTTTTTCCTCGCAATTGGGAATGGCTTTAAAAGCGAGTAAAAAATTCCCCGCACAGGCGGGGTATCAGGCTGCAATTAAATGAATCAAGCTTTCGGGGCGACTCCCGTGCAGCCTTTGGGCGCGTACTCCTGATCGACGGTGGTGTCACATTTCCAGCCTGCCACCGTGCGGGAAAGGGTAATGGTTTTATTCAGCACCGGAGCCGGGGCATTAAGGATCGTGCAACCAATAGACCCGGTGCCATCAACCGCTTTACCTGAGGCGGTGGTCGTGCAGTTGGTGGTTGAAACACCACCGACCTTGCTCAAATCAGGATCCGCTCCTTGATTGATAATGTCCTCGAACGGCACCTTTAACGCCGAAATCTCCGCCAGCCCCGCCGTCACCTTGGCTCGCGCCTGATACTTCGAGTACGCCGGAATCGCGAACGTCGCGAGAATCCCGATGATCGCCACCACAATCAGCAGCTCGATCAGGGTAAAACCTTTTTGAGTGTTCATAGACAGCCTCCGTGCATGAGTCGAAATCTCATGATCTAAAGGTGTGATCAGCACAGCCCATGCCAAGCCCCTTACGCCCTGTTGGCGGGGTATTCACCTGCCGCAAAGACCCTTCCTACTCCCAGGATCCGCACTATCTGACAGTTTTTGTCACCTCAATGTCGCTGGTTTGGTTACGTCGCTTGACTAGGCTATAAGTCATGAATTGTCTGCGTCCGGTATCCCAATGAATGACATCGCCCTCAGCGGTCTGGCCAAGCAATTGGTCCTGGCCGAGCTGCTCACTGACAAAAGCGCGCAACAGGCGTATCAGCAAGCCCAACGCAACCGTATCTCTCTCAACACCGTGGACATCAACATTTCCACCACCGAAGACCAGGTGGAAATCAACATGGAAGGCGTCAACCAGGTCAACGTCAATCCGAAACAGGGCATGGATTTCGCCCAGGCGTTGCGTTCGTTCCTGCGTCAGAACCCGAACGTCATCATGGTCGGCGAAATCCGCGACCTGGAAACGGCGGAAATCGCCATCAAGGCCGCGCAAACCCTGACCCGCCTGCACAACATGGGCATCCAGGGCTTCAACATCGCCACCTCCGTCAACCTGATCATCGCCCAGAGTTTGGCCCGCAAGTTATGCAGCCATTGTCGAGTTCCGCTTGAAATCCCCCGCGAGGCGCTACTCAAGGAAGGCTTCCCCGAGGAACGCATCGGCACATTCACGATCTATGAGCCGGTCGGTTGCGATCATTGCAACGGCGGTTACAAAGGGCGAGTGGGGATTTATGAAGTGGTGAAAAACACACCGCAGTTGCAGCGCTTGATCATGGCCGAAGGCAACGCATTGCAAATCGATGACCAGATGCGCAAGGACGGCTTCAATGACCTGCGCACATCGGGCCTGCTCAAAGCCATGCAGGGCATTACCAGCCTGGAAGAAATCAACCGGGTCACCAAGGACTGAACATGGCGGTCAAGGCAGCGAAAGTCAGCGTGTATGCCTGGGAAGGCACAGACCGTAAAGGCACCAAAATCAGCGGCGAGTTGAGTGGTCAGAACCCGGCGCTGGTCAAGGCACAATTGCGCAAGCAAGGCATCAACCCCGGCAAGGTGCGCAAGAAAACCACGTCGATATTCAACATGGGCAAACGCATCAAGGCCCAGGACATCGCCCTCTTCACCCGGCAAATGGCGACCATGATGAAAGCCGGCGTGCCGCTGTTGCAATCGTTCGACATCATCGGCGAAGGCTTCGACAACCCGGCCATGCGCAAGCTGATCGACGAGGTGAAACAGGAAGTCGCGGCAGGCAACAGCTTCGCCGCTGCCCTGCGCAAAAAACCGCAATATTTCGATGAGTTGTACTGCAACCTGGTGGACGCCGGTGAACAGGCCGGCGCGCTGGACACCCTGCTGGAGCGCGTGGCGACCTACAAGGAAAAGAGCGAAAGCCTCAAGGCCAAGATCAAGAAAGCCATGACCTACCCGCTGGTGGTGGTGTTCGTCGCTATCATCGTCACCGGGATTCTGCTGGTCAAAGTGGTCCCGCAGTTTCAGTCGGTGTTCGAAGGGTTCGGTGCCCAATTGCCGGCGTTCACCGTAATGGTCATCGGGCTTTCGCGATTCATGCAGGACTGGTGGTGGGTCATGCTCGGCGTGCTGATCGCGGCAATCTTCGGGCTGCGCCACGGGTTCAGGACCTCACAGGGCTTTCGCGACCGAATGGACGGCTGGCTGCTGAAGCTGCCGCTGGTGGGCACCTTGATGTACAAATCCGCCGTGGCCCGTTTCGCCCGCACGCTGTCGACCACTTTCGCCGCCGGCGTGCCTTTGGTGGAAGCCTTGGAGTCGGTGGCCGGCGCCACCGGTAACACCGTGTTCAAACGTGCGGTGCTGCGCATCAAGCAGGATGTGTCGACGGGCATGCAGTTGAATTTTTCCATGCGCACGTCGGGTATTTTTCCGAACATGGCCATTCAGATGACGGCCATTGGCGAAGAGTCCGGTGCGCTGGACGACATGCTCGACAAGGTCGCCGGATTCTACGAGGACGAGGTCGACAATATGGTCGACAACCTCACCAGCCTGATGGAGCCATTCATCATGGTGGTGCTCGGTGTTATCGTCGGTGGATTGGTAGTCGCCATGTACCTGCCCATCTTCCAACTCGGCTCAGCGATCTGACATGCCCTTGAACGAAATTCTGATCCACTATCCGCTGGCTTTCGTGATCATCGCCGGGGTGATCGGCCTGCTGGTCGGCAGCTTCCTCAACGTGCTGGTCTGGCGCCTGCCGAAAATGCTCGAGCGCGAGTGGCGTGTACAGGCCCATGAGATCCTCGGGCTGCCCAGCGAAACGCCGCTACCCACTTTCAACCTGATGCTGCCCCACTCCCAATGCCCGCACTGCGGTCACCGGATTCGCCCGTGGGAAAACATTCCGCTGCTCAGTTTTCTATTCCTGCGCGGGCGCTGTTCGGCATGCTCGGCCCCCATCAGCAAACGTTACCCGTTGACCGAACTGGCCTGCGGCGTGGTATCGGCATTCATCGCCTGGCATTTCGGTTTCGGCTGGCAAGCGTGCATGACCTTGCTGCTGAGCTGGGGTCTGTTGGCGATGAGCCTGATCGACGCCGAGCATCAATTGCTGCCGGACGTGCTGGTACTGCCGTTGATGTGGCTGGGGTTGATCGTCAACAGCCTCGACCTGTTCGTACCGTTGCCTGATGCGTTGTGGGGTGCCATTGCCGGCTACATGGCGCTGTGGTCGGTGTTTTGGCTGTTCAAGCTGATCACCGGCAAGGACGGCATGGGCCATGGTGATTTCAAGTTATTGGCGATGTTTGGTGCCTGGGGTGGTTGGCAGGTTCTGCCGTTGACGATCCTGTTGTCGTCTCTGGTTGGTGCGGTTATCGGGGTGATTTGCCTGCGTCTGCGCAATGCCAAGACATCGACACCGATCCCCTTCGGCCCCTATCTGGCAATTGCCGGCTGGATTGCCTTGCTCTGGGGTGGTCAAATAACCGACTTCTATTGGCAGTTTGTCGGTTTGAAATGAATACCCCTGTGGAAAAACCCTGGATTCTCGGCCTCACCGGCGGCATCGGCAGCGGCAAAAGCGCGGCTGCCCAGCATTTCATCGACCTGGGCATACACGCGGTCGATGCCGATCATGCCGCTCGCTGGGTGGTAGAGCCGGGCCGCCCGGCGCTGGCGAAAATCGCCGAACACTTCGGCCCCGGCGTGCTGAAGCCTGACGGTCAACTGGACCGCGCCGCGTTGCGAAAACTGATTTTCGAAGTGCCGGATGAACGCCGCTGGCTGGAAGCCTTGTTGCATCCGTTGATCGCCGAAGAAATCGCCCATCATCTGGCACTGGCAAAATCACCTTATGCGATCCTGGTTTCACCGCTGCTGATCGAGTCCGGCCAGTACGCCATGACTCAGCGCGTGCTGGTCATCGATGCGCCTGAACAACTACAGATCGAACGCACCCTGCAGCGTGACCAGACCAGCGAACAACAGGTCCAGGCGATCCTAAAGGTCCAGTCCAGCCGCCAGGATCGCGTCAGTCATGCCGACGATGTGGTGGTCAATGACCGCGACCTCGCCTGGCTGCACAGCGAGGTCGAACGCCTGCATCACTTTTACCTGACTTTACGTGGAGGCCAGTCATGAGCCAGATTCCAACCGTCGATTGCCCGACCTGCGGCGCCCCTGTCGAATGGAGCCCCGAGAGCAAATTCCGGCCTTTCTGCTCGGACCGTTGCAAACTGATCGACCTCGGCGCCTGGGCGTCGGAAGAGCACAAGATCCCGGTGGCCCCCGATGCCGAGGACGAACTGTTCAGCGGCGACTTCGATCCGCGTCATTGATCCCGCGCGTCGACGATTTCAAGATTTGAATGATCAAGACTTGGGATCGTCGTCCTTCCAGGGGGCCGACAGATAGCGCGTGCGATTGAAGGTTTCCAGCCATTCCGGGCAGAACACCACCAGCGCGCTGACCACCATGCCGTTGATGAACGCTTCGGGAAAAATGATCAGCCACAGATAGCCGATGAAATCCTCGAGCCAGTAAGGCATGGCGAAACGCTCGTCGAACCACAGCACCGTGAGCGCCAGCAACAGGCACAGCAACGCTGAAAGGGCAGCGGCGAAGAAACCGGAAACGAAGATATACACGAAGAGATTGCGCGGCTGCGCACGCTCAACCGCAATCGCACAGCACTCGGTGACCAGCACCGGCAACAGAATGAACAGTGCGCCATTGACCCCCATCGCCGTCAGGTCCTGACGCCCCAGCAGCACCAGCCCTGTTTGTGCAATGAGCCCACCGACGATTGCCAGCGGCCAGTCGAGCAACAGCGTCACCGCTGTCATGCCAATAAAGTGATAGGACACGCCGGTATCGAAATCCCGCCGCACCAGCCACAACATGAACAGCGCAAAAACGGTGCCGAGCACCAGATGCTGACGACGGCTGTCGGTAAACAACTCGACCCAGGGTGCACGGCAGATCGCCCAGATCAGGACCGGCGCGTAGATCAGCCAACCCAGCGTGAGGGTTTGGGGTGACAACAACTCGGCGCCGATCATGGCGAGGCTTACTCCCTGGGCTTGCCGAACGAGAACGAGACCTCAGTCTACACCGCCCCTTGCACAGCCTTCGAGTTCACGCCCAATACCGTGGATCGTTCATTACTGCTTCATGCTCAGCGAATAATCCGGGCAACTCCACCTTGAGAAAATCCACCCACGTGCGGACCTTGGCATCGAGAAAGCGTCGTGATGGGTACAGCGCAAATACATTGCGCTGCCTCGGACGATAGTCCGGCAGCAAGCGCAGCAAGGTGCCGTCGGTCATCGAGCGCGTGGCGGTATAGAACGGAATCAGGCTGATGCCCATCCCGGCCTCTGAAGCCTTGACCATCGACTCGGCAACATTGCACTGGAAGGTCATGGCCGGGTTGACGGCGTGTTCGCCCTTATCGTCTTCGAACACCCATTGATCGCTGTACAACGGGTCGATCATGCGCAGGCACCGATGATCGTTGAGCGCCAACGGAGCGTCCGGCACGCCCTTGCGTTGCAGGTACGCCGGGGACGCGCAGAGCACACTGTAGATCTGCCCGATGGGCTGGCCGACAAACTGCGAATCGGCCAGTTCGTGGGCAATGGAAATCACCACGTCCTGCCCGTCCTCCAAAGGGTCCGGATTGCGCTGCGACAGGGTCAACTCGAACACCACATCGGGATAGAGTTCGCTGTAACGGGCAATCAGCGGCGTTATCAACGTCCCCAGGCCGTTCATGGTGTGCACCCGCAACCGCCCACTGGGCTTGAGGTGGGCGCCGCGAGCCTCGGCAGTCGCCTCTTCCATTTCTTCGAGTATCAGCCGGCTGCGCTGCAAAAATCGTTCGCCGGCCTCGGTCAGGCTCAAGCGCCGAGTGGTGCGTTGCAGCAGGCGAGCCTGTACGTGCTGCTCCAGATCGGCGACCAGTCTGGACACCTGTGCGGTGGACAGCTCCAGCGCATCGGCGGCCGCAGTGAAACTTGCGCAGTCCACGACACGGACGAACACCCGCAAGTTGTTAAGCAAATCCATAAACCTCCCTCGGGGGCAGTCACTGTTACGTTTTATGTAAGGTTGTATCAGGCGTGCGCCCCTTTATCCACCGGTGGCAAGGAATAGACTTGAACCATCGAAACGCAAATGGAGCACGCCAGCATGAAAGTCTTGACCAGCCTGTTTCTGACCCTTATCGCCACAACGGCCATGGCCGCTGACAACGAGCCCCTCGCGGTCCTGTACAACCCGGCACAACCTCTGGAAATCGCCACGGTGGTTTCCGTATCGGATACCGCGACCGCATGTGGAGTTGTGCCGGCGACCATGGTGTATGTCGATCATCAGGGCCAGACCCGTCGCGTGACCTACGACGTCATGGGTGATTGCACCAGCAACCTGTGATCAATGGCTCATAGCAAGGTCCATGTGTAGCTGAGGATCAGACGGTTCTCATCGATATCACTGCGATAGTTGGACCGCGCCATGGCATTGCGAACACGGATGCCAAGGCCCTTGAGGCTGCCGCTCTGCAACACGTAACCGATGTCCAGATCTCGCTCACGATCCTTGCCTTCGTAGCCCTTCCCGGTATCGACGTTGTTGCCGGAGATGTAACGCACGGTGCTGGTCAGCCCCGGCACGCCGAGCGCGGCAAAGTCGTAGTCGTAACGCGCCTGCCACGAACGCTCGTCGGTGAAGGCGAACTCATAGGTCGGCACCTCATTGCCCAGTGGCGAGATGTTGGCGAAGACCCGCGGGAAAGCCGTGTCGCCATACATGGCCTGATAGCCAACGTAGAACGTGTGACCGCCGCGCTTGGCCGACAGCAGAGAGAAGAACGCCTGATTGTCGATGTTGCCCAGCAGCTTTTCGCCATCTTCGCGGGAGTCGAAGTAACCGAGGTTAGCGCCCAAAATCCAGTCGCTCACCGGCTCGCTGTGCTTGAGACCGAGAAACCGCTGGTTGTAGATATCTTCCAGTTGCCCGTACCAGGCACTTACCGACGTGCGCTTTTCGTTGAAGACGTAATCACCGCCGGCAAAATTGAAGCCGTCACTGCTGACCTGGCGTTGCGGCACATGACCGAGCATGGCCTGCATTTTTTCGTCGCCAGCCTCGTTGCGCAGGCTGGTTGAACTCAAGTGACCGCCCTGCACGGTCAGGCCATTGATCTCGTTCGAGGCGATGCTTGCGCCCTGGTAACTCGGTGGCAGCAGACGAATATCGCTGAACACCAACACCGGCAGGTTGGGTTGCAGCTCCCCTACTTTCAGTTCTGTTTTGGAGTAACGCATTTTCAACGCGCCTTCCAGGCGGCTGTAATCATCCGGCGCGCGCCCATCACTCCCCACCGGCAGCAAACCGGTATTGACCCGGTCCGGGCTGCTGTCGAGCTTGACGCCGAGCAGGCCGATCACGTCCACGCCGAAACCGATAGGACCGGGGGTGTAACCCGATTTGACGTTGAGGATGAAACCCTGCGCCCACTCTTCGGCCTTCGATTGCTGGTTAGCCCCAACGATGTCCGAGTAGTCTCGACTGAAGTAGTAATTGCGCGCTTGCAAGGTGGCCGTGGTGTCTTCGATAAAGCCTTTCTCGGCAGCCGTTGCGCCTGTGGAAAAACTGGAGGCGACAGCCAGGGACAACACAGAACCGGTTGCTGGAAAAATCTGTTTCATCGTTTTGTCTCTTATTTTTATTGATCGACTGGAACAACTTGTTTTTGTGCAGCGCTTTGGCTGCGGGTGACGGGTCGGCGGGCGCTCAATATCAGGTGAGTGACCATGCCGAAAATCAGTCCCCAGAAAGCTGCGGACAGCCCCAACAGCGACATGCCCGAGGCGGTGGTGAGAAAGGTCACCAATGCGGCTTCTCGATCACTCGGCACAGCCATCGCGCCGGTGAGCGCGCTGGCAATTGCAGCGAACAACGCCAGCCCGGCCAGGGCCGCGATCAGTTCCCTGGGGAACGCCGAGAACAGCGAAACCAGCGTCGCGCCAAAGATGCCCAGCACCAGGTAACACAAGCCGCCCACCACACCGGCCACATAACGCTTGCCGGGATCTTCGTGGGCCTCGCGGCCGGTGCAGATGGCCGCGGTGATCGCCGCCAGGTTCAGCCCATGGCAACCGAAAGGCGCCAACAGCGCCGTACCCAGGGCGCTGCTGGCGATGATCGGGCCGGCCGGCGTTGCGTATCCGCTGGCACGCAACACCGCCATGCCCGGAACGAACTGGCCGGTCAGCGCCACCATCACCAGTGGCAAGGCGATGTTCAGCGTCGCGCTCAGGCTGAACGTCGGGGTGATCCACACCGGCGTGGCGAAACCGATGACCAGCGCCTCGCGGTGCAGATCGCCGGCGAGAAACGCCATCGAGCATCCCACCAGCAGAACCATCAGTACGGCGTAACGCGGTACCAGCCGTTTACAGATCAGGTAGGTGGCAAACATCGCCAGCACCAGCGCCGGTTTATGTTGCAACGAGGCGAACAGCCCCGTACCAAAGCTGAACAGGATCCCCGCCAACATCGCAGCCGCTACCGCTGCCGGCAGCTTGCTGATGATCCGATCGAACGCCCCCGAGATCCCCACCAGGAACACGATCAGGCTGCTGATCAGGTAGGCGCCCACCGCTTCTTCCATGGAGATTCCCGGCAACAGCGCCACCAGCAATGCCGAGCCCGGTGCCGACCACGCAATGATCACCGGCACCCGGTAACGCAGACTCAAACCGATGCCGAGCACGGCACTGCCGATGGAAATCGCCCAGACCCACGACGACAGCACTTCCTGCGAGAGGTGAGCGGCATCGGCGGCCTGGAAGATAATCACCAGCGGGCCTGCGTAGGAAATTACCGTGGCGATAAATCCGGCGACCGCCGCCGACAGGGAGAAATCCCGAAGCAACTTGTTCATGACACCTCGCCAACAGCGCCTTGAGGCGAGGCCAGTGATTGCCGGGCACTGCGACGACTGCTGACAGCGAACACAGTCATCGCGATGGCCGCGATCGCGCCTGGCAAGGCAAATGCCATGAAGTTCAGTTGCAGCGGCAGGCTGATCCCGAGCAAGGCACCGCCCAGCAGCGGGCCGACAATGGCACCGTTGCGACCGATACCCGACGCCCAGCCCAGACCGGTAGAACGAATCGCCATGGAGTAGAACTGCGCGGCGCAGGCGTACAGCAGAATCTGCGAGCCGATGGTGGTGGCGCCGGCGATGGCGATCAGCAGGTACAACACTGGCGTCGGGCTGTTGAAGCCCAG
Source organism: Pseudomonas sp. (assembly GCF_050739655.1). Classification (GTDB taxonomy): domain Bacteria; phylum Pseudomonadota; class Gammaproteobacteria; order Pseudomonadales; family Pseudomonadaceae; genus Aquipseudomonas. The sequence continues at coordinate 4,193 of NZ_JBOIBY010000625.1, read as the reverse complement.
CAACGTGATCGACACTGCCGCCATGGCAAAGAACACCGACAGCACCTTCGGCAGATTGAGCTTGTCACCCAGCACACCACCGCCCACCGCGCCAAAGATCGCGCCGAAGTTCAGCACAAGAAGGAACGACAGGCTCGAACCCAGGCTGTAGCCGGCATTGGCCATCAGTTTCGGCAACCAGGAACTCAAGGCGTAGACCATCAACAGGCAGCAGAAAAACGCCAGCCACAGCATCAACGTACGCAGTGCACGACCTTCCCGAAACAACTGCAGCACCGGGGTGCCCGTGCCCTTCACCTCAGCCATGTGCAACTGATCGGAGACTTGCGCCACGTAGGCCGGATCGATCCGCTGAAGAATGTTGCGCGCCTCTTCATTGCGCCCCTGACGCAACATGAAACCCACGGATTCAGGCAGGAAGTACATGATCAGCGGCAACAACAGCAACGGCAGGACCGCCACGTAAAACACCGACTGCCAACCGAAACTCGGGATCAGCACGATGCCCAACCCGGCCGACAGCATGCCGCCCACCGAGTAGCCGCTGAACATGATCGCCACCAGGGTGCTGCGGATTTTTTTCGGCGCGTACTCGTTCATCAGTGCCACGACGTTAGGCATCACCCCGCCTATGCCGAGCCCGGCAATGAAACGACAAATACCGAACTCGGTGGGGTTTCGCGCGAAACCATTGAGCACGGTGAAGCCGCTGAAGAGGATCACGCAGATGGTGATGGCTTTTTTACGGCCGATCTTGTCGGACAGCGGGCCGAAGAACAGTGCACCAAACATCATGCCGAACAGTGCATAGCTGCCCAGCGCGCCGGCTTGCAGAGGACTTAGCCCCCACTCCTTCATCAGCATCGGCAGGACCACGCCGTAGATCACCAGATCGTAACCATCGAAGATGATGATCAGGGCACACCAGAACAGCACCATCCAGTGAAAGCGGTTGAAACGAGCCTTGTCGATAACCTCATGTACATCGATTTTGCGCATGGCGTTTATCTCTTTTTGTTGTTTTTTTGAGCGTCGGTAATACGGCGAACGTCCGTACCGCCGATGCTAGAGATGCCAGGAGCAGGTCAATATCCGCGTTGCGCAGATCGCTATCCGTTTTGTGCAGAGGGGGATGTCGAGCGAGAAATTGCAGTGACACGACAAACTGTTTTCTTTGCGATCACATTTGAGCGCTAAGCTTGGGCCTATGGATGATTCAGATTACTTACGCCTGCTGACCATCGCGGCCGAGCAGGCCAACGCCTTTCTATCCAATGCCCGCAAATGGGAGCGTGAGCGTTGGGTCTGCCAGCGCCTGCTGCAAGGGCTGAATATTCCCTACCGCGCCGACGAGTTCGCCCCGGCCGGGGAGCCACCGGACGTGCTGTTTCGCGATGCCAGTTTCGAGGTGTTCTTCGTGCTCGATGAGGGGCGACGCCTCAATGATGAGTGGCGTGATGAACTGCAACGCCGGCGCAGTGCCTTTTCCCTTAGCCAACTGGTGCGGCGCGAAGCCAAGCCGCGGCGTATCCCCGCCAACGAATTCTTGCTGCGACTGGCGCCGACCTTGCGCAAAAAAGCGCACAACTACAAAGAGCGCGGCATGGATCTGGGTGAGCTGGACATCATTGCCTTCGCCAGCCTCAAGCGTGAGGTGCTGGACCTAAACAGCCACTTTCCGCCACCCACTGAATACCTGCGCCAGGGCTGGCGCTCGTTGTCACTGGTCGGCCCAACCTTCGCCCGTGTGCTGTTCGCGCATCCGGACGCACCGGATTTTCTGCGCAGCAATTTGGGACGCAGCATTGTTTTCGATGTCGGGATCAGCCTGTGAGTCCATTGCAGGAGCTGATTGCCGAGGTGCCGCAACAGGGTCGCGTCCGCTGGATCGGTGTACGACCAGAGCGTCACGCGCCAATGATCGAACTTGATGCCGTTGAAGCTCGACTGGAAGCCGGACTTACCGGTGACCGCGCCCGACCCGGTGTGCGCAACGCTCGGCAGGTGACGCTGATCCAGTGGGAACACCTGGCAGTGATCCAATCTTTGATGGGCCGTCCGCTGGATCAACCGCTGCGGCCTGAAGAACTGCGGCGCAATCTCGTTATCAGTGGCATCAACCTGTTCAGCCTGAAAGGCCGGCGTTTCCGCATTGGCCAGGCGATTTTTGAAACCACCGGCTGGTGCCAACCCTGCGCCCGCCTGGAAGCCAACCTCGGCCCGGGGACATTTCAGGCCGTGCGCGGACATGGCGGAATCACCGCCCGAGTGTTACAAAGTGGAATCATTCGCCTGGAAGATGCGGTGAGCGTCGAGCCCCTGCCCTCTAGCGGCTATGCTCCGTTCATCGCGGGATAACGCCCGTTGTAGCTTCATCACATTTAGCAACGTCTACCCCTGACGAGGCCCGATATGACCAGCCGCCTGAACCCCGACGACCAGAAGCATGTCGAAGAGTATCTGCAACTGTCCCAGCACCGAGTCGAGCGCCGGCCTTTCCGGCCGTGGATGCTCCTCGTACTGGTACTGGCAGTGACCATTGGTTTGGGCCTGTTGAGCCGACTTATCAGTTACCTGACGCTATGAGCTGCCTTGCGCTCGCTTGGGTAACCGCACCGATTTCTTTTAGCCTTGCGAGTTATCCCCATGTCCCATCGTATTGTCATTGTCGGCGGCGGCGCCGGCGGTCTGGAGTTGGCTACCCGTCTGGGTAAGACTCTGGGCAAGCGCGGTACAGCCAGCGTCATGCTGGTCGACGCGAACCTGACCCACATCTGGAAACCGTTGTTGCACGAAGTGGCGGCCGGTTCCCTGAACTCTTCCGAAGACGAACTCAACTATGTCGCCCAGGCAAAATGGAACCACTTCGAGTTCCAGCTGGGGCGCATGAGCGGGCTTGATCGCGCGAACAAGAAAATCCAGTTGGCCGCCACCTACGACGAAGCCGGCCTGGAGCTGGTACCGGCGCGGGAGGTGCATTACGACACGCTGGTAATTTCCGTCGGCAGCACCACCAACGATTTCGGCACTCAGGGCGCTGCGCAGCACTGCCTGTTCCTCGACACCCGCAAGCAGGCCGAGCGCTTCCATCAGCAGTTGCTCAACCACTACCTGCGCGCCCACGCCGGGCAAACCGATCAAGTCCAGAAAATCAGCGTAGCCATCGTTGGTGCCGGTGCAACCGGGGTCGAACTGGCTGCCGAACTGCACAACGCGGCCCATGAACTGGCGGCTTATGGCCTGGACCGGATCAAACCGGAAAACATGCACATCACCCTGATCGAAGCCGGGCCACGGGTGCTGCCAGCCCTGCCGGAGCGGATCGGCGGGCCTGTGCATAAAACTTTGGAGAAACTCGGGGTCAACGTGATGACCAATGCCGCGGTCAGCGAAGTGACGGCCGACAGCTTGATTACCGCCGATGGCAACGTCATCAACGCCAGCCTGAAAGTCTGGGCTGCCGGGATTCGTGCACCGGGTTTCCTCAAGGACATCGACGGCTTGGAAACCAATCGCATCAATCAGCTGCAGGTGCTGCCGACCCTGCAAACCACCCGTGACGAAAACATTTTCGCCTTCGGTGACTGCGCCGCCTGCCCGCAACCAGGGACTGATCGCAACGTACCGCCTCGCGCCCAGGCTGCGCATCAACAGGCGTCGCTGCTGGCCAAGTCGCTGAAACTGCGCATCGAAGGCAAGGCGTTGCCGGAGTACAAGTACACCGACTACGGTTCGCTGATTTCGCTGTCGCGTTTTTCCGCTGTGGGTAACTTGATGGGCAACCTCACCGGCAGCGTGATGCTCGAAGGCTGGTTGGCGCGGATGTTCTATGTGTCGCTGTACCGCATGCACCAGATGGCGCTGTACGGCTGGTTCCGCACCGCGATGCTGATGCTGGGCAGCAAAATCGGACGCGGAACCGAGCCACGGCTCAAGCTGCACTGACACCTGACCAGAGTACCCATAGGTCGGTCGCAGAATTTGCGATCGACCGACAAACATTGTGGGAGCTGGCTTGCCAGCGATGGCGGCGGCACATCCGACATCTTCTTTGAATGTGATTGCCCTATCGCTAGCAGGCTAGCTGTGATCTCTCTGTAGGTTGTTCACTCGGGGCTTTTCCGGGAAATTGGAGGTGCGAACCAAACCAAGCTCCGGGAGGCCCCGAGTGAACACTCACAAAAATGCCCGAT
>NZ_JBOIBY010000624.1:0-11169 GCF_050739655.1 Pseudomonas sp. | reverse complement strand
CGACCTTGTCGGCGATCTGGCGGAAACGCGGAAAGTCCAGGGTCTTCGAATACGCGGAGAACCCGGCGATGATCATTTTCGGTTTGTGCTCGACAGCCAGGCGTTCGACTTCGTCGTAGTCGATCAGGCCGGTGGTGGTGTCGATGCCGTACTGCACGGCGTTGTACAGCTTGCCGGAAAAGCTGACTTTGGCGCCGTGGGTCAGGTGGCCGCCGTGGGCCAGGCTCATGCCCAGCACGGTGTCACCGGCCTGCAGCAGTGCCAGATACACCGCGGCGTTGGCCTGGCTGCCGGAGTGCGGTTGCACGTTGGCGTAATCGGCACCGAACAGCTGTTTGGCGCGGTCGATGGCCAGTTGTTCGACCACGTCGACATGCTCGCAGCCACCGTAGTAACGCTTGCCCGGATAGCCCTCAGCGTACTTGTTGGTCAGGCCGCTGCCTTGGGCTTGCATCACCCGCTGGCTGGTGTAGTTCTCCGAGGCGATGAGCTCGATGTGGTGCTCTTGCCGCGCGTCTTCGGCGTTCATCGCCGCCAGCAGTTCATCGTCGTAGCCTTTGATCTGGTCGTGTTTGCTGAACATGGTGCAGTCCTTTTTCGATTCTGGAATGTTGGCGGTGGTCGAAAGGTTTCAGGCGTCGGCCGTTTCGGCGGTCAATCGCTCATAGGCGTCCTGATCCAGCAAGTCGGCCAGCGCCTCGGTGTCGACGGGTTTGAAGCGAAAGAACCAGCCTTCGCCCAACGGGTCTTCGTTGACCATTTCCGGGGTGCTCTCCAGCGTCGTGTTGATCTCGACCACCTCGCCATCCAACGGCATGCCGATACTGCTGGCCGCTTTCACCGATTCCAGCACCGACACCTCGGCGCCCGCATTGAAACTCCCCAGTTCTGGCACCTGCACGAACACCACATCCCCCAGTGCTTGCTGGGCAAACGCAGTGATGCCGACAGTGACCAGGCCATCGCTTTCAAGACGCAACCATTCGTGATCGACGGTGAAACGCAATTTGCTCATATCAACTCCTTCTTGTTTTTGGACGCTCGTTGCGTGGCAGCGAGTGGGCTTGCAGGAGTGATAGCAAGGGTGGTGCCAAAGTAACTTAATCGTTATTAATCAATAGCTTGGGATTTATATGTGGCGTTGATCATCGTTCGCCCGTATTGAAATCAATACAGGCAAGCAAGGCCTTGGACGCAGACGCCGTGATTGCTGGCAGGGAAGGGGTTTGTCTTGATTTCGTGACGCTGTATCGATTTGCAGACGAAGAGCTCAGCTACAACCCAGTCCACTGTGGGAGCTAGCCTGCTAGCGATTGATCGTTCCCACGCTCTGCGTGGGAATGCAGCCCGGGACGCTCTGCGTCCCCTCCAGAGCTGGAACGCGGAGCGTCCCTTGAGGCATTCCCACGCAGAGCGTGGGAACGATCATGCTGAATCCTGAACCCTCCCTGAAGAACCCCGCAATTCCCCCTGCAAACTTTTGCAACAGGTTTACTCTCCAAATACCGGGGCGTAAGCTTCGCGCGTTTTCATCCATAACGGAGACCCACAGTGGGTACTTGTTCGAGTGACAGTAGTCGACCGGTTTCGATAACCGGTACCTTCCCGGCAAGATAACGCACTGACTTTTGTGCCGTTGTCTCGCCGTAAAAGCGAGCAGCGGCATCCCGATCGCGGCCAGTCCTGGTCCGTGTCCCGACGTCCTTCTCATCGACGCTGAACTGTGATGTGCGACCCCGTGTCGTCATCGCGGCGCACCGACACGCCTGCTCGACGGTTTCCCGGCTGACCCTGGGGGAACTGCCATGAACCTGACCCTGCTCAAGGAATTCTTTGCCGGATTCCTGCGCACCCGCCATATCGCCCGACACTTTCGCCGCCTGGCGCTGCTGGAAAACTTCACCGACACCACGGTCAGCCGTGAGGTACCGCCGACCCTGGCGCAAACCCTGGTCAGTGCCGCCAGCAGTGACGCAGGCCCGTTACTCAATACGCTCGAAAGCCACACCGACGGCTTGAGTGAACTTGAAGCCCAGGAACGGCGCGCACAATTCGGTCTCAACGAAGTCGAGCACGAACAGCCGCTGCCGTGGTGGGTGCATCTGTGGCATTGCTACAAAAATCCGTTCAACCTGCTGCTGACCTTGCTCGCGGTCATCTCCTGGCTGACCGAAGACATGAAAGCCGCCATCGTGATTTTTTCCATGGTGGTGCTCTCGACCCTGCTGCGCTTCTGGCAGGAAGCTAAATCCAACCAGGCCGCCGATGCCCTCAAGGCGATGGTCAGCAACACCGCCACGGTGCTGCGCCGCGACGAGGCGCGTCTTGAACTGCCGATCAAGCAATTGGTGCCGGGAGACCTGATCGTGTTGTCGGCCGGTGACATGATCCCCGCCGATTGCCGGGTGCTCAGTGCCAAGGATCTGTTCGTCAGTCAGGCGGCCATGACCGGCGAATCGATGCCGGTGGAAAAATTCCCCCGCCAACAGGGCAGCGACACCCTTAACCCACTGGACCTGGACAACATCCTGTTCATGGGCACCAACGTGGTGTCCGGTACGGCCATGGCGGTCATCGTCACCACCGGCAACAACACCTATTTTGGTGCGCTGGCGCAGCGGGTCGGCGCCACCGATCGCGCGCCGACCTCGTTCCAGAACGGGGTCAACAAAGTCAGCTGGTTGTTGATCCGCTTCATGTTCGTCATGGCGCCGCTGGTGTTGTTCATCAACGGATTCACCAAGGGCGACTGGACGCAAGCGTTGCTGTTCGCGCTGTCGATTGCGGTGGGCCTGACCCCGGAAATGCTGCCAATGATCGTCACCTCGACCCTGGCCAAGGGCGCGGTGTTCCTGTCGCGTAAAAAAGTCATCGTCAAACGCCTCGACGCCATTCAGAACTTCGGCGCCATGGACGTGCTGTGCACCGACAAGACCGGGACGCTCACCCAGGACAGGATCTTCCTGGCACGCAACGTCGACGTCTGGGGCAACGATAGCGATGACGTGCTGGAAATGGCCTACCTCAACAGCTATTACCAGACCGGCTTGAAGAACCTGCTGGATGTGGCGGTACTCGAACACGTGGAAATCCACCGGCAATTAAAGGTCGGCACGGCATTTCGCAAGGTCGACGAGATTCCGTTCGACTTCACGCGCCGACGCATGTCGGTGGTGGTCGCCGAACGTAATCATGCGCATGTGCTGATCTGCAAGGGCGCGGTAGAAGAAGTGCTGGCGGTGTGTTCTCGGGTGCGTCACGGCGAAGTCGATGAGGCGCTCAGCGAGGAGTTGCTGGCACGTATTCGCCAGGTCACTGCCACGTTTAATGCCGAGGGCTTGCGGGTGGTTGCCGTAGCGGCACGGCCGATGATTGAAGGTCGCGACAGCTATAGCCTGGCCGATGAGCAGGAACTCACGCTGATCGGTTATGTGGCGTTTCTTGATCCGCCAAAAGAAAGCACCGCGCCGGCCCTCAAGGCATTGGCGGCCCACGGCGTGGCGGTGAAGGTACTGACCGGCGATAACGAGTTGGTCACCGCGAAGATCTGTCGTGAAGTCGGCCTGCAACAGCAAGGCTTGCTGATGGGCAACGACATCGAACGCATGACCGACGCCGAACTGGCGTTGGCGGTGGAGACCAGCAACGTCTTCGCCAGGCTCACTCCCTCGCATAAAGAACGCATCGTGCGGCTGCTCAAGGGCAACGGACATGTGGTGGGTTTCATGGGCGATGGCATCAACGACGCGCCGGCCCTGCGCACCGCCGACATCGGTATTTCCGTGGACAGTGCCGTGGACATCGCCAAGGAGGCAGCGGACATCATCCTTCTGGAAAAAAGCCTGATGGTGCTGGAGGAGGGGGTGCTGGAAGGTCGGCGCACGTTCGCCAACATGCTCAAGTACATCAAGATGACCGCCAGCTCCAACTTCGGCAACGTGTTCTCGGTGCTGGTGGCCAGCGCCTTCATTCCATTCCTACCGATGCTGCCGATGCATCTGCTGGTGCAGAACCTGCTCTATGACATTTCACAAATCGCCATTCCGTTCGACAACGTCGATGCGGACATGCTGAAAAAACCACAACGCTGGCAGCCGGCGGACGTGGGGCGCTTCATGCTGTTTTTCGGGCCGATCAGCTCGATCTTCGACATCACGACCTTTGCCCTGATGTGGTACGTGTTCGATGCCAACACCCCGGATCACCAGACGCTGTTCCAATCGGGCTGGTTCGTGGTCGGGTTGCTGACCCAGACACTGATCGTGCACATGATCCGCACGCCGAAGGTGCCGTTCCTGCAAAGCCGGGCGGCGATGCCATTGATGGTGATGACCGGGCTCATCATGGCCTTGGGGATCTTCCTGCCGATGGGACCGCTGGCGCACTACTTCAAACTCCAGGCGCTGCCCTCGCTGTATTTCGTATTCCTGCCTATGATTCTGTTGGCGTATATGGGCCTGACCCAGGCGGTGAAAGGGTTTTACATCCGACGGTTCGGCTGGCAATGAATGGTAGGCCGTTTGCACAAGGTATTTAGGAAATGTCCTACAGAAAGGGCAGCAGGTCTTCCGTAGCCTTGCGCCCTCTTTTATCTGACCCGGGGGCCACGATGTCGGAAAAGTCTTTACGCATCCTGATCGCTGATGAACAACACTTTCACCGGCTGAGAATCGAGCGCTGGTTCAATCAGCTCGGTTGTTACGGAATCGCACCGGTACAAAGCCTGGATGAGCTGCTGACCCTGGTGGACTACAGTAGCGAGCCTTTCGACCTGTTGGTCATCAATGCTGCCATGGGGCAGGGCAAACTGGACTTGCTGGATTTCTGCTTCGATCACCGGCAACTGGGTCGCGTGTTGATCTATGACGGTGAGCCGGCGCAAATGTCCCTGATCCCGGCCTGCGGGCAGCAGAAAGTCGAAGTGAGCCATGGCTTGTTGCCTGACCTCGCATCGATCCAGCGCTTGATCGCGAACGTTCATCCCCAGCTACCGTCCGTCGGTACTGTCATTTCTGTCAGGTAGTTCAGCCTGTCGTTCCATGCAATAGTTTTCGCGCAGCTATTGCGTCTAATTCGGGCGTTGCCAAGGAGTTGCCATGAAGTCAGTGCTGGTTGTGGACGATCATCCGGTGATTCGCGGTGCAGTCAAAATCGTCCTCAAGCTGGAGGGGTTCAAACGCATCCACGAAGCCTCCAGCGGCAATGAAGTCTTGCCGATGGTCCGTGAACACAAACCGCATTTGTTGATACTGGACCTGAACATACCCTCGCTTGACGGCCTGGATGTATTGGCGAGGATCAAGGCCGGCGAGGTGCCGTGCCGAGTCGTGATCTTTTCGTCCCAGGAACCGATGTTTTATCAGGAACGTTGCATGCGCGCCGGCGCCGCGGCCTACGTCGCCAAGACCAACGATCTGCAGCATCTGCACAAAGCTGTGCAAGCGGTGATGGCCGGCTATACCTATTTCACCCGATTGCCCACAAGCTCCGTATCGCTGAGTGCGGTGCAACGCAGTGAAAAGCAGATGATCGACAAGCTATCTGACCGCGAACTGACGATTTTCCAGCAACTGGCCAGGGGTTTGAGCAACAAGGCTATCGCCGAAATCATGCATTTGAGCCACAAGACCGTCAGCACCTACAAAACCCGGTTGACAGAAAAACTCAACGTGGAGTCATCGGTGCATTTGAGGGATCTCGCGCGGCGCAACCATTTGATCTGAGAAGTCGCCATCGAACGCTTGCCTGGCTTTATAAAAACATCGCTGCTGGTGCTTTTGCTGTGGGCACCGGGTATCTGGGCCCAGCCACAATCACTGACGTTGCTGGGGCGTTCGAACGTGGAAGGTTACTCCGTCAAATTGTCGCAAGCCGATGCGCGTTGGCTGCAGCAAAAGGGTCGGCTGGTGCTGGCCGTTTCTGCCCCGGATTATCCTCCCTTCGACATCACCACAACGGGGTATGCGCTGGAGGGAATGACGGCCGACTATGCCGGGCTGCTCGAACAGCTGTTACAGGTGAGGATCGACGTTCAACGCTACTCGTCACGAGCCGAGGCCGTTCAGGCGCTCAAGCAAGGGCAGGCCGACTTGCTCGGTACGGCCAACAGTTATGAGGCACAGGATCCGCAGCTGGAGATGTCCAGCGCCTATGCCGTCGATCAACCGGTACTGGTGACCGGCACCGATTCACCTCAAGTGCTGGACCGGGCGTTGACCGGTAAACATCTGGCGATGTTGTATCACTACCTGCCCGAAAATTACGTGCAGCGGTTCTATCCCGAGGCGCGGGTCGAGCTGTTTCCTTCGACGCTTGAGGCGGTAGGTGCCGTGGCTTTCGGTCAGGCGGACGTCTATCTGGGCGATGCGATAAGTGCCCATTACCTGATCAGCAAGAATTACCTCAACAACGTCCAGCTGGCGGATTTTTCTTCCATGGAACCGGGTCGGTTCGCTTTTGCCATAGCCCTGGACAATCGTCGGTTACTGCGCATCGTCAATCAGGCGCTGGCAGCCGTCTCCACCAATGAACAGATCAATATCCTGCGCCGCTGGGGCGGCGGCCGGGCCTTTATTGCCGGCACTGAGCCCTTGCAATTCAGCGTGGCCGAGCAGCGTTGGCTCACGCAGCACCCGCGCTTGAGAGTGGCAATCAATGAAAACCTGATGCCGATTTCCTACTTCGACAGCGAGGGCAAATTTCGCGGTATCGGTGCTGATGTGCTGGCGCAAATCAGCCTGCGTACCGGCTTGAAATTCGACATTCGATCGACAAAATCCGTCGCCCAAATGTACGAGTGGATCAGGTCCGGGCAGGTGGACCTGGTGGCCGGGATCAGCCCCAGTATCGAACGCGAAGCCGAGTTGCAGTTCACTCGCCCGTTTCTTACCAGCCCGAATGTACTGGTGACTCGCACGGAACCGGGCAGCCCCGTGACCCTCGATGACATGTCCGGAAAAACCCTGGCCATCACCCAGGGCAACAGCGCCGGGGAGTTCATCCGTCAGCATTTTCCGCAAATCCGGCTGATCAACGCGCCCTTGACGGCCGATGCCATGGACATGGTCGCCCAGGGCAAGGCGGACGGCGGTATCAACTCGTTGATCGGGGCGCGCTACATGATTTCCCGGCTGTATCGCAATCGTCTGCAAGTGACCAGCACCGTGGGCACCGACCCTGCGCGCAGTACCCTGGCGACCAGTCTGAGCTCGACCGAGCTGCACTCGATCCTGGACAAGGCATTGCTCAGCATCGGCCCCGAAGAAATAGACGAGATGACTCAGTATTGGCGCAATGACCTGATGCTGGAGCCCAGCTACTGGCAGCGTCATCGCCAACAAATCCTTCAGGCCTTTGCCGTGGCGGGCGCCTTGCTGCTGCTCGCATTGGCGTGGATCGTCTGGCAGAGGCGGCAGATTCGCCAGCGCCAGCAGTGGCTCCAGCAATTGCAGGACGCCAAAGACGCGGCCGACGATGCCAACCGGGCGAAGACCACGTTTCTGGCAACCATGAGCCATGAGATTCGCACACCGATGAACGCCCTGATCGGCATGCTGGAGCTTGCGCTGAAACGGGCCGACGAGGGCGTTACCGACCGTGCGGCCATCGAGGTGGCGTCCAATGCCGGGCAACAATTGCTGGGGCTGATCGGCGACATTCTGGACATCGCCCGCATCGAGTCCGGGCATTTGTCGCTGACCCCGGAGCGCACCAACCTGCGGGCGCTGGTGCTGTCGGTGTGCCGGGTGTTTGAAGGGTTGGCGCTGCAGAAAAACCTGCACTGGCAGGTGGAAATCGACCCACACAGTGACTGCGATGTGCTGGTTGACCCCACGCGTTTGAAACAGGTGTTGTCCAATCTGTTGAGCAATGCGATCAAATTCACCCCGCGCGGCAAGGTCAGCCTGCAACTGCGGGTTGTACCGGCGTCGTCCGGACGCCTTATGGTCAGCCTGGGTATCGAAGACAGCGGCATTGGCATCAGCGCATTTGACCAGCAGCGCTTGTTCAGCCCGTTCGTACAGGCCGATAACAATCAGCAGTCAGCTCGCCAGGGCTCCGGCCTGGGGCTGGTGATCAGCCGCACGTTGTGCGAAATGATGGGTGGCCGGTTGCAGCTCGACAGCGCTCTGGGGCGTGGCACACGGGTGGACATCAACCTTGTGCTGGTCGCGTTGCAACCGTTACCCGCAACAGAAATGTCGGCCCCTGAAGTGCCACCTTCGATACGGGGGTTGAGAGTGCTGGTGGTCGATGATTATCCAGCTAATCGCTTGCTGCTCTTGCGGCAGTTGAGCTACCTGGGGCATGAGGTGTTCGAAGCCGAGGATGGCCAGCAAGGTCTTGAACTATGGCGTGAACGCGAATTGGACCTGGTCATCACTGACTGCAACATGCCGCTCGTCAGTGGCTATGAACTGGCCGGCGCGATCCGCGATGAAGAACGGTTTCAGGGCGTGGCGCCGACGTTGATTCTGGGCTTCACCGCCAATGCCCAAGCAGAGGAAAAGGTTCGCTGTATCGAAGCCGGCATGGACGATTGCCTGTTCAAACCTATTCGACTGGCCGAGTTGAGCGCGTGGCTGGCCGCGAGGTTTTTGCACGAATCGGTGGGGCAGAGCGAACCCGAGCCGAGCGTCGAGCTCGATTTGAGCGGGTTGGCGAGCTACGTGGGTTTGGACCATGAGCTGATCGCCGAATTGCTGCGCGATGTGGTGGCGACCAACCGCGATGATCGCGAGCACCTGCTACGGGAGCACGCTAACGGAAATCATCATGGCCTGCAGGACCTGGCGCACCGCATCAAGGGCGGGGCGCAGATGGTCCGCGCCCAGGCGCTGGTGGCGTGTTGCGAACAATTGGAAGGTGCTTGTCGCGCCGGCAACGCTTCACTGATCGACGTTGCCGTCGATCAGTTGCAACAAGCCATGCTGCGTCTGGACCACAGCCTCGGGCGCAGCGGTGGTTAATCCCAGTTGGGTGCGATGCCTTTAGGGCTGGTCAGGCGTTGGCCGCGATCCAGCCCTGCGATCAATGCCATGTCGGCGTCGCTCAGTTTCATGGCGCAGGCCTTGAGGTTGCTGGCGAGGTTGGCGCGTTTGGTCGACGATGGAATCACCGCATAACCCAGTTGCATGGCCCAGGCCAGTGTCACCTGTGCCGGTGTCGCCTGCAGGCGCTCGGCGATTTTTGTGATGACCGGGTCCTTGAGCACTTCGCCGTAGGCCAGTGTCATGTAAGACGTAATCCGGATGCCCTGGCTTTGTGCGAATTCGACGACTTTGCGGTTTTTCAGGAACGGGTGCAGTTCGATCTGGTTGGTGGCGATGTTCTCGGCCCCGACGGCGGCGATGGCTTGTTTCATCAGGTCCACGGTGAAGTTCGACACGCCGATCTGCCGGGTCAGCCCCAGGCGCTTGGCTTCGAGCAGGGCGCCCATGAACTCCTCGACCGGCACCTGATTCTCCGGCGATGGCCAGTGGATCAGGGTCAGGTCCAGGTAGTCGGTCTGCAGTTTTTGCAGGCTTTCTTTCAGGCTCTCGATAAGACGATCCGCGGCGAAGTTGGCGACCCAGATCTTGCTGGTGATAAACAGGTCTTCACGGGCAACTCCGCTGGCGGCGATGGCGGCGCCGACTTCGGCTTCGTTCTCGTAGATTTGCGCGGTATCAATGGCCCGGTAGCCCAGTTCGAGGCCGGTGCTCACCGAGTCGATGACCACCTGGCCTTGCAAGCGAAAAGTACCCAGACCGAAGGCGGGAATAGACATGGAGGACTCCAGAGGTTGCAGTGGGAATGAGCGTGAGTATCCGCGCCTGCATTCGTGGGAAAAACCGCTGGATTGGCAAAGCAATGTTTACCGCAAGTCAAGAATCCCCCAAAGAGATGCCAACAATCATAAAAATTGTGTACGCCACAAACCCCGTAGGAGCGAGGCTTGCCCGCGAAAGCGGCGGGTCAGGCACATTGATGTTGGATGGGCCGACCTCTTCGCGGGCAAGCCACGCTCCCACAGTGGTTGGTGTCGATCATTGAACTTGTGTACGCCACAAACCCCGTAGGAGCGAGCCCGCGAATGCGGTGGGTCAGGCACATTGATGTTGGATGGGCTGATGTCATCGCTAGCAGGCTAGTTGTTGAGGTCTTCCACCATCGTTCTCCAGATAGAACGCTGAGGCTGATTTTTGCGGTCTAGTGCAGCATTGGTCACAGTTTTAAGCTGTATCCATGGCTTCACTCACCTCATCAGGAGACACCATGAAAAAACTCATCGGTATCTACACCAGTCCACGGGCCCATTGGGTCGGCGACGGTTTTCCCGTTCGTACACTGTTTTCCTACGACAACCTGGGCAAACACATCAGCCCGTTCCTGCTGCTCGATCACGCCGGCCCCGCTGAGTTCACCCCCACCACCGAGCGACGTGGCGTTGGTCAGCACCCACATCGCGGCTTCGAAACCGTGACCATCGTTTACAAGGGCGAACTGGAGCACCGCGATTCCACCGGCAGTGGCGGCAAGATCGGCCCCGGTGACGTGCAATGGATGACGGCCGCCTCAGGCATCCTCCATGAGGAGTTTCACTCCGAAGAGTTCGCCAAAAGCGGCGGCACCCTGGAAATGGTGCAGCTGTGGGTCAACCTGCCGGCCAAGGACAAAATGGCCCACGCCGGTTACCAGACGATCCTTGACGGCGACATCCCAAGCATCGCCTTGAGCGGCAACGCTGGCAGCCTTCGATTGATTGCCGGTGAGTTCGACGGTCACACCGGCCCGGCGCGCACTTTTACGCCGATTGATGTCTGGGACCTTCGCCTCAAGGGCGGCAAGTTGCTCACCCTGGATCTGCATGAAGGGCGCAATACCGCACTGGTGGTGCTGCGCGGCACCGTTCAGGTCAATGGCCATGAGCTGGTACGCGAAGGGCAGTTGGCCCTGTTCGAGCGCAACGGCGATCACCTGACGCTGCAAGCCAACGACGACGCAGTGGTGCTGCTGCTCAGCGGCGAACCGATTGACGAGCCGATCGTCGGCCATGGCCCGTTCGTGATGAACACCGAGCAAGAAATCCACCAGGCGTTCGCCGACTTCCAGTCCGGCCGCTTCGGCCAGATGCACGGTTACTGAAGCACTAGCACGCCCACTGTAGGAGCTGCCGAAGGCTGCGAT
>NZ_JBOIBY010000623.1:0-7760 GCF_050739655.1 Pseudomonas sp. | reverse complement strand
CCGACGGCTTCAAAAGCCTGAAAGAAGGCCAACAGGTTTCTTTCATCGCTACCCGCGGTCAGAAAGGCATGCAAGCTGAAGAAGTTCAAGTTATCTAACTTGTACTTGCTTTAGTAAAAAGCCCCGCTCTCAACAGCGGGGCTTTTTTGTGGCCAAAAAAAGATCGAAGCCTTCGGCAGCTCCTACAGAGAACGCATTCCAATGTAGGAGCTACCGCAGGCTGCGATCTTTTGCTTTTTACCAGGTCACACCAAACCCGGCGGTGTATCGGGTCTTGTCCAGGTCCGCATCATCAGTGCCATCGATGATGTCACGCTCAGCCTTGAGGTTGAGCGAAGCCCAGTCCGTCACCTTGTAGCGCAAGCCCATCTCGGCATCCAGCGCGTATTCGGCCACACCCGAAAGAGGCTTGCCCACTTCGCCATTGGTGAAGAACTCCACTTTCTTGCCAATCAGATAGCGGTTGTAGTCCCACTTAATGGCTACGGAGTAAAAGTTCTCCTTGCTGCCGTCGGCGAATTCATAGTCTGTGCGGTTGACCAGGGAGCCAAGAGAGAACGCGCCAAGCTCATCATCCCAGAATTGATAACCCGGGCCGGTACCGACCGTGCGCTGACGGGAAAGATCTTCAACTTTGTCACGCTTGTAGACCAGGCGACCTTGCCAGAACCATTTTTCGGTCAGGAAACGGTCGAGGGAGTACTCGGCTCGCCAGTTATCCGTGGTGACTACGTCATCCTGGAACTCGCGGTTGTACTCGCCTTCCGCGATGTGCCGCCAGCGCCCATGACGCGCAGTGGTCTTGAAGTCGATATCGTAATCGTCGGTATCTTTATCTGCGCGCTGATAATCCAGAGCCGCATCAATGTTGCCCTTCCAGATCAGGTCTTCAACGACTGGCTTGGGCTTGAGCATTTGCTGGATACTCGCCAGCTCCACCGTCCTGGGCGCGTCGCCATTGGCCAGGGTCACCTTGCCATCCTCTGCCGGGTGCAACGACTTGGCCACCTCTCCGGTGTAGGCATCCTGCTTGACCAATAGATGCTGATCGCTCTCCAGGGTTTTGACCTGCTTCCAGTCGATTGGCACTGCTCCAGCGTACTCGGTCTGGACCAACAGCTTGCCACCGTCGAACAGGATGATCTTGCCGCTCAATTTGTCACCGTTCTTCAACCAGACGGTATCCGCGAGCAAGGGAGTGGAGGCACTGATGACAGCGAGGCACAGCAGGGTTCTGGACAACATAAGCAAATACAGGCTCAAGATTGCGAAAAAAAGTCGGCATTATCCTTGGGAATATGGCCTTAGCTAGGACTGACACGACTATTTCTATTGAGTTCATATCTCAACAGGCAATCCAGGATTTACTCTACAAACGGTACTGTGAATTTCTTCAGGAACTGTGGATGTGATCGAAGCAAAGTCTGAACCCGACAGCGCAGCACAAATCCGACGCACGGCGCTCTATCTGACCCTGGCCCAAGTGCCCGAAGGCAAGGTGGTGAGCTATGGTCAGTTGGCTGAGCTGGCCGGCCTGGGTCGTGCAGCGCGCTGGGTTGGTCGGACCCTGAGCCAACTGCCCAACGACAGCAAATTACCCTGGCATCGTGTACTCGGTGCAGGCGGGCGCATCAGCCTGCCTGCAGGCAGTCCGTCCGGGGACGAACAACGCGCGCGATTGCGCATGGAGGGCATCAGTATCCTGAATAATCGTGTTGATATTCAGCGCCATGGGTGGCGCCCGGTAGAGCACAGCGGTTAGAGTGCGCGCTTTGTTTTCGTATTTCTTGAGGCAGACTCCAGCCCATGCCCCGTAAAACCTGGCGCGCCGCGCTCGCTGCCTATGCCAGCCCCTCGACGCTTGTACTGCTATTGCTGGGTTTCGCCGCCGGCCTGCCCTACATGCTGGTGTTCTCCACGCTTTCGGTCTGGTTGCGCGAAGCCGGTGTGGCGCGCGAGACCATCGGCTACGCAAGCCTGATCGGCCTGGCCTATGCCTTCAAATGGGTCTGGTCACCGCTTCTGGACCAATGGCGCCTGCCCTTGCTCGGCAAGCTGGGTCGCCGACGTTCCTGGCTGGTGCTTTCCCAGGCGCTCGTCATTCTGGGCCTGATCGGAATGGGTTTCTGCGACCCGCAAAAACATTTGTCCTGGCTGATCGCTATCGCCGTTGTCGTCGCCTTTGCCTCGGCAACGCAAGATATTGCAGTGGATGCCTACCGCCTGGAAATCGCCGATGACAGCCGTCAGGCCGCCCTCGCCGCCAGCTACATGTCCGGCTATCGAGTCGCCGCATTGCTGGCCACTGCCGGTGCGCTGTTCTTCGCTGAAGGTTTCGGTTCTACCGGCTTCAACTACAAGCATTCGGCATGGGCCGGCACGTACCTGCTGTTCGGTGCCCTGATGGTCCCAGCGCTGCTGACATCCCTATTCATGCGCGAACCCCCGGTACCCCTGCGCACGCAATTGCAGGCCGGGCGTTACAGCTTCGTGCACCAACTGGCCTCGGTGTTCGTGCTGATCGTATTGCTGGTGTCCGTCCCAGCCATGTTCACCCAGCTCTACAACACCGATTTCGCCAGCGTGCTGTTCGATGGTGTAAGCCTGCTCGACCTGTTGCTCGAAGACCGCGCATTCCTGCGGGCAATTCTCTACACCACACTCACAGCACTGTGCCTGTCAGCCATCGGTCGACGCGGCTTGGCGCCGGTATTGACCCCGGTCAACGACTTCATTCTGCGATACCGCTGGCAAGCGCTGCTGCTGCTTGGATTGATCGCCACGTACCGAATGTCCGATACGGTAATGGGCGTGATGGCCAACGTGTTCTATATCGACCAGGGCTTCACCAAAGACCAGATCGCCAGTGTCAGCAAGGTCTTCGGCCTGATCATGACCCTCGTCGGTGCCGGCATGGGAGGCTTGCTGATTGTTCGATTCGGCATCCTGCCAATCCTGTTCATCGGCGGCGCGGCGTCGGCAGGTACCAACTTGCTGTTCCTGATGCTCGCGGACATGGGCCCCAACCTGAACATGCTGGTGCTCACCATTTCCCTGGACAACTTCAGTTCTGGCCTTGCGACCTCGGCATTCGTCGCCTATTTGTCGAGCCTGACCAACCTCAAATTCTCCGCCACCCAATACGCCCTACTCAGCTCGATCATGCTCTTGCTGCCGCGTCTGATCGGCGGATATTCCGGGGTCATGGTGGAAAAATTCGGTTACCACAACTTCTTCCTGATCACCGCCATGATGGGCGTTCCGACGCTGCTGCTGATCGCCTTGCATTGGTTCCAGGAGAGCCGCCGTGCCGGACCTACACCGACGCCGGAACCGGTACCAACCCAAGTCGTAAAAGAGTCGTAGGAAAGATCCGCAGGAAACACTGCAGAGGGCACGAAAGATTCCTGCCCTCTTGCCTCGCCACCGACCGCGCGCCTGTACGACAGCGGATCTCGCCCGTACAATGCTCCGTCATTTCTCGTCATCAGCAATCGATAACGGCCAACCATGCGCACCAGTCAATTTTTGCTCGCCACACAGAAAGAAACGCCTTCCGACGCGGTCGTGATCAGCCACCAGCTGATGCTGCGTGCCGGCATGATCCGCAAACTCGCCTCGGGCCTGTACACCTGGCTGCCGATGGGCTTGCGAGTGATGCGCAAGGTCGAAGCCGTCGTTCGTGAAGAAATGAACGCCGCCGGCTCGCTCGAAGTGTTGATGCCGAGCACTCAACCGGCTGAACTGTGGCAGGAATCCGGTCGCTGGGAAGAGTACGGCCCTGAGCTGCTGCGCTTCAAGGATCGCCACGGTCGCGATTTCTGCGCCGGCCCGACCCACGAAGAAGTCATCACCGATCTGATGCGCAACGAGCTGAGCAGCTACAAACAGCTGCCAATCAACCTGTACCAGATCCAGACCAAATTCCGTGACGAAATCCGTCCACGCTTCGGCTTGATGCGCGGTCGTGAATTCATCATGAAGGACGCCTACTCGTTCCACGCTGACCAGCCTTCGCTGCAAGTCACCTACGATCGCATGCATCAGGCGTACTGCAACGTGTTTACCCGCCTGGGCCTGAAGTTCCGTCCTGTAGAAGCCGACAACGGCTCTATCGGTGGCGCCGGCTCCCACGAGTTCCACGTACTGGCCGAATCCGGCGAAGACGATATCGTTTTCAGCAATGGTTCCGACTACGCCGCGAACATCGAGAAAGCCGAAGCCGTGCCACGGGAAACTTCGCGCCCTGCGCCAGCTGAAGACCTGCGCCTGGTGGATACCCCGGACACCAAGACCATCGCCGCACTGGTGGAAAAATTCGGCCTGCCGATTGAAAAGACCATCAAGACCCTGGTGGTTCACGCTGAAGAAGAAGGCAAGCTGATTGCCCTGATCATCCGCGGCGACCACGAACTGAACGAAATCAAGGCCGCCAACCAGCCTGGCGTTGCCAGCCCGCTGGTCATGGCTTCGGAGAGCGAACTGCGCGACGCCATCGGCGCCGGTGCCGGCTCCCTCGGTCCGCTGAACCTGCCATTGCCGATCATCATCGACCGTTCCGTCGAGCTGATGAGCGACTTCGGTATCGGGGCAAACATCGACGACAAGCACTACTTCGGCGTGAACTGGGAGCGTGATCTGCCTGTTCCGACCGTTGCCGACCTGCGTAACGTGGTCAGCGGCGACCCAAGCCCGGACGGCAAAGGCGTCCTGGAAATCAAACGCGGCATCGAAGTCGGGCACATCTTCCAGCTGGGCAACAAGTACAGCAAGGCGATGAAGTGCGAAGTGCTGGGCGAGAACGGCAAGCCGGTCACCCTGGAAATGGGCTGCTACGGCATCGGCGTTTCCCGCGTGGTCGCCGCCGCGATCGAGCAGAACAACGACGAGAAAGGCATCATCTGGAGTGACACACTGGCTCCATTCCAGATCGCCCTGGTACCGCTGCGTTATGAAACCGACCTGGTTCGCGAGGCCACCGACAAGCTGTATGCAGAACTGACTGCAGCCGGTTTCGAAGTACTGCTGGACGACCGCGACAAGAAAACCAGCCCGGGCATCAAGTTCGCGGACATGGAGCTGATCGGCATTCCTCACCGGATCGTGGTCAGCGACCGCGGCCTCGCCGATGGCAACCTGGAATACAAGAGCCGTACCGAGGCCGAGCCGCAAGCGCTGCCGGTCGCTGACGTACTGGCGTTCCTTCAGGCCCGTATCCGCCGCTGAAACCAGATAGAGACGTCATGTTCAAGCGAAACACCTTAGGCCTCGGTGGTGCCGCCCTGTGCGGCACCCTGCTGGTCAGCGGCTGTGCCAATCACATGTCACAACGCAGTGAGCACGAGGAACGTGTCGAGCGCAAATTGCTCGATCACAGCCTGCAGATCGATGTCGGCGAGCCCAAGGTGCTTGAGCTGCCGCAACGCCGGGTGAAAATCCACGAGCAGAAGACTTTCGAAGTCACTGAGTTCGAAGTCACGCGCCATTACGATCGCTATACGCCGTACCAACCCTGGCGGGAGATCTACGAGATCCCGCTGGGTGCGGTGGCGGTGGTCGGTGGTGTCGGCGCGAACGTGGCCAACGTGTTCGCCCTGGGCAACCTTCCCGATAGCATGACCAAGGACTGGTTCAGTTACGGCTTTGCCGGCTTGAACCCGTTCATGAACATGCAATCCCACGGTCGCGCCCAACAGAACCTGGCCGGAATCGACGAAGTCCAGCGCGACAAGCGCACGGAATACTCGAGCCTGCCATGGAGCGAGCGCCCAGTGCAGGTCAAGGCCGGCAAGGACACCTTTGAGCTGAGCACCGACAAAAACGGCGTACTGCGCCTGAACCTGTTGGACAGCCCGTTCGCCGAACATGACCTCAATCACCTGAGCAAGCTGCAGATCAATGTCGAGGATGGCAAGGATGACGTGCATAGCGATTCGTCCCTGGCACTGAGCAGCACTTTGCGCAACAAGCTGCTCGAAGCTCACGGGCTGATTTACGATGACCTCGAAGACGACGAAGTGAGCCAGTGGGTGCACAGGGTCAAGCGTTTGTCGGAACTGGGTCTGGAAGAAGAAGCCAGCGAGCTGGAGCAGAGCCTGATCGAACTGACCCGCAACGATCCTGAGCTGCAGACCGAGTTTCTCAAGTCGCTGACCAAGGATGCCGGGCGGCTGGTGGCGGATCCGGGGCCGAATTAACGGTTAATGAAAAGATCGCAGCCTTCGGCAGCTCCTACAAGGGTGTACACCACTCCTGTGTAGGAGCTGCCGTAGGCTGCGATCTTTTGCCTTTAAAGCATCAACGCTCAAACAACTCCATCTGCTCAAACCCGCCCCGTAAATCTTCCAACCTTACCCCCACACCCAACAACCGCACCGGTTTGCCGCCTCGATTGAAGGCCTGGGTCAGCAACAACTGATAACTGCCCAGATCCCTACCCGCCCCCGCCTGTTCCAGCGTGGTCTGCGTGAAATCGTGAAACTTCACTTTGACGAACGGCTTGCCTGGCCGATAGCTGCTGTCGATTCGAGCCATGCGGGCCTTGAGGGTTTCCAGCAGTTCCGGCAGCTTTTCCAGACAACTGCGAAGATCCGGCAGATCGACGTCGTAGGTATTTTCGACACTGATTGACTGCCGGCGACTGTCGTTATGCACCTGCCGATCATCGATCCCACGCGCCAGACTCCAGAGTCGCTCACCAAAACTGCCGAACTCACGCACCAGTGCCAGCTTGTCCCACTCGCGCAACTGCGAGCAATCAGTGATGCCGAGCTTGCCCAATCGCTCCGCAGTGACCTTGCCAACCCCGTGCAACTTGCTCACCGGCAAACCGCTGACAAAATCTTCGACTTGATCAGGCGTAATGACGAACAGCCCGTTGGGCTTTTTCCAGTCACTGGCAATTTTGGCGAGAAATTTGTTAGGTGCCACACCCGCCGAAACCGTGATGTGCAACTGATTGGAAACGCGACGGCGGATATCCTGAGCGATTCGCGTGGCGCTACCGCCGAAATGAGCGCTGTCCGACACATCCAGGTAGGCCTCATCCAGAGACAGCGGCTCGATGATGTCGGTGTAATCGCGAAAGATCGTATGAATTTCCTTGGACGCTTCCCGATATGCATCCATGCGCGGCTTGACGATGGTGAGATCGGGACACAGCTTCAATGCATGCCCGGAAGACATGGCGGAACGCACACCGTAGGCCCGCGCCTCGTAATTGCAGGTAGCGATCACCCCCCGCCGATCCGCAGAGCCGCCCACCGCCAGGGGCTTACCGGCCAGGCGTGGGTCGTCGCGCATCTCGATGGCCGCGTAGAAACAGTCACAATCGACGTGGATGATTTTTCGCTGGGTCATATCAGCGCAGTGTTCATGATCAAAAATTAGCGTCAAGCCGTGTGGGAAAAACAGTATCTCACTGACACCTGTATATAGCACCAGTAGTCTGAATGTTCTTAAATGCTTGTAGGTAAAACCCTCGATAAATTTATTTTTTCAATTGAAAAGCGTTTCGTAATAGAGCTGAAAGCCTTGCCACACCTGCGTCTCAGGCCTGCAACGAGCCTGCGAATCCAGATAAGCAATTGAACCAAAACAGATTTTATCGGAATTGAAGGTTGACACCCCGGCGTATCTCTATAGAATGCCGCCACACAGACGCGGGATGGAGCAGTCTGGTAGCTCGTCGGGCTCATAACCCGAAGGTCGTCGGTTCAAATCCGGCTCCCGCAACCAAACATCAAAAAAGGCTACTCGAA
>NZ_JBOIBY010000622.1:0-3308 GCF_050739655.1 Pseudomonas sp. | reverse complement strand
GCTTCGTGGCTGGTGCGTTGCGGCCAGCGCTGAGTGATGGCTTTCTTGCGGGTGTAGAAGCGCACACCGTCGGGGCCGTAAGCGTGCAGGTCACCGAACAGAGAACGCTTCCAGCCGCCGAAGCTGTGGTAGCTCACCGGTACCGGCAGCGGCACGTTGACACCGACCATGCCCACTTCGATCTCGTCACAGAACAGACGGGCCGACTCACCATCACGGGTGAAGATACAGGTGCCGTTGCCGTACTCATGGTCGTTGATCAGCTGGATCGCCTTTTCCAGGCTGTTCACGCGCACGACGCACAGCACCGGGCCAAAGATCTCTTCCTTGTAGATGCGCATCTCTGGGGTAACGCGATCGAACAAGGTACCGCCGACGAAGTAACCATCTTCGTGGCCCGCGACTCTGAAGCCGCGGCCATCGACCACCACCGTGGCACCAGCAGCCACGCCGTCATCGATGTAATCCAACACCTTGTCGCGTGCGGCGGCAGTCACCAGCGGGCCCATGTCCAGGCCGCAGGTGGTACCGGCACCGATCTTCAGCGCCTTGATTTGCGGTTCCAGCTTGGCGATCAGTGCATCTGCAACCTGATCACCCACGCAGACAGCGACGGAAATCGCCATGCAACGCTCGCCGCACGAGCCGTAGGCGGCACCCATCAGTGCGCTAACGGCATTGTTCAGATCAGCGTCTGGCATCAGCACGGCGTGGTTTTTCGCGCCGCCCAAGGCCTGGACGCGCTTGCCGCGCTTGGTGCCTTCGGCATAGATATACTCGGCGATCGGCGTGGAGCCGACGAAGCTCAGGGCCTTGACCGCAGGTGCCTCGATCAGTGCATCCACTGCTTCCTTGTCGCCATGCACGACGTTCAGCACGCCCTTGGGCAAGCCGGCTTCGTGCAGCAGCTCGGCGATCAGCAACGTCGAGCTTGGATCACGCTCGGATGGCTTGAGGATGAAGCAGTTACCGCAGGCAATGGCCAACGGATACATCCACAGCGGTACCATCGCCGGGAAGTTGAACGGGGTGATGCCGGCCACGACGCCAATTGGCTGAAGATCACTCCAGGCATCGATATTCGGGCCGACGTTGCGGCTGTATTCACCCTTGAGGATCTCGGGAGCGGCAGATGCGAACTCAACGTTCTCGATGCCACGCTTGAGTTCGCCCACGGCGTCCTCGATGGTCTTGCCGTGCTCTTCGCTGATCAGTTGGGCGATACGCTGCTCATTCGCTTCCAGCAGTTGCTTGAAGCGGAACATCACCTGCGCGCGTTTGGCCGGAGGGGTATTGCGCCAGGCCGGGAAAGCCGCTTGCGCAGACTCGATGGCTTTTTGCACCGTGGCGCGGCTCGCCAGGCCCAACTTGTGGATTACCTGGCCAGTGGCTGGATTGAATACTTCGCAGGTACGGCCACTTTCTGAGTATGGTTTGCCGTTAATAAGATGAGTGATAACGCTCATGAAAATCCTGACCTCTGAACTGCAAAAAAAATCAAAAAACATGATGCCCAAAACTGTTTATAGAGCATCCATTTACACGTCGATTCTTAAACGTATTAGCCAAGTACCGAGCCAATTACTTCATCCAGAATGGCGATACCCGCTTCAACTTCTTCAGCACTGATGATGCATGGCGGAACCACATGAATGCGGTTCTCGACTACAAACGGCAACAGACCACGCTCCATCAGCTTGGCTTTGAGCACCTGCATCGTTTGCGCAGCCAGCGGTGCGCGAGTTTCTTTATCGCTCACAAACTCCAGAGCCCAGAACACGCCGACACCTCGCACCTCACCGATCGATGCATGACGTTGCTGGAGGTCACGCAGACGCGGCCCCAGACAGTTGGTTCCGATGTCCAAAGCGTTTTCTACAACCCCCTCCTTACGCATCGCGTCAATCGCGGCGACAATCGAGGCCATGGCAAGCGGGTGCCCAGAGTAGGTCAAGCCTCCAGGGAAGTAGCGCGTTTCGAAATAAGCGCAGAGCGGCTCCGAGATTACGACGCCACCGACAGGGACATACCCAGAGTTCACACCCTTGGCGAAGGTGATGAGATCAGGCACAACCCCATAATGCTCCAGGGCGAACCACTTGCCCGTCCGACCAAAACCGGACATTACTTCGTCCAGGATGAGCAACATGCCGAATTCATTTGCCAGTTCGCGAACACCCTGCATATAGGAAGCGGACGGCATCAGAATACCGGCCGTGCCGGGCAGACTTTCGAGAAGGATTGCTGCGATTGAACTCGAACCTTCGCTCTCTATCACCCGGCGCAGGTGCCGGAGCGCACGTTCTGTCTCTTCGACCTCAGTCTGCGCGTTGAACTCGCTGCGATAGAGATAAGGCGTGAAAAAGTGAACGTGGCCACGTGCGTACTCATTCGGCACGCGACGCGGGTCACCCGTGGCAACAATCGCCGATCCGGTATTGCCGTGATAGGAGCGGTAGGATGACAACACCTTATCCCGTCCGGTGAAGAGTCGGGCCATGCGGATCGCGTTTTCATTGGCATCGGCACCACCGTTCGTGAAGAAGACTTTCTTAAAGCCCTCAGGTGCCTGCTCAATGATGCGCTTGGCGGCCTCGCCTCGCATAAGGTTGGCAGTCGATGGTGCAATGGTCGTCAGAGTGGCCGCTTGTTCCTGAATCGCCGCGATGACCGCTGGATGCTGATGACCGAGGTTGGTATTGACGAGCTGGCTGGAGAAATCCAGATAACGCTTGCCATCATAGTCCCATACCGTAGAACCCTCCCCGCCTGCGATAACTAAAGGGTTGAGTGCTCCTTGAATCGACCACGAGTGGAACACGAACTCGCGATCAAGGTCCTTCACAGATTGATTGGTAATCGGCATGTTAATCATCGACCTCTTAAAAAAATAAACTCAAAAAAAGTACTGTTGCAGGCTCCCGATTAATTGCAGGAGCATTCGAGGCACTGGGATGGCCACAAAGCCTCGCCGTACTGAGCGATGAACTGCTCAGCCCTGTCGGTGCGCACCCATCCTGGGCAATCGCCACCACGAGCACCCTCTCCCAACACACTGAGGGCCAAACGCTTTAGGGTGCGAACGTCTGCGCCCTCTCAGTTCTCCGTCCGAACAACTGATGACGCAGACACTCGAACCAAGTGCCTGCCTTAGCTATTGCTTGGGAAGGCGAATTGCGCCGCTTCGTGGCTGGTGCGTTGCGGCCAGCGCTGAGTGATGGCTTTCTTGCGGGTGTAGAAGCGCACACCGTCGGGGCCGTAAGCGTGCAGGTCACCGAACAGAGAACGCTTCCAGCCGCCGAAGCTGT
>NZ_JBOIBY010000621.1:0-17265 GCF_050739655.1 Pseudomonas sp. | reverse complement strand
CCAGCATCTTTTTCAGACCATCGAGAGGCGTGCGGCCCACACCGCGGGCAGATGGCACGCAGGAAGCCCGGACTAATAAGATGGCATTGAAATCCCCCGCGTTTCGTAAAAAATTTCCGTTGTTGGTAACCGGCAGTTTGCTGGCCTTGCAACCCCTCGCCACATCCTTCGTGGTCGCCGCAGAACAGTATGACTGCTCAGTCTCTGCTTCGGGTGCCTGGGATTGTGCACCAAAGTCCCCGGCAGCTGCCTTGCCTCCGCGTCCCGTGCATGACGGCAGCGCAGTCTCGGCAACCGGCGAAGCCGCAGCCGAGAGCGGCGCCAGCGAAGACACTGGTGCCAAGACCACCCTGGTTACCGAGTCCAAGGGCCGCGGCCTGAAGTCGCGTAGCGAAGACTACAGCCACCTCGATTGGGTTCCCCGCGAGCAGCTCACCGCAGCACAATTGGCCGAAACCGGTCCTTATTGCTCTGGTTCCTATATCGAGCCGATTCGTCCTGGCATGAATGACAAGACGAACAAAAGTGACGCTCCAACCTTTATCGGCGCGAAAGCCTCCCGCTATAAGCAGGATGAGCAAGTTGCCACTCTGGCCGGTGACGTCGTCATGCGCCAGGGCAGCATGCAGGTCGAAGCTGACGAAGCCAACCTTTACCAGGCTGAGAGCCGTGGCGAACTGAGCGGCAACGTGCGCATTCGCGACAACGGCGCACTGATCGTGGGTGACCACGCCGACGTGCAACTCGATACGGGTGAAGCCAAGGTCGACAACGCCGAATACGTGATGCACAAATCCCGTATCCGCGGTAACGCGCTGTATGCCAAGCGTGCCGAGAACGCCATCATTCGCCTCAAGGATGGTACGTACACCACGTGCGAACCGAACAGCAACGCCTGGCAGCTCAAGGGCAACAACATCACCTTGAACCCGGCAACCGGCTTCGGTACCGCGACTAACGTCACTTTGCGAGTCAAGGACATTCCAGTCCTGTACACGCCGTACATCTATTTCCCGATCGACGACCGCCGTCAGTCCGGCTTCCTGCCGCCAACCATCGGCACCGGCAGCGATACCGGCTTCCTGCTGGTCACCCCGTACTACTTCAACCTGGCGCCGAACTACGACGCCACGTTGTACCCGCGTTACATGAGTGATCACGGCCTGTTGATGGAAGGCGAGTTCCGTTACCTGACCAAGTCCAGCGAAGGTCAGTTCGGCGCCGCCTACCTCAACGACGAGAACGACGATCGCAAGCTGCAGACCGATTACGAAAAAACCCGCTACATGTACAACTGGCAGCACAAGGGTGGCCTCGACTCCCGCACTCTCACGCAGGTCGACTACACCAAGATCAGCGATCCTTATTACTTCCAGGATCTGCAGACTGACCAGATTGGGGTAAAAAGCTCCGACTATGTGAATCAGCAGGGTTCCGTCACCTATCGTGGCGACAGCTATACAGCTCGCGTGAACGCCCATGCTTATCAATTGGCGACGGTGTCGAACATCACGCCGTATGATCGTCTGCCGCAGATCACGTTTAACGGCCAACTGCCTTATCGCCCGAACGGGCTGAACTTCGATTATCAGACGGAGATCGTGCGCTTTGATCGCGACCTGAAAACCGGCAACTTCGTCGACGAAAATGGCGTTGCCGAGCCGCGTCTCGACACCAACGTTACAGGACTGGCCCGCGCTAATGGCGATCGCCTGAACCTTGCTCCGTCTGTCAGCCTGCCAATGCAAACAACCTATGGCTTCCTGACGCCAAAGCTCAAATATCAGTACACCCAGTACCAACTTGATCTGGACAGCATTGGCAAAAGCCAGGTGGCCGCTCAGACTGCGGAACAAAACCGCCTCAATGGCACGTTCGACACCAGTCAGAACCGTGGTGTGCCGATTGCAAGCATCGACAGCGGCTTGTACTTCGATCGCAACACTCAATGGTTCGGCAAGAACTACCGTCAGACGCTTGAACCACGCCTGTACTATCTCTATGTACCGGAGAAGGACCAGGAAGACATTCCAGTGTTCGACACCGGCGAATACACCTTTAACTACGCCTCATTGTTCCGCGACAACCGCTTCTCCGGCTCAGACCGCGTCGGTGACGAGAACAAGCTGTCGCTTGGCGTGACCAACCGCTGGATCGAAGACAACGGTTTCGAGCGTCAACGCATTAGCGTTGGCCAGGCCTTGTACTTCAAGGATCGTGAAGTTCAATTGCCGGGTATTGACGCAAAAACCCGCGACGATGCGCACTCCAACGTTTCGCCCTATGCACTTGAGTACGAGTACCGCTTCAACCGCGACTGGCGCACCACCGCCGACTACAACTGGGATCCGGACAGCCGCAGCCCTCGTTCCGGCAGCGCGATGTTCCACTACCAGCCTGAAGACAACCCGAACAAGGTCATCAACGCCGGCTACCGCTATCGCAATGACCAAGTCCGTTACGACCAGAACACCGGTAAATGGTCGGTGGGCGGTGGTTCCTACGGCACCCCGGGCCAGCCTGGCTACGTGAAGGATTACTACAAGATCGAACAGCACGACTTCTCGGTGATCTGGCCGGTCGTGCCGCAATGGAACGCCATCAGCCGCTGGCAGTATGACTACAACCGCAACCGCACTCTGGAAGCCTTCGGTGGTTTCGAGTACGACAACTGCTGCTGGAAACTGCGCCTGATCAACCGTTATTTTGTTTCCTACGACGAGTTCAGTCAGGAAGCACCACAAAACGAAAAAGGCGACCACGGCGTCTTCCTCCAAATTGTTCTGAAGGGACTCGGCGGCCTCACTGGCGCCAAAGTAGAGAGCTTCCTCGACAAAGGCATCCAAGGTTATCGTGAACGTGAAGACCAAGCTTTCTGATTGTCTGCGCCCGCTGTTGCTGGGCGCGCTGTTCCTGGGTACTGCGGCCAACGCCGCGGTGCAGTCCATCGATAAAGTGGTGGCCATCGTCGACAACGACGTGGTCATGCAGAGCCAACTGGACCAACGTGTTCATGAAGTTCAGCAAACCATCGCCAAGCGCGGCTCTGGCGTGCCACCGGCCAGCGTGCTGGAGCAACAAGTGCTTGAACGCCTGATCGTCGAAAATCTGCAATTGCAGATTGGCGAACGTTCCGGCATCCGCATTACCGATGAAGAACTGAACCAGGCTGTCGGCACCATCGCCCAGCGTAACAACATGTCCGTTGAGCAATTCCGCGCTGCGCTGACTCGCGACGGCCTGTCTTACGACGACGCCCGTGACCAGATCCGCCGCGAGATGGTCATCAGCCGCGTACGCCAGCGTCGCGTGGCAGAACGCATCCAGGTGTCCGAGCAGGAAGTGAAAAACTTCCTCGCCTCCGATCTGGGCAAGATGCAGTTGTCCGAAGAGTTCCGCCTGGCCAACATCCTGATTCCTACGCCGGAAAGCGCAAACTCCGACGCAATCCAGAATGCAGCCAAACAGGCTGACGCGGTTTACCAGCAGCTCAAGCAAGGCGCTGATTTCGGTCAGTTGGCCATTGCCAAATCCGCCAGCGAAACCGCACTGGAAGGTGGCGACATGGGCTGGCGTAAAGCAGCTCAACTGCCACCACCGTTCGATCGCCTGTTGAGCACCATGGCTGTGGGTGACATCACCCAGCCAATGCGCACACCCGGTGGTTTCATCATCCTGAAGGTCACCGACAAGCGTGGCGGTGGTGCCCAGGTCCGCGACGAAGTTCACGTGCGCCACATTCTGGTCAAGCCGAGCCCGATCCGTGACGAAGCAAAAACCAAGGCTTTGGCCGAGTCGCTCTATGCTCGTATCGAATCAGGCGAAGATTTCGGCGAACTGGCGAAAAGTTTCTCCGAAGATCCTGGCTCCGCTCTCAACGGCGGCGACCTGAACTGGATCGACCCGAGCGTACTGGTCCCCGAGTTCCGTGAAGTCATGGCAAAGACCCCGCAAGGTCAGCTGTCCAAACCGTTCCAGACCCAATATGGCTGGCACGTTCTGGAAGTCCTTGGCCGCCGCGCTACCGACAGCACCACTCAGGCTCGCGAGCAACAGGCGATGACCGTACTGCGTAACCGCAAATACGACGAAGAGCTGCAAACCTGGCTGCGTCAGATCCGTGACGAAGCTTACGTAGAAATCAAACTCCCTGGCGCCGACCAGGCAGCGCAGTGAACCCCAAACGTTTCGCGCTGACACCCGGCGAACCGGCCGGCATAGGTCCTGACCTGTGCCTGCTGCTCGCCTCGCAAGCCCAGCCACACCCCCTGATTGCCATTACCAGCCGCGACCTGCTCCTTGAGCGGGCCGCGCAGCTGGGTGTGGTTGTCGATGTGCTGGCCGTTACGCCGGACAACTGGCCGGATGTACCCGCGCCAGCCAACAGCCTGTATGTCTGGGATACGCCCCTTAACGCCAAGGTCGTCGCCGGGCAACTGGACAAGGCCAACGCGGCTTTCGTTCTGGAAACCCTGACCCGCGCCGGCCAAGGCTGCCTGGACGGGCATTTTGCCGGGATGATCACCGCTCCCGTGCACAAGGGTGTGATCAACGAATCCGGAATCGCCTTTTCCGGGCACACGGAGTTTCTCGCCGACCTGACCCACACCGCGCAAGTGGTGATGATGCTCGCTACCCGCGGTTTGCGCGTGGCACTGGTCACTACTCACCTGCCCCTTCGCGAGATCGCCGATGCGATTACCCCGGAGCGCCTGGAACGGGTCACGCGAATTCTGCATGCCGACCTGCAAGAAAAATTTGGCATTACCCAGCCACGCATCCTGGTGTGTGGGCTAAACCCCCATGCCGGTGAAGGCGGACACCTGGGCCATGAAGAAATCGATATCATCGAACCCACACTGGAGCGCCTGCGCGGCGCAGGCATGGACCTGCGCGGCCCACTGCCCGCCGACACTCTTTTTACCCCCAAATATCTGGAGCACTGCGACGCGGTGCTGGCGATGTACCACGACCAAGGCCTGCCTGTGCTGAAATACAAAGGCTTCGGCGCGGCAGTCAACGTGACCCTTGGCCTGCCGATCATCCGAACATCGGTTGATCACGGCACCGCCCTGGACCTGGCCGGCAGCGGCAAGATCGACACCGGCAGCCTGCAAGTCGCCCTGGAAACCGCCTACCAGATGGCCGAGACCCGTTTATGACCGAGCAATACCAACACAAGGCGCGCAAGCGCTTTGGCCAGAACTTTCTGCACGATGCCGGCGTTATCGACCGCATCCTGCGCTCCATTCATGCCAAACCTGAAGACCGGATGCTGGAAATCGGCCCGGGCCAGGGCGCATTGACCGCCGGCCTGCTTGGCAGCGGCGCGCAACTCGACGTGGTGGAGCTGGACAAGGACCTGATCCCGATCCTCAACCAGCAGTTCGCCGGCAAGAGCAACTTCAACCTGCATCAGGGTGATGCACTGAAGTTTGACTTCAGTAGCCTGAACGCCGCACCGAGCAGCCTGCGCGTGGTTGGCAACCTGCCTTACAACATCTCGACGCCGCTGATCTTCCACCTGCTGCACAACTCCCACCTGATTCGCGACATGCACTTCATGCTGCAAAAGGAAGTGGTTGAGCGTCTGGCGGCAGGGCCTGGAGGTGGCGACTGGGGCCGCTTGTCGATCATGGTTCAGTATCACTGCCGGGTCGAACATCTGTTCAACGTCGGCCCCGGCGCATTCAATCCACCACCGAAAGTCGACTCGGCTATCGTGCGCCTTGTGCCCCATGCAGTCCTGCCGCATCCGGCCAAGGACCATCGGCTGCTGGAGCGCGTAGTACGCGAAGCGTTCAACCAGCGTCGCAAAACCCTGCGCAATACCCTTAAACTGCTGCTGAGCAACGCCGAAATCGAAGCCGCCGGCGTCGATGGCAGCCTGCGTCCCGAGCAGCTTGACCTGGCCGCTTTCGTGCGCCTGGCTGACAAACTCAGCGAACAGTCCCTACAAAAGCCAGCGGACGCCTGACAGCACCGAAGCGTTATCGGGTAGGACACCAGCCCACATGTCTGGTTTACTATCCGATACTTGGCCTAGACTGAAACACATCAGCTAAGCCCCGCGTCCCGCTTCGTTTTTAAGGCCTCTTGCATGTCCGATTCTCGTTATCAGGTCGACGTCAGCGTCGTCACCCGCTATCTGGCAGCCCAATCGCAACCCGAACAAGACCGCTTTGCCTTCGCCTACACCATCACCGTGAAAAACAATGGCCTGATACCGGCCAAACTCCTGTCACGGCACTGGGTGATCACCGATGGTGACGGGCATGTGGAAGAGGTTCGCGGTGCAGGCGTGGTCGGCCAGCAACCGTTGATCGAGGCGGGCAAGAGCCACACCTACAGCAGCGGCACCGTAATGACCACCAAGGTTGGCACCATGCAAGGCAGCTATCAGATGATTGCCGACGACGGTCAGCATTTCGACGCCATCATCGCGCCATTCCGTCTCGCGGTGCCCGGAGCCTTGCACTGATGGCCACTTACGCCGTCGGGGATCTGCAAGGTTGCCTTGAGGCCCTGCAGTGCCTGCTAAAACAAGTCGCCTTCGATCCGGCAAAGGATCGTTTGTGGCTGGTCGGCGACCTGGTTAACCGTGGCCCGCAATCGCTCGACACCTTGCGATACCTCTATAGCATCCGCGAATCGCTTATTTGCGTCCTCGGCAACCACGACCTGCACCTGCTGGCCGCCGGGAAGAACATCGAACGCCTGAAGAAAGCAGACACCCTGCGCGAGATTATCGAAGCACCCGATAGTGCCGAGCTACTTGAGTGGCTGCGCCAGCAAAAACTCATGCATTACGACGAGCAACGCAATATTGCGCTGGTGCATGCCGGTATTGCGCCCCAATGGTCGCTGCGTAAAGCTCTGAAGTACGCTGGCGAAGTCGAAAGTGCACTGCGCGATGACAACCTGTTCCCGCCTTACCTCGATGGCATGTATGGAAACGACCCGGCGAAATGGGACAGCGACCTCAAAGGCGTGACGCGCCTGCGGGTGATCACCAACTATTTCACCCGGATGCGCTTCTGTACGGCCGAAGGCAAACTCGACCTCAAGAGCAAGGAAGGTCTCGGCACGGCACCCGCAGGCTACAAGCCCTGGTTCCAGCATAAGGAACGCAAGACCAAGGATGTGAAAATCATCTTCGGCCACTGGGCTGCGCTGGAAGGCAATGTCCAGGAGCCCGGCATCTTCGCGCTGGACACTGGCTGTGTCTGGGGCGGCGCTCTGACTTTAATGAATGTCGACAGCTTCGAGCGCCTGACCTGTAAATGCGACGAGAGTGGCCATGCCGCAGCACCATCAGTCGCCCCACCCATTTGCGAACCATCGCCAGTCAACGCCCCGCGCTAGACTGCGCTATCAGCCGATCCACAGGAACCCGCCATGAGCGAATTCAAACGTATCCCCCCGGAACAGGCCCAGGCCCTGCGCGCACAAGGTGCAGTGGTGGTCGACATCCGCGATCCGGCCACCTATGCCGCGCTGCACATCAGCGGCTCGAAGCACCTGGACAACCATTCGGTCCCTGATTTCATTCGTAACGCCGACCTGGATGCGCCGACAGTAGTGGTCTGCTATCACGGCAACTCCAGCCAGAGCGCGGCCGCCTACCTGATCAGTCAGGGCTTCTCCGACGTCTACAGCATGGATGGCGGTTTTGAGCTGTGGCGCACGACTTTCCCTTCGGAAACAGCGCAAGGCACTTGCGAATAATTTTTTTGTAACACGCAAGCCCGCGGCTGCCGTGGGCTCTGGCGGTGGCAGACGAACGGTCTGCCACAACTAATTACGTATCTCGCCTTTACCTCCCGAATTCCCAACTATCCTTAAGCGCAGGCCATCCAAAACAGGGGAGAGCCGGTACACCGGCGCGCGGGTCATCGGGAGTAGCTTTCGGAGTCGTCAGCTTCGAAAGGTTTCTGGGGGGTAAACAGCAACTGCCTGTTCGGTTGCTGCCAGCATCGACTGAATGATCCGGCGTCGGCTCCACGTATCGAGCGAGGTGACGTCATGAGTATCTTTAGCCACTTCCAACAACGTTTCGAGTCCACACGCCAGGAAGAACTCACTCTTCAAGAGTATCTCGAGCTGTGCAAAAAGGACCGCAGCGCCTACGTTTCCGCCGCCGAGCGTCTGTTGCTGGCTATCGGTGAACCGGAGCTGCTCGACACCTCGACCAACTCGAGGTTGTCGCGAATCTTCTCCAACAAGGTCATTCGTCGCTACCCGGCCTTTGAAGACTTCCACGGGATGGAAGAATGCATCGACCAGATCGTGTCGTATTTCCGCCATGCCGCCCAAGGCCTGGAAGAGAAGAAACAAATCCTCTATCTGCTCGGACCAGTCGGTGGCGGTAAATCGTCCCTGGCCGAGAAACTCAAGCAACTGATGGAAAAAGTGCCCTTCTACGCGATCAAGGGCTCGCCGGTTTTCGAATCACCACTGGGTCTGTTCAACTCCACTGAAGATGGGGCGATCCTGGAAGAAGATTTCGGCATTCCACGGCGCTATCTCAACACCATCATGTCGCCATGGGCGACAAAGCGCCTGGCCGAATTCGGCGGCGATATCAGCCAGTTCCGTGTAGTGAAACTCTACCCGTCGATCCTCAACCAGATTGCCGTGGCCAAAACCGAACCCGGTGACGAAAACAACCAGGACATCTCGGCACTGGTGGGCAAGGTCGACATCCGCAAACTGGAAGAATTTCCGCAGAACGACGCCGACGCCTATAGCTATTCAGGCGCGCTGTGCCGGGCCAACCAGGGCCTGATGGAATTCGTGGAAATGTTCAAGGCGCCGATCAAGGTGCTGCACCCATTGCTGACCGCGACCCAGGAAGGTAACTACAACAGTACTGAAGGCCTCGGTGCGATTCCATTTACCGGGATATTGCTGGCTCACTCCAACGAATCAGAATGGCACACCTTCCGCAACAACAAGAACAACGAAGCGTTCATCGACCGGATCTACATCGTCAAGGTGCCTTACTGCCTGCGCGTCAGCGATGAAGTGAAGATCTACGACAAGCTTCTGTTCAACAGCTCGCTGGCCAAGGCGCATTGCGCCCCCGACACGCTCAAGATGCTTGCCCAGTTCACTGTGCTTTCGCGCCTGAAGGAACCAGAGAACTCCAACATCTATTCCAAGATGCGCGTGTACGACGGCGAAAACCTCAAGGACACCGACCCGAAAGCCAAGTCGATCCAGGAATACCGCGACAACGCGGGCGTCGACGAAGGCATGAACGGTCTCTCTACACGCTTTGCATTCAAGATCCTGTCGAAGGTCTTCAACTTCGACCCGCACGAAATCGCCGCCAACCCGGTCCACCTGCTCTATGTGCTGGAACAACAGATTGAGCAGGAACAATTCCAGGCCGAGACGCGAGAACGCTATCTGCGCTACCTCAAGGAGTACCTGGCACCGCGCTATATCGAATTCATCGGCAAGGAGATCCAGACCGCCTACCTCGAGTCTTACAGCGAGTACGGCCAGAACATCTTCGATCGCTATGTGCTGTACGCCGACTTCTGGATCCAGGACCAGGAATACCGCGACCCGGAAACCGGCGAGATCCTCAACCGCGTGGCACTGAACGAAGAACTGGAGAAAATCGAAAAACCGGCCGGCATCAGCAATCCGAAGGATTTCCGCAACGAAATCGTCAACTTCGTGCTGCGCGCCCGCGCCAACAACAACGGCAAGAACCCAACCTGGCTCAGCTACGAAAAACTGCGGGTGGTCATCGAGAAGAAAATGTTCTCCAACACCGAGGACCTCCTACCGGTCATCAGCTTCAATGCCAAGGCCAGCAAAGAGGACCAGCAGAAGCACAACGACTTCGTCACACGGATGGTCGAAAGGGGATACACCGACAAACAGGTACGACTGCTGTCCGAGTGGTACTTGCGGGTCAGAAAATCACAATAACCCGCTGCCGGTCAGACCGGTTGTCGTCAGCCCGAGGCCTGTTTACGCATTTTCTGTTACACAGGCCTCTGGAGGTGTTCGAAAGTCGGTAGCGAGATTCGGGTCGCATCCACAGCGCTTTGGGGGAGCCTGTAACCCTCACGGCATTCTGTTGACTGCTGCTTGAACGCTCGCCCCTTTCAGGACAGCTTCTAAGGAGCAGTCATGAGCTATGTGATCGACCGACGTCTCAATGGCAAAAACAAGAGCACGGTAAACCGTCAGCGGTTTCTGCGACGCTACCGTGATCACATCAAGAAGGCTGTCGAAGAGGCGGTCAGTCGGCGTTCCATTACCGATATGGAACACGGCGAGCAAATCAGCATTCCCGGCCGCGACATCGACGAGCCGGTGCTACATCACGGTCGTGGTGGTAAACAAACGGTCGTGCATCCCGGCAACAAGGAATTCACCAGTGGCGAGCACATCGCCCGCCCGCCAGGAGGTGGCGGTGGCAGAGGCCCCGGCAAGGCCGGTAACTCGGGCGAAGGGATGGACGAGTTCGTCTTCCAGATTACTCAGGAAGAATTCCTCGAATTCATGTTCGAAGACCTGGAGTTGCCGAATCTGGTCAAACGCAATCTGACCGGCACCGATACCTTCAAGACCGTTCGCGCTGGTATCAGCAACGAAGGTAACCCCTCGCGCATCAACATCATCCGCACCCTGCGCTCGGCCCATGCAAGGCGAATTGCCCTGTCCGGCAGCAGCCGCGCCAAACTGCGTGAAGCCAAGGAAGAACTTCTGCGACTCAAGCAGGAAGAACCAGACAACTTCGGCGATATTCAAGATCTGGAGGCTGAAATAGAAAAACTCAGCGCGCGCATTCATCGCGTGCCGTTTCTCGACACCTTCGACCTCAAGTACAACCTGCTCATCAAGCAGCCCAACCCCAGTTCAAAGGCGGTGATGTTCTGTTTGATGGACGTGTCTGGCTCCATGACCCAGGCGACCAAGGATATCGCCAAGCGGTTTTTTATCCTGCTGTACCTGTTTCTCAAGCGTAATTACGACAAGATCGACGTCGTGTTCATTCGCCACCACACCAGTGCCCGCGAAGTGGATGAGGAGGAATTTTTCTATTCGCGCGAAACAGGCGGCACCATCGTGTCGAGCGCCCTGAAACTGATGCAGGAGATCATGGCCGAGCGCTATCCAAGCAACGAGTGGAACATCTA
This sequence comes from Pseudomonas sp., assembly GCF_050739655.1. Taxonomy (GTDB): domain Bacteria; phylum Pseudomonadota; class Gammaproteobacteria; order Pseudomonadales; family Pseudomonadaceae; genus Aquipseudomonas. The sequence goes on along the minus strand of NZ_JBOIBY010000621.1, from coordinate 6,100 downwards.
TGCCGCTCAGGCCTCAGACGGCGATAACTGGAACGACGACTCGCCGATTTGCCGCGACATTCTCATCAACCAGATCATGCCATTCGTGCAGTACTACACTTATGTTGAGATAACCCCTCGCGAGCATCAGGCCTTGTGGTTCGAGTACGAACGCATTGCCGAAGCCTTTTCCGACACGTTTGCCCAGCAACAACTGGTCTCGGCCGGGGATATCTATCCGGTCTTCCGTGAACTCTTCCAGCGCAGGTTAGTGACATGACCGCCAAAGAGCAGAAGCGCCAACCCATTTCCACCGGCTCCGAATGGACATTCGAGCTGATCCAGGCCTACGACCGTGAAATCAGCCGTATTGCGGCCGGTTACGCGCTCGATACCTATCCCAACCAGATCGAAGTGATTACCGCCGAGCAGATGATGGATGCTTACGCTTCCGTCGGTATGCCACTGGGATATCACCACTGGTCCTACGGCAAGCACTTTCTCAGCACAGAAAAATCGTACACCCGCGGCCAGATGGGGCTAGCGTATGAAATCGTGATCAACTCCGACCCATGCATCGCCTACCTGATGGAAGAAAACACCATCTGCATGCAGGCATTGGTCGTGGCACATGCCTGTTACGGACATAACAGTTTTTTCAAAGGCAACTACCTGTTCCGCACCTGGACTGACGCCAGCTCGATCATCGACTACCTGGTGTTCGCCAAGCAGTACATCATGCAGTGCGAAGAACGCCACGGCATCGACGCGGTAGAGGACCTGCTCGATTCCTGCCACGCGCTGATGAACTACGGGGTCGACCGCTACAAACGCCCTTATCCGATTTCCGCCGAAGAAGAACGTCGCCGGCAAAAGGACCGGGAAGAACACCTGCAGAAACAGATCAACGATCTGTGGCGCACCATTCCAAAAGGTGCGGACAAGTACAGCGACAAGGACAACGCACGCTTCCCCGCCGAGCCGCAGGAAAACATTCTGTATTTCATCGAAAAACACGCGCCACTACTGGAACCTTGGCAGCGGGAAATCGTGCGCATCGTGCGCAAGATCGCCCAGTATTTTTATCCACAGCGCCAGACTCAAGTGATGAACGAAGGTTGGGCCACGTTCTGGCACTACACGCTGATGAATGACCTGTACGACGAAGGCCTGGTGACCGACGGTTTCATGATGGAATTCCTGACGTCACACACCAGCGTCGTGTTTCAGCCCGGTTTCGATAGCCCTTATTACAGCGGCATCAACCCGTATGCCTTGGGTTTTGCCATGTACCGCGACATTCGCCGCATGTGTGAGGAACCTACGGAGGAGGATCGTCGCTGGTTCCCGGAAATTGCCGGTAGCGACTGGCTGTCGACCATCAAGTTCGCCATGAGCAGCTTCAAGGACGAAAGTTTCATCCTGCAATACCTGTCTCCCAAGGTGATCCGCGATCTGAAACTGTTCAGTATTCTGGATGACGATCAAAAGGACGACCTGCTGGTACCGGCCATTCACGACGAAGGCGGCTACCGCACGATCCGAGAAACCCTCGCAGCCCAATACAACCTGGGCAATCGCGAACCCAACGTGCAGATTTACAGCATCGACCGCCGCGGCGACCGCTCGCTGACCCTGCGCCACCAGCAACACGACCGCAAACCGCTGGGAGAATCCACTGAGGAAGTTCTCAAACACCTGCATAGGCTTTGGGGTTTCGACATTCACCTGGAAACCCTGCAAGGGGAACAGGTCATGAAAACACACCATGTACCGCCCAGAACCGAGCACAGCGAAGGCGAGTACGGCCGACTGGACCTGGCTGTCATTCATCTTTGATCCTGATTCGACCTCCGTTAGCCCGACGTTACGGTTATCCTGTCGAGCTAACGGAGGTTTTTATGCGGATCTATAAAGTCGGCGGTGCGGTACGCGATCGCCTGCTGGGCATACCTGTCACTGACATCGACCGAGTCGTGGTTGGCGCCACTACTGAAGAAATGCTCGCCAAAGGCTTTCGTGCGGTCGGCGCGGATTTCCCGGTGTTTCTTCACCCCAAAACCGGCGAGGAATACGCCCTGGCCCGAACCGAACGCAAAAGCGGGCGCGGTTACGGCGGGTTCACCTTCCACGCAAGTCCCGACGTCACGCTCGAAGAAGATTTGATCCGCCGCGACCTGACGATCAACGCCATCGCCGAAGACGACCAGCAGAACCTGACCGATCCCTACCACGGCCAACGCGACCTCAAAGCGCGCGTACTTCGCCATGTTTCCCCCGCATTTGCCGAAGATCCCCTCCGGGTTCTGCGCGTCGCCCGGTTTGCCGCGCGCTATGCCAGGCTTGGCTTTATCGTGGCGCCGGAAACGCTGGAACTGATGCGCCAACTCAGCGAGTCAGGCGAACTTGAAGCGCTCACGCCAGAGCGCAGCTGGAAAGAAATCTCCCGTGCATTGATGGAAGATCAGCCCCAGGTGTTCATTGAAGTCCTGCGCGCGTGCAGTGCGCTCAAGGTGCTGATGCCAGAAGTCGACGCGCTATTCGGCGTACCGCAACCGGAAGCTCATCACCCGGAAATCGACACCGGTGTGCATACATTGAGCGTGCTGGAACAAGCCGCACAGAACAAACAACCGCTGACCGTACGCTGGGCCTGCCTGCTGCATGACTTGGGTAAAGGCCTGACCCCGGAGGAGGAATGGCCGCGTCACATCGCCCATGAATTCAAGGGACTCAAGTTGATCAAAGAGGTCAATGAACGCTTCAAGGCACCTAGAGATTGCCAGGAACTGGCGCTGTTGGTCGGCGAGTATCACACCCACGGCCATCGTGCCCTTGAGCTGAAGCCATCGACTCTGCTGGAACTACTGCAACGCTTCGACGTTTACCGTCGGCCTCAAAGGTTCGAGGAGTTCATCGCGGCGTGCGAGATGGATGCTCGCGGACGCAAGGGGCTGGAGCAGCGTGGTTATCCACAGGCGGATTATTTACGCGGGGCGGCGAACGCTGCACGCAGCGTGGCGGTGCAGCCATTGCTGGAGAAGGGATTTAAAGGTCCGGAGCTGGGTGAAGCGATCAAGCGCGAGCGACTCAAGGCGTTGAAGGTCTATAAAGAAAAGGCCTGAGCAAAATCAAAAGATCGCAGCCTACGGCAGCTCCTACTCGGATTCCTGTAGGAGCTGCCGTAGGCTGCGATTTTTTTGCTTCACAACAAATTGGAAGGTGTCAGCTGCTCACCGCGCCACTCGAACGCCACCGGTGCCAGCACCTGATCAATCTGTGCCTCACCCCAAAGGGTCGTAAAGCTTTTACCCACACCAGGATGCACCCGATCCGGCGCAATCAGCGACAACGGCCACAACACAAAGGCATTTTTCAGAATTTCTGCCCGGGGCAAGACTAAACCGTCGAAATTGCCTACCTGATCACCGAACAACAACACGTCGATATCGAGCGGCAAACCTCGTCGATCCGGGGCATAACGACCGTTATCCGCCTCGATAAACTTCAGCCGACGATCCAGCTCCATCAACGGAAGATCGGTGTAGGCCGATACCACAAAATTGATGAATGGCCCGCTCTTGATTCCCACCGGCTGGCTTTCGAAGACCGGCGAACACTGGATACCCACCAGAAAACCCGCCAAGGCATCCAGGCCAGCCTGCAAATGGGTTTCGCGCTCGATGTTACTACCGAGCCCGAGATACACCTGAGTCAGCGACATCCGCGCTCGATCTCCACGCCCACGCCGCCGATCGCGGCAGGAACTGCACCTGGCTTGGTGAGCTTGAGGCGCATCCAGGTGATCTTGAATTCGCTCATCAGCACTGCGACCAAGCGCTCGGCAAAGGTTTCGACCAACTCGAACTGCGCCTGCTCGGCAAAGGCCTGGATGCGCGACGAAACACTCGCGTAATCGAGCGCCAGCGTCAGATCATCACCGGCGGCTGCGGGACGGTTATCCCAGGCGAAACTCAGATCAAGCCGCAAGCATTGTCGGATGCTTCGCTCCCAGTCGTAGGCACCGATCACAGTGTCGACTTCCAGGCCTTCGATAAACACTCTGTCCAAGCACTTTTCTCCGCTACACGACAAGGGCGCAATGCGCCGTTAGAATCAAGGCGTCCTCGCCCGGAATAGTTAGCATGTTTTGGTTATTGGCGATCCTCGCCTACCTGCTCGGCTCGCTGTCCTTCGCCATTTTGCTCAGTCGCCTGACCGGTAATCCCGATCCACGAATGAGTGGCTCTGGCAATGCCGGCGCCACCAATATGTTACGTCTGGCCGGCAAGAAACTCGCCATCCTGACTTTGCTCGGCGACCTCTGCAAAGGCCTGCTACCTGTGCTTATCGCCGGCATTGCAGACCTTTCGCTGCAAGATCAAGCCTGGATTGGCGTTTGCGCCGTCATCGGCCACCTGTTCCCACTGTACTTCCGCTTTCGCGGGGGCAAAGGTGTCGCCACCGCCGCCGGTATGTTGCTCGGTCTGTATCCACCTGCAGCGCTGCTGGCGGTTAGTGCCTGGCTGCTGACGTTTTACCTGACCCGAACCAGCTCACTGGCCGCCTTGATCGCCACACCCCTGACCTTGCCATTGCTAGCCTGGCAAGAACCGGCTGCACTGCTGCCCATGAGCACACTCACAGGTCTGATTGTCTGGCGCCATCGAGGCAATCTACGCGACCTGTTTGCCGGGCGCGAACGGCATTTTTAGATACCGAACCTGAGCGCCACTCATCAGAGCGCAGACAGTTGTTCCATGGGCCAGCGTGCCTGCACGCTGATCGCCAGCGTTTCCTGCTGACCTGCCTGCAAACGCTGACAACCCGCAAACGCGATCATTGCGCCATTATCGGTGCAGAACTCCGGGCGGGCATAAAAAACATCGCCCTTCATGTCACCGAGCATTTTTTCCAACGATGAGCGTAGCGCCTTGTTGGCACTGACGCCCCCGGCGATCACCAGACGCTTCATGCCCGCCGCCTTCAGCGCACGCTTGCACTTGATGGTCAAAGTCTCCACCACGGCCTGCTGGAACGCCAGCGCGATGTCGCAACGGGTTTGCTCGCCGTCGTCCCCAGCGCTGACACATTGCTGCCAAGTGTTCAGCGCGAAGGTTTTCAAGCCACTGAAGCTGAAATCCAGGCCCGGACGGTCGCACATCGGGCGCGGGAAAACGAAACGCCCTGCAACGCCCTGCTCTGCCAGACGAGCGATCTCCGGCCCGCCCGGATAATTGAGGCCCATCATCTTCGCCGTCTTGTCGAAGGCTTCGCCCGCTGCGTCGTCCAGAGTCTCGCCCAGTAGCGTGTACTGACCGACTCCATCGACCTGAACCAGTTGCGTATGCCCACCCGACACCAACAAAGCGACGAACGGAAACTCCGGCGGTTGCGACTCCAGCATCGGCGCCAGCAAATGGCCTTCCATGTGATGCACACCCAACGCCGGAATGCCCCAGGCAAAGGCCAACGCTTGCGCGCAGGAAGCGCCCACCAACAATGCCCCGACAAGGCCGGGACCCGCGGTATAGGCGATGGCGTCGATCTCGGTCGGCACGCAGTCAGCTTCGGCCAACACCTGACGAATCAAGGGCAGCATGCGCTTGACGTGATCGCGCGACGCCAGCTCCGGCACCACACCGCCATAGGCTCGGTGCAGGTCGATCTGACTGAACAGCGCGTCGGCCAGCAAGCCGCGTTCACTGTCGTAAAGTGCGACACCGGTTTCGTCGCAGGAGGTTTCTAATCCCAGTACTAGCATGGGTTTGCGCCTTGTTTAGGCTGAATTTGAAGGCGCGCATAATAGTCGCCGCGTGATGCCCCGACCAGCGGTTTTCGATCAGAGGCTTTGCATTCCGAGCGTTGAGGGGTTAACATCCGCAACCCTTAAAAACCGACGTCTTCAAGTGCACTTTTGCCGCGAGGATGTTGACCCCGGTAATGAATGAAGGTAGCTCTGGATGCCAGCCGTCAAAGTAAAAGAGAACGAACCCTTCGACGTAGCTCTGCGTCGTTTCAAGCGCTCCTGCGAAAAAGCCGGTGTACTGGCTGAAGTTCGTAGCCGCGAATTTTACGAGAAGCCAACTTCTGAGCGTAAGCGCAAAGCAGCAGCCGCTGT
>NZ_JBOIBY010000620.1:0-2340 GCF_050739655.1 Pseudomonas sp. | reverse complement strand
TGGCAAAGGATCGTGTCGGATTTGACCGCAGGAGCACACCGATGAACTTGAGCTCACAGCTGGAAAATGTCATTGCCGAGACCTGCCTCCCAGTGGATCAGTGCAATGTCTGCACACGCCGAGGTTTGCCCATCCTTCCACTGCGTCACGCCGTGGTCCCACGATCATCGGAAGACTCGGCTGCGTTGTCCCACACACGCATGGGCTTGCGCACCTTGCGCGCGGGTTATCTGTACGTGCTGCTCGATCAACGGGTGTGGCAGGCCTATCAGGTCACGCCGGATGGCTATCTGCGCCAATTCAACCCCTATGCGCCACCCGCGGCCAACGAAAGCTTGTTAAGCGAGGCCTGCACCTCGGGCGGGCATGATGCTCCGGCGTCTTTCCTGAACATCGATACTCACGAATACACCCAGGCCTGGCTGGCATTTGCCAGTGACCCTTGGCCTCGCAGCGTGCTGGATGCCTACAAATCAGGTCGTCACCAGGAACGCTTTCGCAAACTTGACCTGCTGGCAGCACGAGACAACCCCGAGGGTATCGAGGATGCGCTGGTGATGACCGCCGATCATCCCCGTGTGAACCAGCAGGTGCAGGAGTACCAGCGACAACAGCCCGTCGGCCCACTGGACAGTGTCCATGGCTTCCATAGCCGCATGACCCGTGTAAAAACACTGAAAAACTTCCTGCGCGACACGATCGAGCAGCAGGCGCTCAAGCAAGGTGTGCTCGCCTTGGTGCTCGATGACACGGTGGGCCTGGTTCAACAGTACAACCACTTGCGCACTGTGTGGATCGAGGCCCGTCAGCGCTACATCGATGAGCCCATGACGGCCTATAAACGCCAAACGTCAGACTTGCTCCTGGCCATTCGCGACATGCACACCTTATGGGCCGAACAGCAAACCGCTTCGTTTGAGCCGATGACCGGCGATGGCCCACCGACCTTTGTCAGCCCCGAAGTAGAGCGTCAGCGCCTTGTCCAGCAGAGAATCCGGGAATACAACGCATCGTTGGAGCAACGCTACAGCGAGACGGATCGCGCCTCGTTCGAAAGCAGCTATCAGCAGCAATTGGCAGACTACCAGCGCCATATCGATGGCTGCGCGAGGCTCTATGCGCAGCTCTGCGCCAGCGCGTCGTTCAGGCGCATCGAGCAGCATGACTATGACGGCACCCATTTCCCCTCTGCCTTGGCCTACAGCCAAACCATGGCGCTGTGCCTGCGCGGCGGTATCAGTGAAGCGCCGCCCGTCACAGATGAAAACGCGCCCGCGCCGGATAACGGGCCCACGGCCATGCTGTGGCAACACTGGTTGAACGATCCGCAAAGCCCCATTTATCGCGCGTTACTGCTGCGGGAAAAATCCCTGCTGGCAGGCCTGTTGCCCAGTTTCAGCGTGACCGGCGACCTGGACTGGGGCGACAGCGAAAAGCTCTACTCGGCCGTGACCAAGGCCCTGAGCAGCGACGAAGCCATTCGTTACATCCAGCCTCATCTGCAGGAGGCCATGGCTCACCTCCTCGGCGCGCTCAACGCCGCCAGCGTCCGGCTGCAACCCGTGCTGGGGCCAGGCATTGCGCGCGCGGTGTCACGCCTCAACAGCGCCACCCAACTGTTGCACAACGGTATTCACCTGACCGAGCTCAAGGTCAGGATGAAGCTCAGCGAGTACTACGCCTTGCAATGCGAACGCCTGCGCACTCTGCAAAGCCAGGCGTACGAGGCTTTCGGCCGGAGCGAAAAAGGCATCATGGACGCCATGGGCGAGGTGGATTACCAGGCGCAGAAAGTGCACCACAAGGTTGTTCCACTGATCCGGACCGGCCTGCTGAGCCTGGCCGTGCTGGATCCCAAGGTGGCCAACCAGATGATCAGTGTCACGGTCTGGGTGGAGGGCGACGCGGACACGCTCCGGCACGACCTGATGCGTGAGGCCGCATCGAACGCAGATCGGGCGGGAGTCAGCGCCCACGCTCTGCTTCAGGACATCACCGTGGGCGTCGGCAGCCTGGATTCACGGGCTCGCATGGCGCTGCAAGGCCTCAAGGTGCCTGCTCGGCAGGCGGCCGACTGGGTCCGCACCGGCTTCACCGGCCTGCGCGGGAGCGCCGGTAGCGGCCAATTGTTGCTGGCACTGGGCGGGTTTTACCTGCTCAACGACTCGATGAAGAAGAATTTCCAAGAGGTGGAGCGAACATTGGGCAGCAAAGCGCCGGAAGCCAGGCTGGCGCTGTACGGCAGCATGCTGGGGGTGTTGGGTGGCGGTGTGGAAATCGTGGGGGTTGCACTGTTGACCGGGGCGGGACGAGTTCAGCAGATGAGCAGCCTGTCTGCTC
>NZ_JBOIBY010000619.1:0-8034 GCF_050739655.1 Pseudomonas sp. | reverse complement strand
TTCCCACGCTCTGCGTGGGAATGCCTCAACGGACGCTCCGCGTTCGGCTTTAGAAGAGGGACGCGGAGCGTCCCGGGCTGCGTTCCCACGCAGAGCGTGGGAACGATCATTCACGATCAGTACCCTGCTTAGCGTGCCGCCGCCGGCTGGCGATTCAATTCGGCATCACCAGGCTTACCCAGCACACAAGAGGTGCCACCGGGTGTGTACATCATCGCCACACAGCGGTTGCAGGCGGTGCAGATCGAGTCGCGGCTGGTGCCGCTGGCGAGTTTGTTGACGTAGTCATTTTCCGCCAGCAACACCCGCCCCATGGCGACCAGATCAAAACCCTCGGCCATGATCTGCTCGATGCTCGCCAGGCTCTTGGCGCCGCCCAGATACGCCAACGGCATTTTCACCGCCGCACGCACCTTGCGCGCATGTTCGAGCAGGTACAGCTCACGGAATTCCACGGTCGGCTCAGTGCGACGCTGGATGGCCATGGCCAGGGCGATGATCTTGTTTTTCTGCTGCACGCGGTTCTCCTTGGGAAAGGAAGAACCGAACATGGTGGTGATCGACTCCGCGTTCATCCCGGCGCTAAGCACCAGCAGATGCGCGCCCTCTTCTTCCAGCATGCGCGCGATCTTCGCCCCGTCCTCGGCGCTGTTACCGGCACGCACGCCTTCGGTGATGCTGTATTTGCAGATCACCGCCATCTCGTTGCCCACCGCGTCGAGCACCGCACGCAGCACCCGGCGCGGAAAGCGCAGGCGGTTTTCCAGGCTGCCGCCGTACTGGTCGCGGCGCTTGTTGTACATCGGCGAAATGAACTGGCTGAGCAAGTAACCGTGACCCATGTGGATTTCCACGGCATCGAAACCGGCCTGGCGTGCCAGGCGCGCGCCTTGGGCGAAGTCACGCACCACTTGCTGCATGTCGGCTTCGGTCATCGCCTGCTTGAGGAACATGCCGCTCATCATGCCGATCTTGTTGAAGCCGCCACTGGCTGACAGCGGGCGCTTGGTCGAGCGCTCACGGATGAAAGTAAAGCAGCCGCCATGGGTGATCTGCGCACTGGCCAGGCCACCCGCCTCGTGCACCCCATCGGTCAGGGCCTTGAAGTGCGGCAGGCTCGATTGGCTGAGGGTCAACTGATTGGGCAAGGTGCGGCCATCGTCGCTCACCGCGCAATAGGCCACGGTGGTCAACGCAGTCCCCCCAGCGACCAGCGCCGAGTGCAATTTGACCAACTGCTTGGAGGGCACGCCACCCGCGCTCATGCCCTCATTGGTGGCGGCCTTGATAAAACGGTTTTTCAGGGTCAGTGGACCAATCACAACAGGGCTGAACGGTGACGGGGTTGGACGAGGATGCATGACAGGCCTCTCTTTATTGTTATCAACGACAAAAGGTGGGCTGCGTCGCCACATCGCGACGCAGCCGTGATCATCAAAAGGTGTACTTGGCGTTGAGCGACAGATAATCGCGGTCCGCGAGCAAGCGGCCCTGGGCGACATCCGGCGAACTCAGGTAGGCGACATAGGTCATGCCGATCTGGAAGTTGCCCAGGTACTTGAAGTCGCCGCCCACGGTCAGGCGCTTCTCGTCGCGGCCCAGGCCCTGATAGGCGCTGCCGTCGACGTTCTGGGTCCAGACGACTTTGGTGCTCAGGTCCAGGCCGGTGGCGATGGACGGATAGTCCATGTAGGCGCCAACGCCAAGCAGCGTCGAGCCACGGGTCTGGGTCGCCGATTCGAACGTATCGAACGTGCCGTCCACGCCTGGCCCGCCGCCGGTGATCGTCAGGTTGTCGACGCCGGCGATGTATTGATGCACCACTTCGCCCAGGAACGTGGTCTGCTGGGCGAGCAGGCTGGGGCCGAGGATGTAGGTGGCGTTGAGGTTGCCCTGCCAGATCTGCCCGGTAGTAGGCGCACCATTGTTCAGGTAGACCGAGGCGCCGTCGCGGTAGCTCAGGTCACCGGCGTACTGCACCGAGTCACCGACCTTGGAGCTGAAACTTACACCGGTCAACTTGACGTCTTCGAAGTAGCCCAGACGATAGGTCAGCGCGTCACCGGTGTGGCCAATATTCTTGAGCGAGGAGTATTGAGTGGTGCCGCTAAAGTCGAAGAACAGCGAGCCGATGCGCTCGTTGTAGCGGTAATGGAACAACCCCACTTCGGTGTTTTCGGTGATCCGATAGCGCACGCCCAGGCCCCATTGGCCGCTGTCGCTGGCGTCCTTGTCGCCGGCAAACGCGACCGCCGCGCCGTTGGGCAAGCTGTTGACCCGACCGCTGCCGAGGCGATAGAACTCGGCGCCCGGCCCGAAGGTGTCGCTGCCGAAGTAGTCGCCCACCGGGTTGAGCTCGGTCTTCTCCCACTCATATTGGTAGTACCCCACCAGCGCGAGGTCTTCATTGAGCGACCACGACCCCGAGACCTGGCCCACCGGCAGGTACGAATCCTTGGCCTCGGTGCCTGGTACGTTGAACTTGGTGGCATCCACCGGGGCCTGGCCCTGGCTGATGTTGGGCCAGAACAGGCTCTCGCCCCAGGCCACCAGATGCCGGCCCGCCTTGAGCGACAGGTACTGGGTTTCGCCAAGCTCGAAGTTGCCATACACATAGGCATCAAGCAGGCGCGCGTTGTTGCCACTGAGGTCACGGGTCTTGTCACTGAACTCGTCGTTGCGCCCGAGTTTGTTCACCGTGTCCGGCGAGTCGTTGGCGTTGCGCTGTTTATACACATCGTCGTAGAAGTCACTGCCGCGCAGCACCGCACCGAGGTTGTCGTGCTTGAGCAGCAGTTCGCCGAACAGGCTTACGCGATTGTTGATCAAAGAACCGCGCTTGAAGTTGCGTGTGCCGTCGTCGTTGTTCGGGTCGTTGAGGTATTGATTGGCCTGCTTGGCGGTGCGCATGGAGGCGGTGTAGTTGACCGTCAGCGACGAGTCCAGCGTAGTGTCTTCCCCCAACTGAATGGTCGGCGCGGCGCTGGCCGTGGCACTGGCGAGGGTGATGGCTGTCGCCAGCAATGGGCGATTGGCAATCAGCTTCCCCGAATGGCGCGCAACCGTGTTTCGCGTAAACATGCTCCTATCCTTTTTTGTTGTTGTTTTGACTGGTGTCGCCACAGCGTGAAAAAAACCGTTGCCGGGCGGATTGGTAAAACCCCTGCACCTCATGCCCGGATACTGTCGGCCACCATCGCCCGCAGTTCGTTCTTCGCCACCTTGCTCGAAGGGTTCAGAGGCAGCCCATTGAGGAACCGCACCTGGCGCGGCACCTTGTAATTGGCCATCTGTTCACGGCTCCAGGCGATCAATTGCGCCTCGTCGAGCTCCCACCCTTCGCGCAACACCACGCAGGCGCAGCCGACCTCCCCCATGCGCTCGTCGGCGATGCCGATCACTGCCACCTGGGCAATGGCCGGATGGCGGATCAGCGCCGCTTCGATTTCCGCCGGGTAGCAGTTGAAACCGCCGACGATGAACATGTCCTTGAGGCGGTCGGTGATGATCAGGTTGCCGGCCTCGTCCAGCCGCCCAACGTCGCCGGTGTGCAGCCAGCCTTCGCTATCGATGGCTTCGCGGGTGGCTTCCGGGTTCTGGAAATAGCCCTGCATGATGTGGAACCCACGCAGGCAGATCTCACCCGTTTGCCCCGCCTCCAGCGCCTGGTTGAGCGGATCGCGAATGCTCACCTCGGTGCCGGCGATGGGCCGGCCGCTGGTGCCGGCGATCACCTGCGCCGAATCCTGTGGATCGCAGATCGTCGCCAGGCCACCGCATTCGGTCAGGCCATAGGCGGTGGTGACAACGGCGAAACCCAACTCGTTGCGCATGCGCTCGATCAGGCTCGGCGGGATGCTCGCCGAGCCGGTCACCGCGATGCGCAGGCTCGACAGGTCGGTCTGCTTGAGCTGCGGGTGGGCCAGCAGCGACAAATACAGGGTCGGCGCGCCGGGCAGCACGCTGATGCGTTCGCGGGCGATGCGCTGGAACACCTGCTCCGCGTCGAACACCGCATGGGGCAGGATGGTCGCGCCGCCGATCAGGCAGGTCAGCCAGCCGGCCTTGTAGCCGAAGGCATGGAAAAACGGATTGACGATCAGGTAGCGGTCGCCTGGCACCAGGCCGATGACTTTCACATATTCAGTGAAGGCCCGCAGGTTCTGGCCATGGCCGCTCATCACGCCCTTGGGCTTACCGGTGGTTCCGGAGGTGAACAACAGGTCGCACATGGCATCAGGGCTGACCGCCATTGCGCGGTGCATGGCGCTCTGCGCGTCGATGGTCGATGCGCCTTGCAGGAACTGCGCAAGCGTCAGGTCCGACGACAACGCAGGCGTGTCGCCATCGACAATCACCAGGTGTTCGAGGCTGGCCGGTCGATGGGCCGCGAGCAGCGCCGGGTAATCGACGTCCAGAAAACGCTGCTGGACGAACAACACGCGGCAGCCGCTGCGCTCCAGCACATCGGCGGCCTCAAGGCCCTTCATGCGCGTGTTGATCGGTACCAGCACCGCCCCGGCGCATTGAATGCCCAGGGCTGCGAGAATCCACTCGGCACTGTTCGGCGCCCAGACGCCGACGCGGTCCCCGGCCTGGATGCCCAGGGCCATCAAGCCCCGGGTAAACGCCATGACGCGCTCGGGTAACTGGGCGAAGTCGATGGATTGGCCGTTGTCCTCGATGGCGGTACGCCCGGCAAAACGTTCGGCGCAGGTAAAGACCAATTGGGCCAGGGTGGCAGGTGCCGCGCTCACGGGCGCGGTGAGGTTCAGGCTCTGATTCATCGTGGGCTCGTGCTCATCATTCGGGAAAGCGGATACGCAATTGCGCGCTGGTGGGCACCGCCTGACAGGCCAGGATCCAGCCTTCGGCCAGGTCGGCTGCGTCCAGTGCATCGTTGTGCAGCAACTCGACATCCCCGCTTTCCAGGGTGCACATGCACGAGGCACAACCCCCGACACGACAGGCACTGGGCGGGTTGAGGCCGGCGCGCTCCATGGCGGCAAGCACGGTTTCGCCGCTGTCGCAGGACAACTCGAAGTCTTCACCATCCAGGCGCACCGCCAACTGCGCGGCCATCGCCGCTTCGCTACTGCTCACCAGCGGCAGTTCACCTTCGCCGGGCAACGAAACAAAACGTTCGACATGCACCCGGCCATCCGGCATGCCCAGGCTTTTCAACGCGCTGACAGTGGCGTCCATGAACGGCGCCGGACCACAGATGAACGCCTGGGCATCGATAAACGGCCGTGCCAGCTCGGCCAATTGCCCGACGCTCGGAATGCCTTGCACCGAGTCGAGCCAATGGACGACTTGCAAACGCTGCGGATGAACGCTGGCCAGCAACTTGAGTTCTTCCTTGAAAATCACCGACGCTTCATCACGGTTGGCATAGACCAACAGCACTCGGCCGGTGCCCACGATCAACGCCGAGCGCAGGATCGACAGCACCGGGGTCACGCCACTGCCACCGCCGAACAGCAGCAGATCGCCGTCCAGACTCCGCGGTACGAAGACTCCGGCCGGCGGCAGGACTTCAAGGGTCTGCCCTTCCTGCAGTTCACGGCACAGCCAGTTGGAGGCACGTCCGTCCTGCACTCGCTTGACCGTGACCCGCAACGGCTCATCGAGCAGCGGTGTGCTCGACAACGAATAACAACGGGGCAGCCACCCGTCCTCGTACGGCACGCGCAAGGTCAGGAACTGGCCGGGTTGATAGCGAAAACGTTCACCCAGGTGCTCGGGCACGTCGAACACCACCGAGCATGCGTCGGCGGTTTCCTCGATCACTTGCGCCACGCGCAGGGAAAGATAATTGCTCATAGATCAGGTACTCATGACCACCTGCCCGTGCAGCACGGGCAGGTGTAAACCCAAGGGTGTCAAACCGGCGCAATCGCCTCAGACGTAAGGGTCCGGGTTGGGCAGGCCGAGCATCACCGCGCCGTAGCTGCGCCCGTAGGCCATGTAGTTGTTGGCGATGTGACCACGCGCCTGGTGCAGGTCGCGGAACAGTCGCGCCACCGGGTTGGTGTTGTACAAGCCCGAGGCCGCCATGCTGCGCAACAGGTCGTTGGCCCGCTCGGCGCAGATGTTGGTGACATAGGCCGACTGGTAGCGATACAGCAGACGGGTCTCGGTGTCCGGGTATTCACCGGCACGGGCCAGGCTCATCAGGTGCTCGTAGTTGCGCTCCAGCACCAGGCGCAGGCTGTCGACGGTGATCATCGCTTCGGCCACGGCGGTTTGCGCCACCGGATCGTCCGCCGTGCGGGCACCGTGCTTGCCGATGTGTTTGGCGGCGTTGTCGCGGAACTCGTTGATCGCGCCTTGCAGGGCACCGATGGCCGAGGTCGAGACCGCGCGGGAGAACACCTGGGCGAACGGGATCGCATAGATCGGGTTGGTGTTGACCAGGCGCCCGGGCGTGGCTTCGAGGGTCCAGTTATTGGTGCGTTGCACGCGATGGGCCGGGACGAATACATCCTCGACCACGATGTCATGGCTGCCGGTGCCGCGCAGGCCCATCACGTCCCAGTTACGCTCGATCTGATAGTCGCTGCGCGGCAACAGGAAAGTGCCGTGCTCGGCGGCCAGCTCGCCATCGGGTGGCAGAATACCGCCGAGGAACACCCATTGGCAGTGCTCGCTACCACTGGAAAAACCCCAGCGCCCGCTGATGCGGTAACCGCCTTCGACCACCGTGACCTTTGCCGCCGGCATGTAGGTCGAGCAGATCAGTGCGCTGTGGTCATCGCCCCAGACTTCGCGCTGCGTTTCGATCGGGTAACGCGCCAGTTGCCAGGGGTGAACGCCCATCACGCCGTAGATCCAGGCCGTGGACATGCAACCCTCGGCAAGGATGGTCTGGATTTCGAAGAAGGTGCGCGGGTCCACTTCGTAACCGCCGAACGCCCGTGGCTGCAAGGCCCGCAACAAGCCGGCCGATTGCAACTCGATGACGCTCTCCACCGGCACTTTCAAGTCCTTGTCGGCCTGCGCCGTGCGTGCCTTGAGTGCCGGCACCAGGCGCCGTGCACGTTCCAGCAGGTCACGCTCGTCCTGGGTCTTTTCTCGCATGCTGTGCATCACTCAATTCTCCCGATCTCACTGCGCCATTGCGCCAGTTGAGGGGATCATCGGGTTGAGCGGGGAAAGGTTCATCGTCAAAGCGGACTAGGGGTTGGGTCGCTTTGCTTTTTGATTGTTTTTTGGGCGTGTACATATCCGTGTTTTTGGTAACGGCTGCACTTTGAGCGAGTACATATCCGTTTCTGCGGTAACGGCTACTTATGGTTTCGCTTTTACAGCGACTCACTTTTCCAAACGCCGAAAAGTAAGCAAAAGGCTTTGCCCCGGGGCTCGGGGTTCCTTCGCTCCGGCATCCATCCGGGGGCATCGCCCTCCGGTTGGCTTCGCTGGCACCTACATGCGATGAGTTCGACTGCGTCGAACGGCGCTGCACGCCATTCCCCGGATGAATACCTCCACTCAGCCTGCCGAAGGGGCAGGTAAATCAAAAGCCAAAGCCAAAACCGGCTTTTCCTGTAGGAGCGGAGCTTGCCCGCGAAAAACGTCCAGACAACACCTTTATTCAGACAGCCCGCGTTATCGTTTACCTCCATCGCTGGTAAGCCAGCTCCCACAGAATCCGGCGTCGTTCACAAAATTTCGGTCCGCCCCCAATCAACTGTGGGAGCTGGCCTGCCAGCGATAGCGGTGTCACGGCCTACGAATACCTCAACGAATAAACCGACAGATCGAGGCCAACAGGTCTGGCCCCATCGCTGGCAAGCCAGCTCCCACAGAATCCGGCGTCGTTCACAAAATTTCGGTCCACCCCCAATCAACTGTGGGAGCTGGCCTGCCAGCGATAGCGGTGTCACGGCCTACGAATACCTCAACGAATAAACCGACAGATCGAGGCCAACAGTTCTGGCCCCATCGCTGGCAAGCCAGCTCCCACAGAATCCGGCGTCGTTCACAAAATTTCGGTCCACCCCCAATCAACTGTGGGAGCTGGCCTGCCAG
>NZ_JBOIBY010000618.1:0-16043 GCF_050739655.1 Pseudomonas sp. | reverse complement strand
AGCTCCTACAAAGGGTTCGCGTTTATTTCTTCATGATTGATGTGAACAAATCAGAATCCAGAAACCGCTGCAACCAGCCCTGTAAACGTCGATAAGGCGTCTGCGCGAACCACTCGCGATCGACATGGGCGAACTGCCGTATGAACGGCATCAACGCCACATCGGCCAGGCTGGGATGATCAGCCAGCAAATACTCGCGATCCACCAGCAGCTCCTCCAACTTGCGCAACCACAACTCACCCTCGGCCCGATAAGCCTCCATCGGTTGTTCCGGATAACGCTCGGCGTATTTGTAGCGATTCAAATGCACCTTGAACGTCTGATCGTTCTCTTTAATCAACGCGCTGATGTGCGACTGGCCTTGCGGGTTATCCTTGAGCAACCAGTCCTGCGGATCGTTCTGCGCCAATGCCCAGCGCATGATTTCCAGGCTTTCATCGATCACTCGGCCTTCTGCGCTCAGGACCGGCACCGTGCCCTTGCTCGATAGCGCGAGCATGTCTGCCGGTTTGGCTTTCAGGCTGACTTCGACGATATCTACGGCAACTCCCGCGTAACGCAGCGCCATGCGCGCCCGCATAGCGTACGGGCAGCGGCGGAAAGAGTAGAGCGTGGTCATTTCACCTCCAGCGTGCTCAAGCCGTTGCCCTGACGGCGCACCTGAATCTGCACCGGAATCCGTTCGTGCATTTCCTGCACGTGGGAAATCACTGCGACTTTACGGCCTTGTGCCTGCAAGCCATCGAGCGCGTCCATAGCCAGCTGCAGGGATTCGGGGTCGAGGCTGCCGAAGCCTTCGTCGATGAACAATGATTCGATTTTCAGCGTGCTTGAGGCCATCGATGCCAGTCCCAGCGCCAATGCCAGAGACACCAGGAACGTCTCGCCACCGGACAGCGAATGCACCGAGCGCAGTTCGTCACCCATCTCAGTGTCCATCACCAGCAAACCGAGCATGCTGCCGCCGCGCTTGAGGCGATAGCGGCGCACCAGTTGGCGCAACTGCACGTTGGCGTGATGCACCAGCAGGTCAAGGTTGTAGGCCTGGGCGATCTTGCGGAAGGTGTCGCCGGTGGCCGAGCCGATCAACGCATTCAGGCGTGCCCAGCGCTGGAACTCGGTATAGGCGTCGGCAATCTGTTGCGCCAGGGCCTGATTGGCATTTTGCCGACGTTGATCTTCGGCCTGCTCGGCGCGCAATTCGGCGCAACGGTGTTCGCTGGCGGTGAACTGAGTTTGTAGTTCTGACATGGCCGAGACGAGTTGTTCAGCGTCAAGGTTGCCGTTGCGCTGCGCTTGATGCTTAAGCAACTTCTGGTCGCGTTCCTGCAACAACACGTTGGCCTGCTCTATGGCTTTTTCGCTGTTCTGCAAGCGTTGCCGCAGTTCGCTGACCTGCTGGTCTTCGACATTCAACAGCGCGCTCAGGCCGTCATCGTCCAGTTCCGGGTGCAGGGCACGCCAGTCGTTGATCTTGCCGCTGAGGTCACGATCTTCGGTTTGCAGTGCCAGCAGGCGCTCCTGTTGTGCCTTGAGTTCAGCCGCCAGTTGCACCCGCTGCGTGCGCACACTTTGCAGTTGCTGATTGGCCGAGGCTTCGGCCGTGCGCGCCTGCTCGACGGCTTGATCCAGCTGCTGTTGCCACTGTTCGGCGCTGACGTGTTCACCGAGCAAATCGGACAGTTTCTGTTGGCAAGCCTGTTGCTGTTCAGTGAGGGCGTTCAGTTGTTGCTGCGCAACCTGCAACTGCTCGGTTCGGGACTGCTGGCGATCCTGTTCCTTTTCCAGCGTTTGCTGGCGTTGTTGCTGCTCGCCGAGTTCGTCGCGCTGCTGCTCGAGCTGATCGCGACGCTGGGTGATCTGCTGGTCAAGCTGCATGAACGTCGCGGCCGGTTCGTTGCGCAAGGCTTCGAGCGTGTCGGCTGGGAGCAGGGTGCTGAACGCTGTCAACTCTTCGTCCAGACGCTGGCGATCGCTGTCGAGTTCACGTTGCTGGTTGATCAGGTTCTGCGTCGCTTGCTGGCTCGCCGTTTCGGCGCTGCGCAATTGTTGTTGCAGGCGCGCGGCGTCCTGTTGCAGCGTCAGCAGGGCGGTTTGCCGTTGTTCATCCTGGTTGATGCTTTGGTTCAACTGGCTGTTTTGCTGAGCCAGCCAGGCATCGCGGTGAGGGGCGTCCTGGGTGAGCAATTGCGCCGCAAGGGGATGCGCCTCAAGGCTCGGCGCCAGGTTTTGCTGTTGAACCGAGAGCGCTTCCTGCTGTTGCAGCAGTTCTTTCTGCTGGGCGATCACGCCGCCAACTTCGGCACGCAGGTCGGTGAGTTTTTCCTTGAGCAGGTCGACGGTTTTTTGGGCGTTGGCCTGTTCGCTCTCATCGTGTCGGCCAAGGCTTTGCAGCAACGCCTCGGGCTGGTGATAGGGATGCTCGTTGCTGCCGCAGACCGGGCAAGGCTGGTCGTCCTGCAATTGCGCGCGCAACTCTTCGACACTGGCACTGCGCGCCAGGCGTTGGCGCTCCAGCAGTTCGCGGGTGACGCTCAGGGTTTGCTCGGCGACGGCCAGTTCATTCTTGGCCTGCACGCCGTCCTGGGTCAGGCGCTCGCGAGATTGTTGTGCACTGAGCTGGCGCTCCTGGAGCTCAGCGGTGCGCTTGTCCAGCTCTTGCTGACTGGCCCACAACCGCGTCAACTCTTCCAGGGCGCGCAGTTGCTTGCGATTGTCTTGCAGCAGGCTGCCGAGAATCTGGATCTGTTCGGCCACCGCCTCGGGTTCGGCCCCGGCCTCCTTGTACAGCACTTCCAGGTGTTGCTTCTGTGCGGACAGTTCCTCGGCGGCCTGAGCAGCACGGGTTTCGAGAGCGGCGAGTTCGGCCTGTCCTTTGTTCAAGCGATTGCCCACCAGCATCAATTGCTGCAAGCGATCACGGTAGGCATTCCAGGCGTCGCTCAACGGCGCCAGATGGGCGCTTTGCTCCAGTTCGCCGGCGATGCGCTGCAGGCGTTCGGCGACCCGTTGCTGCTGGTCGAGCAAGCCTAGTATCGCGCTGCTTCCTTGGGCACACGCTTCTTCGGCCTGTTGTTTCTGTTCTGTGCTTTGGCTGACGTCCTTGACCAGTCGGGCGAGGGTGCTTTGCTCGTCGAAGGCCTGACGCAGCAGCGGGGCGCTGGTGGCATGCTGGCGTTGGGCTTCGGCCAGTGCGGTCTGGGTTGAGCTCAAGCTTTGTTCGAGCTGAGACTGGCGCTCGGTCAGCTGGTCTTGTTGCTCGGTATGCAGCGCAATCTGATTCGCCAGCGGTGTGAGCTGTGCAGTGAGTTCGCTCTTGCGCGCGAACTGATGTCGTTGCGGTGCCAGTTGCTCCAGGCGGTTGAGCTTGAGGCGTTCGCCAGCCAGGTTTTCCCAGTGCGCCTGTGCCGATTGCAGTTGCTCGCTGGCGGCCAGTTGTTCGTCCTGCAACTGACGCAGGTCCTTGAGCCAGGTGTGCTGCAACTCCAGTTCCTTGAGCTGTGCTTGCTGGGTCTTGAGTTGTCGCTGCGCGTCATTGAAGCGCTCATCCAGCTCGGCCCGCGCTTCAGGGGCCAGTGGCGTGACGCCGCTGGCCTGGTCCTGCAGTTGTTTGTGGGCCTCGCGGGCTTCCTTGGTCTTGTCGAAGGCGCGGCGCCCCAGGCGGGTGTAGAGCGCTGTATCGGTGAGCTTTTCCAGCAGTTCGCTGCGGTCGTTATCGTCGGCCTTGAGGAAAGCGCTGAATTCGCTTTGCGCCAACAGCACGGCCCGGGTGAACTGTTCGAAGTTCAGGCCCAGCGCGGCTTCGAGTTGCGCCTTGTATTCGCCTTTCTGGCTGGCCAGCAATTGATCCTGATCGATATCGCGCAAGCTCTGGCGACTGGTTTGCAGTTTGCCGCCAGCTTTTTCTCGGGCGCGGTTAGCCTCCCAGCGCGCTCGATAACGACGGTTATCGACGCCGACGAAATCCACTTCGGCATAGCCTTCTCCGGTGCCGCGACGCAGCAGGGTGCGCGGGTCGCCGGTGCCGATTTCACCGTCGGCATCCGGCACCTTGGCGTCGCGACCGGTGTTGTTCAGGCGCGGCACGGCACCGAACAGGGCCAGGCACAGGGCATCGAGCAAGGTACTTTTGCCGGCGCCGGTTGGCCCAGTGATGGCGAACAGGCCGGCGCTGGCCAACGGTTCGGCGGTGAAGTCGATCTCAAACGGGCCGGCGAGGGACGCGAGGTTTTTCAGGCGGATCGCAAGGATTTTCATGGCTGCTCGCCCTCCATCTGCACGTCTTGCAACAGCTCGGCAAAGTCCTTGAAGGTCTGCTCGTCGACTTCGCTGCCGTAGTTATCCTGCCAGGCGCGGCGGAACAGCTCCTGTGGGGTGAGTTGGTCGAGTTCGATCAAGGTATCGCCGTCATTGGCGTCTTCGCGGTTGCCGTTGCCAGCGTATTCGGCGGCGATCCGCACCAGCCGCACGGCTTTGCCTTGCAGGGCCGTTTCAATCTGGTTGCGCAGATCGGGCTGAGGCTCGTCCAGGCGAACCCGCACTTCCAGCCAGGGTTGACGCTGGTAGTCGGCCAGCAGGTCGATATTCGGTAGATCGGCCAGTTGCAGCAGGATGTCCGCCAGTGGTGCCGGGCCGATGCGTTGCAGATTGACTGCGCGGGGAATGAGTTTGGGTTCGACGCTGAGCAGGGTTTCGCCATCGAGCTTGATGTCGAGAATCTGGTGTTGATAGCCGATCTCGGAGAACGACAGCGGAATCGGCGAGCCGCTGTAGCGAATGCGTTCTTCCCCGTTGACCTTCTGCGGCTTGTGCAAATGACCGAGGGCGACATAGCTGATGCTTGGCCCGAACAGGCTCGCCGGCAGGGCTTCGGCATTGCCGATGATCAGGCTGCGCTCGGAGTCCTCCGACACCGAACCGCCGGCCATATGCGCATGGCTGATGGCGATCAAGGCCTGGCCCGGCTGGCGCTTGGCATTAGCCGCCTCGATCAGCCATTCATGTACCTGGCCGATACCGCGCAGGTAGTTGTCGCCCAGATGCGCGCCGGTCACTTCGGCCGGGCGCAGGAACGGCAGCGCCAGGCACCAGCCAGCGACTTCACCGCTGGCATTGGGCAGTGGAAGCAACAGGCGCTCGGCATCGAGCTGCCCATCGTCCAGCCACAGCACCCGGCCCAGCGCATGGGTACGCAAACGGCGCATCAAGGGCGCGGGCAGTTCGATCCGCGAACCGGAATCGTGGTTGCCTGCAATCATCACGATGGTCAGCAACGGCTGCTGCTCATGGGCGCTGACGATAAAGTCGTAAAGGCGTTCCTGGGCTTTGACCGGCGGGTTGACCGTGTCAAAGATATCGCCGGCGATCAGTAGTACATCAGGCTGATCCAGTTTCAGCTGGCGCAGCAGCCAGTCAAGAAAGCAGCCGTGCTCAAAATCGCGATCCTGGCCATGCAGGTTTTGCCCCAGGTGCCAGTCGGAGGTGTGGAACAGACGCAAGGCGGACTCCGCAAGGAAATAGGTAATGGCCGCGTGAAAGATGAAGGCGGCGAAAGGGGAGAGAGTTTACTGGCAAAAGGTTGGGAATGCAGAGGGCAAAAAGCTATCTGCGACAGTTTGGCGATGGCTGTGGTGAATGTAAGGCCGCCATCGCTGGCAAACCAGCTCCCACAGGATTAGTGGCGTTCGCAGATTTTGTGTTCTACACGAACACTGTGGGAGCTGGCTTGCCAGCGAAGGCGGTAGACCAGTCAACATTGTCGGTGACTGACACTCCCTCATCGCTGGCAGGCCAGCTCCCACAGGTTTAGTGGTGTTCGCAGATCTTGAGTTCGACACGGACACTGTAGGAGCTGGCTTGCCAGCGAAAATCGTCAACGATAACGCGTTAATCCTGATGCCCCGCAGCGGCCTCGGGCTTTTCGCTGGCAAGCCAGCTCCTACACGGTATGTAGATCAAGGTAGGAAACGTCCCAAACTGCGATCTTTCGACCTCGTGGTTGGTAGAGACGCGAACCTGGTCGAGATACATTGGCCCTCAAGACGTCTGCTGTTGAGGATGGGCCAATCATTCAAGGAAGCGTAATGACTCAACGGTTACTCCAACTTGATCAAGTGTCGTTCAACCTGCCAGACGGGCGCGTGCTGTTGGATCACTTGAACCACTCCTTCAGTACCAGGGCCACGGGAATCGTCGGCGCCAATGGCTGTGGCAAGTCCTTGCTTGGCCGGCTCCTGACGGGGGAGCAACTGCCCACCAGCGGCATCGTCCGTCGCGAAGGGCGAGTTTACTTCGTGGCGCAGTTACTGGAACCGGAGCGCTATCCCAGCGTTGCCGCGCTGGCCGGGGTCGACCATATTCTGGCGGCGCTTGCGCGCATTGCCCAAGGCAGTGTTGACGATGACGACCATTCGCTGGCGGTCGACCAATGGGATTGTGCCGCACGCCTTGAGGCGGAGTTGCAGCAGATTGGCCTGGGGCATTTGAATGCCGAGGCGCCCACTGACGCACTCAGTGGTGGCGAACGGCAACGGGTGGCGCTGCTGGGAGCGTGGTTATCCAGGGCCGACTGGCTCATTCTGGATGAGCCCAGCAACCATCTGGATATCGATCAGCAACAAATACTCGCGCAGCAGATCGATCGTTGGCCCAACGGTCTGGTGTTGATCAGCCATGACCGCCACCTTTTGGAGCACGTAGATGAAATCGTCGAGCTTTCACCCTTAGGGCTGGCGGCTTATGGCGGCAACTACAGTCAGTATGAGGCGACACGGGAACTAGAACAGCAGGCGTTCCGATCGGCATTGCAAGGGGAGCGGGCGCAGGCCAGGCGCGAACAACGTGAGATGGTCGTGCAGATGGAGCGTCAGCAACGGCGTAATGCCCGCGGCGACCGTCAGGCTCGCGATGGCAGCCAAACAAAGCTGATCACCAACGCCCAGAAAGAACGCAGCGAAAACAGTCAGGGAAAATTGCGCCTGAACCAACAAGTGGCCCGGGAGCAGCAGCAACAACGGATTGCCGATGCCCGTGCACGGTGTGCGTCTGACATTCAACGCATGATGTTGTCCCCGGAGAGCGTGGTGCCCAAAGGCAAGCTGATTGTGCAGCTCAACGACGTGATTCTCCCGTTCGGTTACTCAATGCCGGTCAATCTGACGCTGACGGGGCCTTCCCGAATGTCAATCCTGGGCGCGAACGGCAGCGGCAAGTCGACCTTGTTGCGCGTGATCGCCGGCCAACTGCCGGTGCGCGAAGGTGAAGTCATCCGCAGTTGTCATGTCGGTTGGCTGGATCAACACGCCGGGTTGCAGTATCCCGAGCGCACTGCGGTGCAATGGCTCTACGAGAGTAATCCGCAACTGCCCGAGGCCGAGGCGCGTACTCGCTTGGCGCAAATGGGGATTGATGCGGGTCGCGTGATGCTCAATACCTGCCAGTTGAGTGGCGGCGAACGCCTGAAAATAGCCTTGGCTGCGCAGTTGTATGCACAGTGTCCACCGCAATTGCTATTGCTCGACGAGCCGGATAACCACCTGGACCTGCCCAGCAAAATCGCGCTGGAACAGATGCTCAATCAGTACCAGGGGGCATTGATCGTGGTCTCCCATGACAGCGCATTTTTAAAGGCGATTTGCCTGGACGCCGAATTTGATCTCAACGCCCAGTAATCGTCACTTCGGATAAAGCGGCGGCAACCCACTCTCACCCGACGAATCCTGAACCCGCTCAGCAATCGGAATCGTGCGAATCGCTCGCCACAACTCCTCACCTTGCCAATGCTGGCCAGCCTCGCTGTATAGCGCGCCGTTCAAACCGTCCAGCGCGTCAGACAGCGGTACAAAGCGGGCGGCCATGTCGGCCAGGGTTTCCGGTTGTTGCCGGGCCCAGGCATCGAGTGCCTGGCGGGTGGCGTGGGGGTCGTTGGCCTGGCAGGCGCGCTTGAGGTCGTCGAGCACGGTGCGCGGGCTCGGGCCTGTTTGGGCTGCGCGCAGGATTGCCGGTTGCCAGCGTGCTCGCCACCACAGTCCGAAGCCCAGCAGGGTGGTGCAAGCCAGGATCAGGGTGCTGAGTTTCCAGCGCCACAGGGTATCGCTCTCGGCTGTCGCATTGATTGGGGAGGCGCCGGGTGGGGTGTCGATCATCAGACTTGGGTTGGCCGCCACCTGTAGGGTTCGGGCGGGCAGGCTGCTGTGTTCCAGGTGATCTTCGAACGTGTTCCACCAGACCACTTCGACCGCTGGCAAGTCGATAGCGCCACTGCGGGATGGCACCAAGGCTTCTCTGTCTTCACGGCTACCCTCCAGGCCGCGCTCGCTGTTTTGATTGCCCAGCACCGGTTGGTCCGGATAGCGCCGCAGGCCGTTCACTTCGGTGCCTGGCAGGGGTGGCAGTTGTGAGCTGGACAGGCCCTCGGCCTTGACGGTCAGGCTGCGGGTCAGCGAATCACCAACTTGAACCTGCTCCGGGTCCGGGTTCCAGCTCTCGCTCAGGGTCAGGCTGCGAGCCGGAAGCCACGGCAGGTCGGCGGGGTAGGCGATGGGTTTGGCCTTGACCGTCAGCAGCATTTCGGCCGAGCTGACGCGCATCAGCTTGCCGGATTTCGGCGACTGGGATGCAGCGTCCTTGGCAGGTGCTGCGTCCACCAGCGCGGCATTGAAGATCTGCCCCGGAATGATCAGTTCACCGCTGTGCTGCGGATAGATCGCGTAGCGCATTTCGATCACGCCGTGGCGCACGCCATTGATGTCTTTTTCGTAGGTGCGCGACTCGCCCAACTGTTCAATGCGGGCATCGGGAATCTGCAACGGCGGCAAGCTGCTGTCATCGTACAGCGACACCGAATGGTAGATACGCAAGGTCAGGATCGCCTGGGCCTGTACGTAAACGGCGGTTTGATCGAGGCTGGCGTCGATGAATACCGCGGCCTGTTTGTTCGGGGTGTTCTGGGTTTCGCTCTGGACCACTTGCACGGTGATCGGCTGGCTCTGTACGTCGCCGAGTTTCAATGAAGGAATCTCGACGCTGCCGTTTTGCAGTGGCAAAAGGGTGACGATCCAGCGGGTTGTGGCGCGATTGTCACCGTTGAGGGTGTTCAACTGGTTGACCTGGCGGGTACCGCGCACTTCGAACAGCGGTTCCAGCGGGGTCAGGTCGGGTTTGCCGAACTGGGTCACGTCGTTGGATTCCAGGGTCAGCTCGACCGTCTCGCCGGAGTTCAGGTGCGTGCGATCGACACTGGCAACCAGCTCGGCGGCCTGGGCCTGGAGGGCGCAGACCAGCAAGGCGGGCACTGGCGCGAGCATGAAGGCGGTGAAGCGGGTCATCGAGTTTTTCCCTGATCCTGATGTTGTTGCTGTTCGTACCAGAATTTACGTCGGAGCAATTCCCCCGGGTCATCCGGGATCTGCCGAAGCCATTGCTCCAGCGCCTGCTGCTGTTCACCCTCGATGCTGTCGCTGGCGGGACGCATGGGCGGGGTGGTGTGTTGTTCGTCACCCAGTTCACTGCCCGGCACTTCGTTGGTGCCGGGGCGCGGTGGTGTGGTTGACGCTTGCTCGGTGTCGTGGCTGGCCTGCTGGTCGGCGGCTTTCGGTTCGCCGCTGCTCGACGGTTGCTCCGCAGCGCTGGGCGATGGCTCTTGTTCATCGGGCGTCGCGGCTTCGTCGGCCGTTTTTTCCTGCTCGGCGGGCGGGGTGTTTTTCTGCTTGAGCAGACTTTCCACCAGGGTCTTGTTGGTCAGCGCCGGACGCAAATCCGGTTGGCGTTCAAGGGCCTGTTCGTAAGCATCCAGCGCCGCCTCCAGTTCACCGCTTTTCGCCAGGGCATTACCACGATTGTAGTGGGCATGGGCGTCGTTGCCTTCGGCGAAGCGCTGGGCGGCGGCGCTATAGTCGCCCGCCTCATAAAGTGCCACGCCTTGCCACTGGTGATCTTCGAAGTGCTGCGCCGCCTCGGCCGGGCGTTTTTGCTTGAGCAGACGGATGCCCTGTTGGTCGGGGCGCAGCCACAAATCCTGGAATTCGAAGGCATGGCTTGGTTGTGGCAGCGCCAGTAGCAGCGGCAAGCAGAGCAACCAGCCACGACGACCCGCGCAGGCCGCCAGCAGCAATAGCGGCAACAGAAGCCAGTAACCTTGATCGGCCCAGCTGTCCAGAAGCAAAGTCTGGCCGTCGTCGCGCAGATGACGCGGGCCATCGAGCAAACCCAGCGCACGCAGATCGCTGTCACTCAGGCGGGCATGGCGATAACGTCCGTCCAGATCGTTGGCGAAAGCCTTCAGGCCAGCGTCGTCCAGATGCGGCACCAGAATCGCACCCTGTTCGTCTTTGAGGAAACTGCCATCTTCCTGAGTGATGGGCGCACCTTCGGCGGTACCGATGCCGAGCATCAGAAACTGCGTTGATTTACCGCCTAACGCTTGGCGAATGCCCTGGCGTTCGGTTTCGGTGAGGGATGAGCCGATCAGCAGGATGCGGCCGTCGCCCAGCGCAGCTTGCTCCAGCAATTTCAGGGCCTTGGCCACCGCCAGGTCGGCGCGATGGCCGGCTTCGGGCATCAGCGACGGTTTAAGCGCATCCAGCAAATTGCGGCTGGTGGACAGGTCGTCCGACAGTGGCACCAGCGTATGCGCACTTCCGGCGTAGACCACAATGGCGGTCTGCGCGTCGCTGCGGTTTTGCAGCAGGTCGAGCAGCTTGCGCCGGGCCTGTTCCAGCCGGTTGGGTGGCACATCGGTGGCGAGCATTTCCGGGGTCAGCTCAAGGATGACCACCAGCGGGTCGGCGGGTTTCTGGCTCATTTGCTCGACCCGCGACCAGCCCGGCCCTAACAGCGCAAGGACGGTCAATAGCCAGGCCACACCCAGTGCAACCCAGGGCAGTTTGCTGTCGCGACCCGAACCACCTTTGAGCAACGCAGCATGAAATGCCGGCGGCAAAATCATCTGCCAGCGGCCCGCGCGCTTTTGGCGGTGCCAGAGTTGCCAAAGCAACCAGCCCAGCAGCGGCAGCAACAACAGCCACCACGGGCGGAACCAGTACGGCCAGAGCGCGCTCATCGGCGCCTCCGCAAGCGCAGGCGTTTAAGGCGCTGGCGCCAGTCAGGCAATTGCGTTTGCAAGAACAGGTCCTTGGTAAACAGGCGTTGCAGTGGGTTGTCCGGCCACAGCTCGCGGGCCACCAACAGCATGCTCATCAAGAGCGCGAGAGCCAGTGGCCAGTGATACAGCGCCTCGGCGGGGCGGGCCTGGGTCGGTTGCTGGGTCACAGGCTCGAGTTGGTCGAGGGTCTCCTTGATCGCTTGCAGTTCCTTGCCATCGTGGGCCCGGAAATACTGGCCACCCGTTGCATCAGCGATGGCCATCAGCGAAGGCTCATCCAGATCCAGGCTCGGATTGATGCCGAGAAAACCCAGGGTGCCGCTTTCCTCCGGGTTGGCGCCGATGCCAATCGTGTAGATTTTCACGCCTTCCCTGGCCGCCAGGCGCGCTGCCGTGAGCGGGTCGATCTCGCCGCCGTTGTTGGCGCCGTCAGTCACCAGGATCAGCACGCGGCTTTGCGCCGGGCGTTGTCGCAGGCGCTTGATGGCCAGGCCAATGGCGTCGCCAATGGCGGTGTTCTTGCCGGCGATGCCGATACGCGCTTCGTCCAGCCAGACGCGCACCGTGCGCCGGTCAAAGGTCAGCGGTGCCTGCAGATATGCCCGGCTGCCAAACAGGATCAGGCCGACCCGATCACCTTCACGGCCTTCGAGGAAGTCACCGAGCAAATGCTGGACCAGCGTCAGGCGGCTGACGTCTTCTTCCTGCCACTGCATGTCGGGGAAGTCCATGGACCCGGAAACGTCGACGGCAACCAACAGGTCGCGACCACTGGCGGCAATCGGCAATGGCTCGCCGAGCCATTGCGGGCGCGCAGCGGCGGTGAGCAGCATCAACCACAGCAGCAGGAACGGCGCCTGTTGGCGCCAGGCCGGGAGATTGGCCCGGGCACGGCGTCGGGTCAGTCCTTCGAGGTCGGCGAGGAAGCTGACCTTGAGCGCCGGCTCACCACTGTCGGCCACCGGCAGCACGATGCGCATCAGCCACGGCAAGGGCAGCAGCGCGAAGATCCACGGCCAGGCGAACTCAAACATGTTTGCGAATCCAGGTATCGACCGCCTGGGTCAGGCCGGCGATCGCCTTGTCGTCGAGCTTGCATTCAGGTTTGTAGGCGCCCTCGACCAAGACCATCCAGCGGGTCAGGCCGGCGGCCGGGCAACGGTTGTCGAGGAACGCCAGCCATTTTCGCCCGTTGAGGGTATGGCTCTGGCTATAGGGATAATGGTTACGACAAAGACGCTTGAGCAGGCCGTTGAGTTGTTGCAGCCAAGCGCCGGCCGGTGCGCCGTCATAGGGTTTGGGCAGCGACGCCAATTCCGCCAGCGCAGCGACGCGCACCGGATCAAGGGGCTGTTCGGCGCGCACCACGGGCTGTTTGTTGGGGATGAAATGCCGCAACTTCCACACGCCAAAACCGATGATAGGCAGCAACAAGAACAGCAACCACCAGCCCGGCGCCGGAGGCCAGAAACCGATCTGCGGGGGCGAGATCAGAGGTTGTAGCTGATCGAGACTGTTCATCGACCTTTCCCCGGTTTCTGCGGGTTCAGGTATTCGCGCAGTTGCTCGACCATTTCGCTCTGGGTGCTCAAGGGCATCAGCAATACCCGCAGCTTTTGCGCGAGCAATTCCCAACGTGCGATGCGGGTTTCAGCCTGGGCACGGTACGTCTGGCGCAGGTCAAAATTGAGCGTGTCGAGCTCCAGTTGTGCGCCGCGTTCGGCAAAGCGCAGCAGCCCGGCGGCGGGCAGGGCATGATCCAGAGGATCGGACAGCGGCAGCAGCAACAAATCGCAATGGCGCGACAACAAGCTTAGCTGTTGCTCGGCGCTCTCGGACAGGGCGCGCTCATCGCAAATCACGATGACCAGGCTGCCGGGACGTAACACTTCCCGGGCGCGGCGCAAGGAGATGCCGAACGCGTCACGATCCGGCTCGCTTTCGGTGTGCAGCGAGTGGTTGACCCGCACCAGACGGTTAAGCAGCTGCAACAGGCTTTGCTTGCTGCGTCGGGGTTTGATTTCGTAATGCTCGTTGTCGCCGAACACCAGCCCGCCAACACGATCGTTGTGGCCCAATGCGGCCCAGCCGATCAATGCCGCCGCTTGGGCAGCGAGTACGGATTTGAACATCAGCCCCGAGCCGAAAAATAGCCGTCGGCTTTGCTCGACCATGATGAAAATCGGCCGCTCGCGTTCTTCATGGAACAGCTTGGTGTGAGGTTCCTGTGTGCGTGCGGTGACGCGCCAGTCGATGGTCCGCACGTCGTCGCCAGCCTGATAGACCCGCACCTGATCGAAGTCCACACCACGGCCACGCAGCTTGGAGTGGTGCAGGCCGATCAACGGGCTGCGCTGGCTCGGTGTGGAAAACAGCTGCACTTCGCGCACGCGATGGCGCATCTCGATCAGCTCGGCCAGCGTGATGCGCACGCCCGGTTGGGCCGGCAGGATAACGTTCATCGGACTCAAGCGACGGCTACGACGTCGAGAATCCGCTGGACGACCCGGTCCTGATCGATGCCAGCGGCTTCGGCTTCAAAGGAAAGAATGATGCGGTGGCGCAACACATCGAACAGCACCGCCTGAATATCCTCCGGGCTGACGAAGTCACGCCCGGCGAGCCAGGCGTGGGCACGGGCACAACGGTCAAGGGCGATGGAGCCACGAGGGCTGGCGCCATAGGCGATCCATTCGGCCATTTCCGGGTCGAATTTGGCCGGGTTGCGCGTGGCCATGACCAGCTGCACCAGGTATTCCTCCACGGCATCGGCCATGTACAAACCGAGGATTTCCTTGCGAGCGGCAAAAATCGCCTGTTGGCTGACCCGACGCTCGGGCTTGGCTTCGCCGTTCAAGGCTTCGCCACGGGCTTGCTGCAGGATGCGGCGTTCGACCGCAGCGTCCGGGAAGCCGATTTTGACGTGCAACAGGAAGCGGTCGAGCTGGGCTTCCGGCAGCGGGTAGGTGCCTTCCTGCTCGATGGGGTTCTGCGTGGCCATCACCAGGAACAACGGCGACAGCTCATAGGTGCTGCGCCCGACACTGACCTGGCGCTCGGCCATCGCTTCGAGCAGCGCCGACTGAACCTTGGCCGGGGCACGGTTGATTTCGTCCGCCAACACCAGGTTATGGAAGATCGGGCCTTGCTGGAACACGAAGCTGCCGGTTTCCGGGCGATAGATTTCCGTACCGGTGATATCGGCAGGCAACAGGTCGGGGGTGAACTGGATACGGTGGAACTGGGCCTCGACGCCTTCGGCGAGTTCTTTGATGGCCTTGGTCTTGGCCAGGCCAGGAGCACCCTCGACCAGCATGTGGCCGTCGGCAAGCAGGGCGATGAGCAAGCGCTCGATGAGCTTTTCCTGGCCGAGAATCTGCGTTGAAAGAAAGGTTCGCAGCGCTAGCAGCGCTTCACGATGTTCCATCGATGACTGTTCCTGGAAAAAGATGGCCGAGGTCATTTGTAAACGCCGGGGCTGGGGGCGTTACTTTAATCCATCGCGGGGTGCGGCGACTAACGGCATTTTGTGGAAAGTGCGGGAGATGGCTGGGAGATAGGGCGGATTTTGTAGGCGCAACAGTCTTGAGGTGACGGTCAGGGCCTCATCGCTGGCAAGCCAGCTCCCACAGGTATTGGCGGTGTACATGCAATCTGAGCAATGCATCGCTCATGGCATTTTGTGCAAAGTAGGGAAATGAGTAGGAGATTTGTTGGCATTTATAGGGCAACGGTCTAGAGGTAACGGTCAGGGCCTCATCGCTGGCAGGCCAGCTCCCACAGGTATTGGCGGTGTACATGCAATCTGAGCAATGCATCGGTCATGGCATTTTGTGCAAAGTAGGGAAATGAGTAGGAGATTGGTTGGATTTTTGTGGGGCAACGGTCTTGAGGTGACTGTCAGGGCCTCATCGCTGGCAGGCCAGCTCCCACAGGTATTGGAGGAGTACATGCAATCTATGCACAACTCGGTCCCGGTGGGAGCTGGCTTGCCAGCGATGAAGCCGGTCCAGACACCATCAAGGCTGGCTGATATAAGTCCCGGTACCGTCAAGAATGTTCTTCAGGGTTTCTTCAACTTCCGCCAGATCGACCATGTCCGGGTTGAAGGTGATCTCCAGCAAGTCATCACCATTGAGCGCATCGGCATCGGTGGCTGCGATTTCGATCTTCAGCAGGGTAGGGCTCAACGTCACTTTCACGCCGTCCAGGGTCGAAGGCTCGCCATCCAGGGTGATTTCCAGCTCGTCTTCGTCCGGATAGCGGCTCATCAGGAACATTTCGCCCTTTTCGCTATGGCAGCAGAGCATGGCCATGTTGTCTTCTTCGTCGTCGCACGGGTTGACGATCAAGAGGGCGGTGGTCATTTGCATGGGTAATTCCTGGCTCGGCGAGCGTTGTGGAGGCGTATAAAGCGCGATTCTGCCAGCCCTTGCCTGTTTATGCTCGTTCGAGTGTGAACGACCAACGTGTTGCTGGTCACTTCTGGTACGGGAGTGCCGTAAAAAAGGCCATAAAACGCCCAGAATTCCTCATGGCTGCTAGTGTTAACCGATGCGCCGCCATCCAGCAGCGTACCGTTGACCGAATATGTCGCAGCACCGCAAGAACGGGCCTTGCCGCACTGGTTAAGCTGCGCAACGGATGAGCACCTGTAAAGGCATTGCGCTGAGCGCAGCCCAGTCGCTTTTGCAGATGCCCATTCACGGAAGGTGAATGTGACCCGAGTGTCTCGTCCAGCTTCACCCACCTGTCACCCTGTTTCCTCTGCCCGAGAATCAGGAACCGGGTGACGGGATGCCCCGAAAGGGGCGATGCACGCGACGCTTCCATCAATAACAAGCCCAAGCGGAGTACCACAGATGGCGTTCTTCACCGCAGCCAGCAAAGCCGACTTCCAGCACCAACTGCAAGCGGCACTGGCGCAGCACATCAGTGAACA
>NZ_JBOIBY010000617.1:0-20093 GCF_050739655.1 Pseudomonas sp. | reverse complement strand
GTGGCGAGCATGCCGCCGGTGGAATGCCCCAGCAGGGTGGCTTTCTGGATGCCCAGCGCCTTGAGCAATTGCTGGGTGTTCGTCGCCAGTTGCTGGAAGCTGTACTGATAGTGCGCCGGTTTGCTGGAGGTGCAGAAGCCGATCTGGTCCGGCGCGATGACCCGATAGCCGGCGTCGCTGAGGGCTTTGATCGAGGTGTCCCAGGTCGCGCCGCAGAAATTCTTGCCGTGCATCAGCACCACGCTGCGGCCATTGGCCTTGCCGTGGGCGGCAACGTCCATGTAACCCATTTCCAGGGATTGGCCCTGGGATTCGAAGCCGAAGTGCTTGAGGGTGTACGGATACTCGAAACCCTGGAGTTGCGGGCCATATTCCGGCACGTCGGCGTGGGCGATGGCGGGCAGGGCGGCGGTCAGCAACAGGCCGGATAACCAGCAGGAGAAAGGGCGCGGCATGGGACAGCTCCATGGAAAATCCGCCCATGCTGGATCGGTTCGATTAGGGCGGCATTAAACACAGGCAATCGTTGCCGTTGAAGGTTCAACCCATCCAGCCCAGTGTCGCCAAGGCCAGCACGCCGTAGCGGGCACCTTTGGCCAAGGTGACGATCAGCAGGAAGCGCCCCAGTGGCTCGCGCATGACGCCGGCGACCAGCGTCAGCGGATCACCGATGACCGGCAGCCAACTGAGTAGCAATGACCAGTGGCCGTAGCGTTGGTAATGCAGGCGGGCTTTTTCCAGGTGCCGGGGGCTCACCGGAAACCAGCGCCGGTCGTGGAACCGCTCGATTCCGCGACCTAGCCACCAGTTGAGCAGCGACCCCAGGACATTGCCGAACGTTGCCACGGCCAGCAGTGCCCAGAGCCAGTACCGATCGCTGAGCAGCAGGCCCACCAGCACCGCTTCGGATTGCAACGGCAACAGCGAGGCGGCACCGAATGCCGCGAAAAACAGCCCGAGGTACGCACCGCCCATCAATGGGCGGGGTAGTCCGCAACCACCACATCAGTGCCGTCCTTTTTCAGGCCGATCACTTGATAGGCATCGCTCATGCCGTCCATTTCCATGCCGGGCGAACCCATTGGCATGCCTGGGGCCGCCACGCCCAGCAGGTCATCACGCTTGCTCAGGGCCAGCACCTGATCTGCCGGTACATGGCCTTCGACGAATTTGCCGTTGATCACGCCGGTGTGGCAGGACGCCAGGCGCGGTGGCACGCCATGTTGTTGCTTGAATTCGCTCATGTTGGCTTCGACATGGTCTTCAACCTTGAAACCGTTTTTTTCCAGGTGAGTGATCCATTTTTTGCAGCAGCCGCAATGGGCATCGCGATGGACCTCGATCGGGATCAGATCAGCGGCCTGGGCCAGGGAGGAAATGAACAGGGCGCTCAAGGCAGCCAGACGCAGGTGGGTTCGCATGACGGGATAGGTCTCGGATGGCGGGCAAAGGAGCGTATTTTGGCTTATTTGACCGGCCGTTCATTCGAGGTGTGTTTCAAATTGCTACAAGGCCGGACAGCCTGATTATCGTAGACCAGAGCTGTCAGGCAGATGAGGGGAACATGACAAGATTGTCAGCTGGACTGAAGCTAAAACTCTTCATGGGCTGTAACATGAGCCCCCGTTTGCAGCCCAAGCGGACACATTTTCAGGTTCAGGCTTACATTCAGGAAGTGCCAATGACTCAGTCGCAACGTTTGAAATACTCGATTCTGATCTCCCTGGTGGTGCTGGGGATCATGTTTGGCCTTTCGTATTTGCAGAACACCGGGGTCATCAGCGAAAAGCTGTTCCAGTACATCGCCATTGGCGTGGCGGTGGTCGTGGTCGTCATCAACGGCGTGATGCGCCGCAAGGTCAAGCCCTGAGCCGCAAGGCCCCAGGCCAGGCTTGATCAATCGCTGTGCAGCACGGCGGCGGCCCGCGGGTCCAGGCTGTAGCTTTTGTCCGCATTGAGGACAATCACGCCTTCGCTGCACAGCCGTTTCAACACTTCGCGCACACTCAGAAAGGACAGGGGAATATCCAGCTCCAGCAGGTGGCTGTGCACGCCGCGCACACCCAGGCTGCGATCATTTTCGGCAGCCGACAACAGGGCATCGATGACTTTCAGGCGAATCAGACTGGTTCGCAGGCCAAAGCTTTTTAGCAGGAAACGAATCCGCTCATTGCCGTGGCGTTCAGTACGCTGGTCGAAAACTTCAACCCCAATGGAGGTGCCCGTTGGCGCGTTGATACCGTCCGTTGGTATTTGCGAGTTGTACATTGCAAAACTCCTTTTCAGAGCCTGATCAGGAAAAATTGGGCGCTCTTACATAACAAGACGTATGAGTCACGCAAATCATGAAGACTTAGATGTAGAAATTTCGTCGTGATTGCGTGATCAGCCTGTCGGGCGCCTTTGAATCGCTGTTCAATCTCCTAAATTTTTGCCGTTTGCTTCGTCCCTAAAAGGATGCGCAGTGCGTGTCAGTACGCAGAACTGTGACCATCGTTTTTCGATCAGGAGCGAGTGTGATTATTTCCAGCCAGTTGACCAGGTTGAGCCTGGCGGGTTTGTTTCTGGGGCTGAGTCTTGCGGCGAATGCACGCGGCCAGGCTGAGCAGGCGAGTGCTGATATCCGTCGGACCAGTTTTGGCGTGCCGCACATTCGGGCCGAGAACGAGCGCGGGCTTGGGTATGGCATCGGCTATGCCTACGCTCAGGACAACCTGTGTTTGTTGGCCAATGAGATTGCCACGGTGAATGGTCAACGTTCCCGCTATTTCGGCCCCGATCAGTTTACGGTGGAAGAGCGTGAAAACCTGGTCAGCGATCTGTTTTTCAATTGGTTGAACACGCCTGAGGCCGTTGCCGGGTTCTGGCAGGCGCAAACCCCGCAAGTGCGTGAACTGGTGGAAGGCTATGTGGCCGGCTATAACCGTTCCCTCGCCGAGCGTCGGGCTCAGGGTTTGCCGGCGCAGTGCCAGGGTGACTGGGTGCGGGATATCACAGCCTCGGACCTGGTCAAGCTGACCCGTCGACTGTTGGTCGAAGGTGGCGTAGGGCAATTTGCCGAAGCGTTGGCGGGGGCGACACCGCCGGCTGCCGTCACCGCCCACGCCGACGATCAAGCGTCCTACCAACTGGCCGCCTCGCGCATGCAACGATTTGCCCTCGACCGGGGCAGCAATGCGGTGGCTGTGGGCAGCGATCGCTCCTTCAATGGCCGCGGCATGCTACTGGCCAACCCGCATTTTCCGTGGGTCGGCGCAATGCGCTTTTATCAGATGCATTTGACCATCCCCGGCAAGCTGGACGTGATGGGCGCCGCTCTACCGGGCCTGCCGCTGATCAACATCGGGTTCAACCAGCATCTGGCCTGGACCCATACCGTGGACTCGTCCAAGCATTTCACCCTGTATCGCCTGCAACTGGACCCAAAGGATTCGACCCGTTACTTGCTCGACGGCAAGTCGTTGCCCATGAGTAAGCAAACGCTGACGGTCGAGGTGAAGCAGCCGGACGGTTCGCTCAAAACGATTTCACGTCAGGTGTACAGCTCGCAATTCGGCCCGATCGTGCAGTGGCCCGGCAAACTCGATTGGGTCAATCAGTTCGCGTATAGCCTGCGCGATGCCAACCTGGAAAACGATCGGGTGTTGGCGCAGTGGTACGCGATGAATCGTGCCGGCAACCTTGAAGAATTTCAGGCCAGTGTCCACAAAATCCAAGGCATCCCGTGGGTCAATACACTGGCGGCGGACGACAAGGGGCAGACGCTGTACATGAACCTGTCGGTGGTGCCGAACGTGAGCGCCGAGAAGCTGGCGCAGTGCAGCGATCCGCGCATCGGCTTGCAGATGATCGTTCTGGATGGCTCCAACAGCGCTTGCGCCTGGGACATTGACCCGCAAGCCGCGCAAAAGGGTATTTATGCCGCGGATAAACTGCCGCAATTGCTGCGCAAGGACTTTGTGCAGCATTCCAACGATTCAGCGTGGATGGCCAATCCGGCACAACCTCTGACCGGTTATTCACCGCTGATCAGCCAGGACAGCCAGCCATTGGGCCTGCGTTCGCGATTTGCGCTTGATCGACTGAACACGTTAGCCAAGGGCGGCCCATTGGGCGCGGCAGACTTGCAACACATGGTGCTGGACGATCAGGTGTATCAGGCGGTGCAAGTGATGCCGGACCTGATGCAATTTTGCGCGGACGATCTTGGCAGTGATGCGAGATCGTTGGCGCCGCTGTGTGCCAGCCTCAAGGCCTGGGATCGCAAGGCGAATCTGGACAGTGGTTTGGGTTTCGTACATTTCCAGAATGTCATGGAGCCTCTGGAGCAGGCACCGGATGTGTGGCGCGTGGCGTTCGATCCGAAAGACCCGCAGCACACGCCACGCGGGCTGGCGATCGATCGCCCAGAGGTGGCCCAAGCGCTACGCCAGGCAATGCTGGCCTCGGTAGAGCAGGTCAATGCAGCAGGGTTGAAGAAGGACAGCCGTTGGGGCGATATCCAGGTGGTCAGCAATGGCGGCCAGCAGACGCCCATTCACGGTGGGCCGGGGACCTTGGGCGTCTATAACGCTATCCAGAGCGTGCCGCGCACCGACGGCAAACGCGAAGTGGTCAGCGGCACCAGTTACTTGCAGGTCGTGACCTTCGATGAACAGGGGCCGCAGGCCAAGGGGCTGCTGGCGTTTTCGCTGTCCAGTGATCCGTCCTCGAAGTATTCACGGGACCAGACCCTGGCATTCTCGCAGAAACAATTGAGTGTGCTGCCGTTCACCGAGCAACAGATCAAGGCCGATCCGCAGTACCAGGCTCAAACCATTCGCGAGCAGGATGAAAAGGCCGGGAAGGTGGCCGCACAGTAAACAGGCGAGGATTTATGCAAGAACGAAGGCCGCACCCGCAAGGGGCGCGGCCTTTCAGCTTTTCGGGGGTTGCTTGGGGATGGAGTTGAGGACCGGGTTGCCCTCTTTGTTGCGCGTCAGATACACCGGCAGCACCTTGGGCAAGGATGTCACCAGGGTATTGAGTTCCTTGATGTTGTAGATGCCACCGATGCGGATGGCGCCAGTGCTGTTATCGGCGACCATCAACGGTGTTTCCAGATAACGGTTGATCAGTGGCAGTGCATCGCTGAGTGCCAGGTCATCGAGTACCAGTTTGCCGTTGAGCCAGGCCAGCGAGTTGTCGTTGTCGTAGGTCTGGCTGATCCGCGGTATGAGATCACCATGGCGATAGCTCGCCTGCATCGATGGGCCGAGCCTCAAGCCGTCCCCCGGCAGGTCATCATTGCTGCTGACCAGCACCGAACCTTCAATCAGGTTCACCTTCACCTGATCTTCATACATCCAGACGTTGAACCTGGTGCCAGTGACCCGAACCTTGCCCTCGGCCGCCTTGACGATGAACGGGTGGCTGGTGTCGTGGGCAACGCTGAAGAAGGCTTCGCCTTTGTTCAGGGTGACCCGGCGGTGATCCTTGTAGTTGCTGTACGTCAGCTCGGTGCCCAGGTTCAGTTCGACCTTGCTGCCGTCATTCAACGTGACCTGGCGAACATTTCTGCTCGCCTCGAAATGCTGGTACGAATTGGGCAGCCATCCCAGGCTCCAGCCGCTGTAGGCGGCCAGGGGCAGTGCCAGTGCGCACACGGCAGCCGCCATGCCAAAGGTGCGCCAAGGTGTGCGCAGCTTTGCAGGCACAATGGGCACGACAACGGGCATGTCAACGTTCATGACCTCGGATTCGTGACGCGGCAAGTCACCGGCGACATCCCAGATTTCCAGCATGGCCTCGTATTCGAGCGCGTGGAGCGGGTGAGTATCCAGCCACTGCTCGAACGCCAGGCGCTCCTGCGCAGTGCAGTCATCGGCGTGCAAACGCATGCACCAGTGTGCTGCGGCATCGGTGATGGCGTCGAATTCGGCTTGTGAGAGAGAGTGGTCGGTCATTGACTCATCCTGATTTCCGCCATTCTAACCTTGAGGGCAGTCTGCGAGAACATCCGTCATGGCATTTTCCCATCAACCTGTACTTATTTTTCGGTGAACTCTGTGCGGTAGGTCACCGGCGAGCAGTATCCCTATCCGACGTGAAAAATTGATCAAAAAAATCACTATGCCCCCCATAGCGCTGGTGAGATTGCGCAGCGTCGAAACCCTGCGCATCCGCCTTCGGTTTTAGGGGGCCGGCACCACGGCAACCGGATCCAGTTGGCGGCCCATCTCGGCTACCAGAAACGCAATCGAGTCGGCATTACGCAAGATGGTGTTGATTCTCACGTCTGCGTTCAGCGGATCAAGGAACGCGGCTCGCGCCTCGGCCATGGTGGCGCAGCCCGTGATTTTTAGAATTTCCTTACCTATGTGACGTGTGTTGGTTAAAGCGTCGAGGTCCATCCAGACATTGAGCCCTCCATGCCAGCGTGTAAAAAGCTCTTGTGGTGGCGTCGCCACAGACAATGCGGTGCGTTGAAAGTCCAACTGGCTTTGTTTCATGGCCCTGGCATAGGGAATCAAGGTCGCGATGAGATCGGCGAATGGGCGTCGGGCTTCGAGTGAAGCAATGTCCACCGTATTGGAAAACTGGTGCGAAAACTCGTGAATCAGCGTGGAAGCCTGGCTATGGGCGTCAACATCGAACGTTTCGGTCAGGCAGGACTTGTACCAATCAAGTTGCTGGTCGAAAAACTTCTCGGTGAAATGCACGAGTTTTCTCTCATCCTTTTCTACGACGAATGCAATTAAATTAGCATTTGGGTGCTTGTTGGAACCGACGATAAAGCGCTCGGTATTCATCAAGTCTTCGTCAGGGTCGACCAGCGCATTGCACACAGGAACGATGGCATTCTTGATTTTTTCGATGAGCTGCGAGTTGACAGTGGCGACACCAAAAAAGCTTTTGAAGAAGTTATCCAGACGTGTGCCGGGTACAAGATGTCGGGCCTGCGCCAGATTGTGCAGGCTGTTGAAGGCATAGAAACGTGCCAGGTCGATTGCTTGCACGATCTGCTGAGCCTTGGCCGGATGCAAGGCGCGGATTTGCTCCATGCCTCTGGCTTCAATATTCAAAACCCGGTTCACTTCCTCGCCGATTGCAAACGCGTTGTGCATCTTGGACATAGCTTTTCCGTAGTGCACGGTATGCAAGTCCGGATCGATCACCATTTGTTCGGTCGGTGATCGCAATAGGGAAGGCCCTTCCTGTTCATCATTGAACAGCGTCCACACTGCACCGGGTTTAGTGACGCGGTAGACCTTTCCGGCGACATGGGCGAATTGATTTTTACTGACCGGGTCGAGGTATATCTCGTCTACCGGGTCCTTGGTCAGATCTTTCAACGCGACGGTCGGCGCCTCGAAAGGCTGTTGTAGTGTGCGTATCGGCGCTGTCGGCTTTATTTGCGACCACAGTGGTGCGCTCGGGACGTTCGCCACAGGTGCGGAATCGTCAGGCACTGATGCAGATTCAGACTCAACGGAGCTTTCAAGGGATAGGCGCCCCAACGAGATCAACTGTGCGGCACCGGCGATAAATTCCTTTAATGCCCGCTTCCAGTGGTGATCCTGCAGGGCCTCGGCGGAGGCCTTGGCGTCTTTGTAGCTTTGCCACAGAAACTGCGCGCACGCCAGTTTGCCCGGCAACAGGCCGGTGATGAAGTTGATGCCAGAACTGAACAGGTTTTTGGCCGCGTCCCAGTTCGATTGCGCCGCAGGCTTGGACTGACTGGTCAGCAGGTGCTTGAGCAGCCGGGTGTTGTCGTCGAACAATCGGGTCATCAGGTTGCCGTCCACGGGGGCGGAGGCCAGGGTGAATTCGCTGGGTTTTCCGATGGTGGACTGGAACAGGTTACGGAACACCGACTGTTGATCCTCCGGCAGGCGTTGAATTAACAGATCCTGCAACGGCCCGGGCGTGTTGATGGCGGCAATCAGTTTGGCTTCGTTGTCGAATTCAGTGAAAAGCAATCCGGTGTGATAGGGCGCGTAGAGCACCAGTGGACCGTGTTGCCCGGCACCAGGCCCGATCAGGTACAGCCCGAGCGCGGTAACGGCCGCGGCGCCTGTTGTCTTGATCAATGCCAAAGGACGAACAATGGCGTGGGCACCTTGCACCGCTGCGCGTGCGATGGCGTCCGGCATGTCCAAAACTTGCTGGATCAAGTCGAATGCCGCCCTGGAAAGCCGTTGTTGCAGATACAGTTCGTGAGCATGTTGCATCAGTTGCCAGGGCAATTGTTGTACATAGCGCAAGCGTCGACGATTGGCCTCGTCACTGCTCCCGGACAATTTGTCGACTATTTTTTTGGCGAAACCTTCTTGAATGTCCAATGACAACAAGAGCTTTTGGACAGCACTTTGGTCCAGACCGGCCGGCAGCGCCGTGGTGGTTTTCGAACGGACGCTGAATCCTGAGCCCTGGGCAATGTTCACATGATTGAGCGCAAACTCGGTCAGGCTGAGCGGTGGTCCGGCCAGGGCCAGATCGGGGATGACTTCAATGTCGTCCGGGTCAAGGGTGGTGCCGATGAAACGCTTGCCCAACAATGTCGTCAGCGTGTCATGTACGTGTGAAGTCAGGGTTGGCAGGTCGCTGAGGTAGTCTTTGTCATTGCTGACATTGTTGCGATATTGCTCCAGCAGTTCGATGTGTTGTTGCTGGTCTTCGACAGGCGCCAGACCGAGCCAGGCAGGCAAGGAGTGCTGCCTGGTGATTGCCTGGGCAAGCTGCGTGGCCCGCCCCAGATTGGTGTCGATCACGGTTTGGGTAAGTTTTTTCAACGCGTCGTTTTTTTGTGCATCGGTGAGATTCAGTGAGCGAACGCGTTCGCAGGCTGCCAGAAAATGCTCGATGGCCGATTGCATCAGCCTTTGTAAAACATTGCCTTCGATCAGCCGCAATGCACCCAACGAGTAACGTTGGTGAAACTGTCGCTGTATGGGGCTCAGGTTTTCCAGCAATAGCAGACGTTTGCGAGGGTCCCGCAAGCGCCCTCTGAGTTCCTGCTTTGCGCTGTCGATGTTTATGAAGGCTTCAAAGCCCGTTGCCGGCGTCCATAGCAGGGCTCGCCCCGAATGCTGGATGTCGAGTCCGCCGCGTTCTGTCAGCACAAAGCAACTGGCCAACGGCAGGACATCCATCTGAGCGGAGCGCTCTAGAGCCAGCGAGTAAACGTCGGGCCGGAATCCGTTAAGTGCATGGCGACTGTTGCGATCCGGTTGGTCAGGGTTGAACACCGTGTCGACAATTGCCCGGTCGCCTTCGCGCATTGTCGATCCCAGAACCCGCAGGCGCGCCTCCCCACGAATGCCGACGGAAAAGGCGTGCGCCAGCTTCGCCTCCCTGTTCTGCAGATAGACCCGTTGCAGTGCCAATGAGGTGATAGGTTGAGCGGTGAACTCGGCTTTGAGCAATGATTCGACATCCCTGAACGTCTTCACGGAAGCGGCGGCGGTATCAGCAAGAACCAACGATGGTTGCTGTCTGCCTGACAACACGGGCCGGGTACTCCAGCGTCCTGCGGCTCGCAGTGCCAGCAACCGCTCGCCGATCATTGAGCGCACATCCAGAGCCTTGTCGAACAGGGCGTGAATGTTCACGGCCTCATCGCTGAAACGCAGTAACTGAAGAACGTATTCGAGGTTCTGTTGCTGTTTGACGATGATGGCTTCAAACAGGTTTTTGAAGATCGACCCCGATATGACTTCACCGGTGACATGGGGTTGATCGAAGCCTGTGAAGCGGTTGCGCTCGTCCAGGCTCAGCAGTCCGTAAAGTTCATCTTCGTGCCCACTGACACTGAATTTACTCAACAGGGTGTCTTTCAAATCCTGATAGTCCTTGAGCACCTGTAGCCCTTGGGTGGGGGTGTAGAGACAGGCGTTTGTATGGCTGACCATCAACGAGCCTGCCAATTCGACATAGTTGGCCGGGTATTCCGACAAACGCACAGTTTCCAGAGTGGGAGGGTGAGCCATGCTGGAAACCGGCTCAATCAGCGTGTTCAAGACAGCACTTTGCTCAGGGCTGATGATCTCGGCTTCACGCTTTAGCAGAATTTCTGCCCGCGCTTGCTCACGAATGGCGCGGGCAAAGAACTCCCGTCGTGATGCACCGTCGGCGCTTGGCCCGCTCCAGAACTGCTCCAGTTGCGTGGACAGCAGGCTGATCAGTTTTGTTGACGCAGTTTTGACGGCGGCTTCCCAGTTTTGCTGATCAATACTTGCAGCGGCTCTTTGCGGATGGGAAAACTGTGGATGCTGATCAGTCGGCCAGCGCTGATCGCGGTAATACAACAACACCGCAGCGCTCAATGACATGGATTTGATCCAGCGTCGGGCGGGGTTGGCATCCTGACTGGACGTCGTTGCATAGAAGTTGACTTGGGTCTTGCTTTGATCAAGCTGCGCAAACTTCGGCCTGAGCAATTCACTCAGTACGGTATCAAGCAGCGAAGTAAGCGGCGGCAGCGCAGTCAGCTCATCGATCATTGCCTGCTCGTTCAGGTGCAGGTTCGCGCTGATGGCAGAGCTCTGATCGGTGAAAACCTCACCGTCGATTGTCTGATACGTCACTTTGATGTGGCTGGCTTGTGCCAGTGCCTTGCGG
This sequence comes from Pseudomonas sp., assembly GCF_050739655.1. GTDB lineage: Bacteria > Pseudomonadota > Gammaproteobacteria > Pseudomonadales > Pseudomonadaceae > Aquipseudomonas. The sequence goes on along the minus strand of NZ_JBOIBY010000617.1, from coordinate 9,491 downwards.
CGGGCAAGTGACATGAAGGCGAGCAGGTTGTCTTCCTCCGTTGCGTCCTTCAATCGCTGGACCAACTGTTCGGTCAACGCAGTGCGACTGTAGTACTTCTGAATACCGGCGTAAGGGGTGTAAACAATCACCCCGTCGGACTCCGGAGTAGGGCTCAACACAAAGCTGCCGGCCAGCGGCACCGGTTCCTGATCGGTGATGCCGACCAGGATTCTTTCGGCGAGCATGGGCGGGCTCTGTTGACTGCGCAAAGTCTGAGTGGCGAGTTCGATGTTTTTCAGCCATTCAAAAATCTTTTGCGTCAGTCCGTGGACTTTGCCCAGTTCAGCCCATAGGCCGGGGGAGTTCAGGGCTTTGGGGAAAAAAAGCGCAGCATGGGGTGTAGACATGATCAAGTCTCGAGCGAGGCACGGCGCAGAACGCCAATGGATGGAGCGTCGAGGTTAAAAGTCGCTGCCAATACACAGGTGGTAGATAGTTAACGCACGGGCGGTTGTTACTCGTGCACACAGGCATGATCGAAGGGTTGACAGGTCACTCGTCTCGCGTTGTTAATCGGCGGTCTACGTACGCTGTTGCCCCCTCCAATAATTAGTCTGGAGCTTCAGATGTCTGCGCCACACGATCATGTGTCTACTGCTGTCTCGCAAAACCTGTCCGTCGAAGAGCTGACGGCATTGCTTGAGAAGATTTTCCTGCGCCATGGCACTTCAGCCGACGTCGCACGGGTCCTGGCGCAAAACTGCGCCGGGGCCGAACGCGATGGCGCGCACAGTCATGGGGTGTTTCGCATTCCCGGTTATGTTTCGACCTTGCAGAGCGGCTGGGTAAACGGCAAGGCCGTGCCGGTGGTCGAGGATGTCGCCTCCGGTTTTGTTCGGGTCGATGCCGGGAACGGTTTTGCGCAACCGGCCCTCGCGGCCGCTCGGGCGTTGCTGGTGGAAAAGGCGCGCAGTGCCGGTATCGCGGTGCTCGCCATCCGTAATTCTCATCATTTCGCCGCGCTCTGGCCGGACGTTGAGCCCTTTGCCTACGAAGGACTGGTGGCCCTGAGCGTGGTCAACAGCATGACCTGCGTGGTGCCTCACGGTGCTGATCGGCCGCTGTTCGGCACTAACCCCATCGCGTTTGCCGCGCCTCGTGCCGACGGCGATCCCATTGTTTTCGACCTGGCCACCAGCGCCATTGCCCATGGCGATGTGCAGATCGCCGCGCGCAAAGGCGAGCGCTTGCCGCCGGGCATGGGTGTGGACGGCCTCGGCCAGCCAACCCAGGATCCGAAAGCGATCCTCGAAGGCGGCGCCTTGCTGCCGTTTGGTGGGCACAAGGGTTCGGCGTTGTCGATGATGGTGGAACTGTTGGCCGCGGCGCTGACCGGGGGCAATTTTTCTTTCGAGTTCGACTGGAACAATCACCCTGGCGCAAAGACACCGTGGACCGGTCAACTGCTGATCGTCATCGACCCGAGCAAAGCGGCCGGGCAAAGTTTTGCCCAGCGCAGCCAGGAGCTGGTGCGGCAGATGCATGGCGTGGGGCTTAAACGTTTGCCGGGTGATCGTCGCCATGACCAGCGGGCCAAATCGTTGAAAGCCGGGATCGAGCTGGATGCTGCGACGTTGGCGAGTTTGCGGGAATTGGCGGGGTAATTGCGCTGTGTAGGAGCCGTGTAGGGGCTGTCGAGTGCAACGAGGCTGCGATCTTTAGATCTTAAAAAGGCAACATCAAAAGATCGCAGCCTTCGGCAGCTCCTACAGGGGATTGCATCTCATTGTTGAGTTATTAGCGCCGCCCCAGCAACAACCCCACCACAAGACCAAAACCGGCGGATACCGCCACGGTTTGCCATGGATGACCGCCGATGTAGGTTTCGGTGGCTTCGACCGCAGGCAAGGAACGGTCGCGCACACGGGTTACAGAGCTGCGGGCCTGCTGGAGTTTCTGGGCAATCTGCCCACGGAGTGTTTCCGCTTCCTCGCCAACCAGCGAGGCGCTGCTGTTCAGTAGTTTTTCCGACTCGTCGATCAGCGACTGAAGCTCGCTGAAGACTTGGTCCTTGATTTGATCTTCGGCAGCTTGTGCGGGGGTTTTCCGGGCCATTGAAGTACTCCTTGCAGATGAGTGAACAGTGAACAATGGAGTGTGCTGCGATTGAAAAAGTTGCAGCAATTTCCCGCCTCGGATCAATCCTGAGGAAATCCAGCGCAGGACGTTTCGTCCTACAGTGTAAGATGTCGCCAATTTTACGCAGCAGGAAATTCCCATGAGCTTCAATCTGGCCGATAAATCCCTTGCCGAGCGCGCGGCGCTTGAAGACGAAAAATCCCGTCTGTTCGAGCTCTGGCAAACCAATCTGGGCAAGGCCAAGGGCGAAGCAGCGCGCTTGTTCGGCGAACGCGCCAAGCGCAAAGGCAAGTGGGCCGAGTGGGTTCGCGCCGAGCTGGACGGTATGTCGCCGCCGGAGTATTCGAACATGGTGCGCAGTGAAGTGAATCGTCTGATGGCGGCCAGCAAATAAGCCGCTACGCAAAACAGGCGACAATCGCCTCGCGCACTTTCAGCACCACCGGATCGAGCTGGGTGCTGGTACGCCAGCCCAATTCGATCGGGTAGCGCGGCAGCGCCAGAGGGCAGGGCAGCACGGCCAATCCACTGAGTGCCGCGATGCCCATGGCCGCATGACCCGGAATGGTCGCCACCGCCTGGCTGCCCTTGAGCAAATAGGGCAGCGCCGCAAAATGGGTGGTCGAGGCGCACACGCGGCGACTCAACCCCAACGCCGCCAGCCCTTCATCGGTGATGCCGATAAAACCACCCGATGACACCAGAATGTGCTCACGGGCGACAAACTCCTCAAGACTGATGCTGTGCTGGCCCGGGCTCAGACTCTGCGGGTCAGCCAAACACAGATAATCACCTTCTCCCAACACCTGACGGCTGAGCAGACGTTCGGCGAAACCACCGGCGGTGATCGCTAGGTCGATGCTGCGCTCCATCAAGGCCTGGGCGACGATCTGGCTGTGGGTCTGGCGAAATATCAAACGCAGCTTCGGCGCCCTGAGTGTGATTTCTTCGATCAACCGCCGCCCGTAAGCAATCTCGAAATCATCCGACAGGCCGACACTGACCGAGCGCCCTTCGTAATGACTGGCCTTTGGGTCGACCATCGCCAGGCTTTGCCGGCACTTGTTGAGCGCATCACTGACCACCGGTTTGAGCTGATTGGCCTTGAGCGTCGGCGCAAGGCCACGACCGGTGCGCACAAACAGTTGATCGCCATACACCTCGCGCAATCGACGCAGGGCTGCGCTGACCGCCGATTGTGTGACGCCAAGGCGCAACGCCGCCCGGCTGGCGCTGGATTCTTCGTGCAGGGCTTCGAAGACTTTCAACAGGTTGAGATCGACGGTAGCGATATTCATTTGGCTCATATCATTCAGCAGTGTATGGGGCTTTATTCATGATCCAGTGCCGCCGGAGAATCAGCAACACCTGATGCGAACGGAGTAACTGCGATGCCCAAGTCCATTGTTGCTGCACTGCAAATCGGCGCCTTGCCCGGCGGTAAAGCCCAGACCCTGGAACAGATACTGTCCTATGAAAACGCGATCATCGAATCCGGCGCTGCGCTGGTGGTCATGCCTGAAGCGTTGCTCGGCGGGTATCCAAAGGGTGAAGGGTTTGGCACGCAATTGGGTTACCGCCTGCCAGAGGGCCGTGAAGCCTTTGCCCGTTATTTCGCCAATGCCATCGACGTACCCGGAGCGGAAACCGACGCCCTGGCCGGACTGGCGGCACGCACCGGCGCGAATCTGGTGATCGGCGTCATCGAGCGGGCCGGCAGCACGCTGTATTGCACGGTGTTGTATTTCGATCCGCAGGCCGGGTTGATCGGCAAGCATCGCAAGTTGATGCCCACCGGCACCGAGCGGTTGATTTGGGGCAAGGGTGATGGATCGACGTTGCCGGTGATCGACAGCCAGGTCGGACGGCTCGGCGCGGTGGTGTGTTGGGAAAACATGATGCCGTTACTGCGCACGGCGATGTATGCCAAAGGCGTAGAGGTATGGTGCGCACCGACGGTGGACGAGCGTGAGATGTGGCAGGTCAGCATGCGTCATATCGCCCATGAGGGGCGCTGCTTTGTCGTCAGCGCCTGTCAGGTCCAGGACTCGCCGCAGGCCTTGGGTGTGGAAATTGCCAACTGGCCGGCGGATCGGCCGTTGATTGCCGGTGGCAGCGTGATCGTCGGGCCGATGGGCGACGTTCTGGCCGGGCCGCTGCGTGATGGCCCTGGGTTGCTGACTGCTGAGATCGACACGGACGATCTGGTCAAGGCCCGCTATGACTATGATGTCGTCGGGCACTACGCGCGCCCGGACGTGTTTGAGTTGAGCGTGGATGAACGTGCTAAACCGGGCGTGCGCTTCAACAGTTAATCACTGTGGTAGCGGGCTTGCTCGCGAAGGGGCCGAGCCGCCGACCGCTCGTCCATGAGCAATATTTGGCGGCTCTAGTGTGCGACCACGCTCAATGTGAGGGGTTCGCAGTCGTCTGCGGATTCTCCATGACCTGCAGGATCGACGCCTCAGGATCGAAATCGTCCTCCTCCAGCTCGATGAATTCTTCCGGCAGGAAGATGTTCAGCACAATCGCGCACAACGCACCGACGGTGATCGGCGATTCGAAAATGTTGTGCAGCGCCTTGGGTAGTTCACGCAAGACTTCCGGCACGGCGGCCACGCCCAGCCCCATGCCGATGGAAATCGCCACGATCAACATGTTGCGTCGATGCAGGCCCGCTTCGGCAAGTATCTTGATCCCGGCCACGGCGACGGTGCCGAACATCACCAGCTCAGCGCCACCGAGCACGGGTTTGGGCATCAGTTGCAGCACGGCGCCAATCATCGGGAACAGACCCAGCACCACCAACAGACCGGCAATGAAAAACGCTACGTAACGGCTGGCCACGCCGGTGAGCTGAATCACCCCGTTATTCTGGGCGAAGGTCACCATTGGCATGCTGTTGAACACCGCGGCCATGGCCGAGTTGAGGCCGTCGGCCAGCAACCCGGATTTGATTCGGCGGATGTAAACCGGGCCTTTGACCGGCTGCCGGGAAATCATCGAGTTCGCCGTCAGGTCACCGGCAGCTTCCAGCGGCGACACCAGGAAAATCACCGCCACCGGGACGAACGCCACCCAGTCGAAGGAGAAACCATACTTGAACGGCACCGGCACACTCATCAACGGCACGGAGGGCAGGCTGGCGAAATCGACCTGGCCCATAGACCAGGCGACGACATAGCCAAGCGTCAGGCCGATGACAATGGCGCCAAGGCGCAGGAACGGCACGTCCACCCGGTTCAGCACCACGATGGTGCCGAGCACCAGCGCGGCCAGGCCCAGATGGCTTGCTGCACCCAGGTCTGGAGCACCAAAGCCGCCTGCAATATCGGTCATGGCGACCTTGATCAACGACAAGCCCATGAGCGTGATGATCGTGCCGGTCACGACCGGGGTGATCAACATGCGCAGCTTGCCGATGAACTGACTCAACACCACTTCAATGAAGGCGGCGAAGAAGCACACGCCGAAGATCGTCGAGAGGATTTCATCGGTGCCGCCGCCCCGGGCCTTGACCATGAAGCCGGCACTGAGGATCACGCTGATGAACGAGAAACTGGTGCCTTGCAGGCAAAGTAGCCCCGAACCGATCGGCCCGAAGCGCCGCGCCTGAACGAAGGTACCCAGGCCCGAGACGAACAGCGCCATGCTGATCAGGTAAGGGATTTCGCTTTGCAGGCCCAGGGCGCTGCCCATGATCAACGTCGGTGTAATGATGCCGACGAAACTGGCCAAGACGTGTTGCAGGGCGGCGAACACGGTGGCCGTCAGGTGAGGGCGATCGTTGAGGCCGTAGATCAGGTCGTTGTGACGCGGGGCTTTTTCAGGGAAAGTCATGGTGATTGCGTGCCGGGAGGCGGGCCGGGTCAGAAAATGGAGGCGCAGGATGCCAGAAAGACCATTTTGAGGCGAGCGGTGAGCCCTGTCCCGGCACAATCCCTGTGGGAGCTAGCCTGCTAGCGATAGAGTCTTTACCTTCAAAGAAGATGTTGAATGTGCCGCCGTCATCGCTAGCAGGCTAGCTCCCACAAAGCTTTCACTGGATTCACGCAAACGCCGCCAACAAATCCTCCTCGAATGCCCTCTGCGCATCCCCCGGCACCTGCGCCCGATGCCGGGCCAGGTGAAAGCCCACCTCGAAACTCATGCCTTCACGCTGCACCTCCCGCAGCAAACCCTTGTCCACCCAGCCACGGGCAAAGTGCTCCGGCAGGTAGCCGATGTGCTTGCCGGACAGAATAAAGGCGAGGGTGCCTTCGACCTGTTCAGCCCGCGCCGAACACAACTTGCCCTGAAAGGGTTCATCGCTGCGCAGGAAGCGGTAGGGGTGATCGACCCGGTCGCAGGCCTGGAGCACCAGATCATCCGGCGCCTCATCAGTGAAGAGCGGATGGCCCTCGGCGCAATACAGATGCTGGGTTTCAGTAAAAAGCTCTCGGTAGTCAAAGGCGCTTTGGATCTGCGAGAAATACCCGATGGCCAGGTCCAGCCGCTGCTGCAACAGTAACCGCTCCATTTCGCCGGGCATTGCACTCATCAGCTCGATGCGCACCGATTCGTCGCGCTCGCGAAAACGCCGGATTGCCTCGGCCACCCGTTGCAGTACCGATCGATCCAGTGCCTCGGACAGCCCCAGGCGCACCTCGCCGATCAGGCGTCCAGCCACGCCGTTGGATTGATGGCGGAAGGCTTCGATGGACTCAAACAGGCTGCGAGTGGCGCTGAGCAGTTGCTCACCCTTGGGCGTGACGTTGAAGCCACCCTTGCCACGACTGCACAGCCGATAGCCGAGACGGGTCTCCAGTTTGGCCATTTGCTGGCTGATGCTCGACTGGCTCAAGCCCAGTTCACCCTGGGCGGCGCTGAAACCACCGCACTCCACCACGCTGACGAACAGGCGCAGCAATTGAAGGTCCACGTCGTGGAGTTGACCGAGCATCAAGCATTACTCCTTGCTAATGTCAGGTTAATAAACGTGATATTTCACCAATGTATCTGACGATGCATCCTGCAACCACTTCCAATGGTCAGGTGTTCGTCATGGCTCCCTCATTCAAGCTGTGTTTATCCGCGCTGTTCCTAGCGATGGCCGCCTCGGCCAACGCCGAGGAAAAAGTCATCAACCTCTACAGTTGGGCCGACTACGTGGCACCTGAAACCCTGCAGCGTTTCGAGCAGGAAACCGGCATCAAGGTGCGCTACGACACCTTCGATGCGCCGGAAGTACTGGAAACCAAGCTGCTGACCGGCGGCAGCGGCTATGACGTGGTGGTGCCGTCATCCAGTGTGCTGGCCCGAGGCCTGGCGGCAGGGGCGTTGCAAGCCATTCCCCATGAAGGCCTAAAGGGTTACGCGAACCTTGATCCTGACCTGCTGGAAAAACTCGCCGCGGTCGATCCCGGCAACCGCTACGGTGTGCCTTACACCTGGGGCACCCTTGGGTTGGGGATGAATGTCGAGGCGGTGCAAAAACGCCTGCCGGACGTGCCACTCAACAGCCTGGACCTGCTGTTCAAGCCCGAGTACGCCAGCAAGCTCAAGGATTGCGGGATTGCGATCATTGACTCACCGCAAGAAGTAATTGGCCTCGCACTGCACTATCTGGGCAAGGATCCCTACAGCACCAACAAGGACGATCTGGAGGCGGCCCAGGCCTTGCTCCATCAATTGCAGCCTTCAGTGCTGTACGTCGCCAGCGGCCGGCAGATCAATGACCTGGCCAACGGCAGTGTCTGCCTGGCACTGGCCTACAACGGCGATGCCAGCATGGCCGCCGATCAGGCGCGCAAGGCCAACAAGCCATTCGAAATCGCTTACCGGATTCCCAAGGAAGGCACGATTGTCTGGCAGGACAACCTGGCGATTCCCAAGGATGCGCCGCACCCCGAAGCCGCGCGCCAGTTCATCGAATTCATGTTGCGCCCCGAATCCGTCGCGGCGTTGACCAATACCTTGTTCTTCGCCACCGCTAACCAGGCTGCCACGCCGCTGGTGGATGAAGCGGTGCGAACCGACCCGGACATCTACCCACCCGCCGATATTCGTGACCGGCTCTATGCCGACCGCAGCATGAGCCTCAAGGACATGCGTCAGCGCACCCGCGTGTGGACCACTTTCCGTAGCCGCCAACAATAAGAAGGAGCCCTCAATGGACGTCCCAATGCTGAACGACCAAGCCCTGACCCGTGACAGCCTGTACGGAACCGCCGCCGAAAGCACCTATGCCGGCATCACCAGTTTCATGCGTCGTCGCTACAGTCGCGATCTGCGCGGCGTCGACGTTGCGGTCAGTGGCGTGCCGTTCGACACCGCCACCAGTAACCGCCCCGGCGCACGTTTTGGCCCGCGTGGCATTCGTGCCGCATCCACCGGGATTGCCTGGGAGCGTCACTGGCCTTGGACGTTCGACCCGTTCGATCATCTGGCGGTGGTCGACTTCGGCGATTGCGACTTCGACTACGGTTCGCCGCAAGCCACGCCGGAATGCATCGAGGCCCACGCCGAGCACATCCTCAACGCTGGCACTGCGATGCTGACCTTCGGTGGCGATCACTTCATCACGTATCCGTTGCTCAAGGCTCACGCCCGTAAACACGGTCCGTTGTCGTTGATTCACTTCGATGCTCACAGCGATACCTGGCCGGACGAGGAGGGCAAGCGCATCGATCACGGCACCATGTTCTGGCATGCGGCCAAGGAAGGATTGGTCGATCCGTCGCGCTCCGTGCAGATCGGTCTACGCACCACCAACGACGACCATCAAGGCTTTGAAGTATTGGATGCGCGGCAGGTGCATCGGCGTGGAGTCGATTCGATTGTCGAGGCGATTCGGGCACGGGTCGGTGACCATCCGGTGTACCTGACTTTCGACATCGATTGCCTCGACCCGGCATTCGCGCCGGGCACCGGAACCCCGGTATGCGGTGGCTTGAGCACCGTGCAGGCGCTGGAAATCCTCGGCGGGTTGCGCGGGATCAACCTGGTGGGCATGGATGTGGTGGAAGTGGCCCCGGCCTACGACAGCGCGGACATCACCTCACTGGCAGCGGCGACGCTGGCGATGGAAATGCTGTGCCTGTATGCGGCCAAACATAAGGTTGACCGGTAAAAGGTGCGAGGCCGTACCCAAAATCCGTGTCCGCCGAAGATCAACTGTAGGAGCGTGGCTTGCCCTAATGCCAGTCAGTTAAGGCATTTGTAGGAGCGAGCTTGCTCGCGAAAAAAAACTTAAGGACGCCGCGTTCATTCAGAATTTCCGCGTTATCGTTAACGTTTTTCGCGAGCAAGCTCGCTCCTACAGTTGACCTTCATCGCTTAACTGACTGGCATTATGGCTTGCCCGCGAAAGCGGCGTGTCAGGCACCATG
>NZ_JBOIBY010000616.1:0-7148 GCF_050739655.1 Pseudomonas sp. | reverse complement strand
GCCTGCGGCAGCTCCTGCATAGAAATGGGGTTCGGGCTCAAGCGCGACGTGCCATCAGCAACACCGAAGCCGCCCCCGTCAGCAACCCCGCGCAGCAGCGGTTGAACATCCGCTTGCCCGACGGTTTTGCGAACCAGCGGCGCATGTGCAGGCCCATGTAGGCGTATGCCGCGATGGCGATCCATTCCAGCACCAGGAACAGTGCGCCCAGCACCGCGAATTGTGGCGTGATGGCGCGGGTGGAATCGACGAATTGAGGCAGGAACGCGGTGAAGATCAGGATCGCCTTCGGGTTACCCGCCGCCACCAGAAACTCCTGCCGGGCCAATGCCAGCATGCCTGCGGGCGCGCCAGTCACCACGTTATCTACACCGGGGTCCGCTCGCCACAATTGCCAGGCGAGGTAGAACAGATAGGCGGCGCCCAGAATCTTGATCCCATAGAACAGCAGCTCAGAGGTTTGCAGCACCACGGTCAGGCCCGCCGAGGCGAGGGCGATCATCCCGGCGAACGCCAGCAGGCGGCCGATCCCGGCGAGGCACGCGGTACGGTAGCCATAACGGGTGGAGTTGCTGACCGACAGCAAGTTGTTCGGACCCGGTGCCATGTTCAGCGCGAAGCAGGCCGGAAGAAAGAGTGTGAGGGTGGCGAGATCCATGACCAGGCTCCTGTTGCGAGACCGGTATTTTTATCACAAGAGCCGATACCCATGACCCATACAGTCATGGGTGTAAATTGCCGTACACGGGGGAGCGAATGTCATGCCCATCACTTGGCGAATTTCTTCGCACCGACGACGCAGAGGATCACTGCGACCGTCACACCGAGCATGCCAAGGCTGACCTGTTCGTGCAGCAAGGTCGCCGCCAGTGCCAGGCCAAAGAAAGGCTGAAGCAACTGCAGCTGGCCGACGGCGGCGATCCCGCCCTGGGCCAGCCCGCGATACCAGAAGACGAAGCCGATCAACATGCTGAACAGCGAAACGTAGGCCAGGCTGAACCACGCGGGCGTGCTGATTGCACCGAACGACGCCGGCATCCGCCACCACGTCAGCGCGGCCATGACCGGCAACGCCAGCACCAGCGCCCAGGAGATCACCTGCCAACCGCCGAGCGAGCGGGACAACTTAGCGCCTTCGGCATATCCGAGGCCGCAGGCCAGGATCGCCAACAGCATCAGGATGTCGCCTTGTGGCGAAGCGGTCAGGCCTTGAGACAAGGCGAACCCGACCACCAGCAGACTGCCCAATATCGAGAAAATCCAGAATACCGGTCGCGGGCGTTCGCCACCTCGCAACACGCCGAACACCGCGGTGGCGAGAGGCAGCAGGCCGACGTACACGATCGAATGCGCAGACGTTACATACTGCAATGCCAGGGCCGTCAGCAATGGAAACCCTACCACCACACCGAGCGCGACGATGATCAGCGGCACAAGCTGAGGGCGCGCCGGACGTCGCTCCTTGAACATCAGCAACAGACACAGCGCCAGCATCGCGGCGATGGTGGCGCGGGCCACGGTCAGGAATACCGGATCGAATTCAAGCACCGCCACCCGTGTTGCCGGGAGCGAACCGCTGAAAATCACTACGCCGATCAGGCCATTGATCCAGCCGCTGGCATTGCCTTCCAGCGTCCGGTTTTGCAGGTTCGAGGTCCGTTCCATTTGCTTCACGCTCATTGTCTGGTTGCATGAAAGTCATCGTAGGGTTGACTATCGAGACAATCAAAAAATTGTCATGGATACATCGCGACATGCCTCGATCCCGCTACAAGAGCCTGGTAGACAACTTCGCCGCCGACATTCGCTCGGGCCGTTTGCCGCCGGGGACGCGCCTGCCGACTCACCGCCAGCTCGCCACTGAGCAAGGGTTGGCGCTGGTCACTGCCAGCCGGGTATATGCCGAGCTCGAAAGGATGGGGCTGGTCAGCGGCGAAACCGGTCGCGGGACTTTTGTGCGGGAGACGTCACTGCCGCCTGGCCAAGGCATTTCCCAGTCGGTGGTAGCGGCGGGAATGATTGACCTCAACTTCAATTACCCGTCATTGCCCGGTCAAGCGGACCTGCTACGCAATGCGTTACGTCAGCTTGCGTTGTCCGGCGACCTGGAGTCGTTGCTGCGTTACCAGCCCCACGCGGGGCGCCTGCATGAGCGGGCCTCGGTCGCTCGCCATCTGGTTGATCGCGGCCTGAATGTTCCCGCCGAACAGGTGTTGATCGTCAGTGGCGCTCAACATGGCCTGGCGGTGGTGATGATGACGCTGCTCAAGCCTGGCGATGTGATCGCCGCCGACGCGCTGACTTATCCGGGGTTCAAGACGCTGGCCGAAACGCTGCACCTTGAAGTCCTGCCCATTCCCGTCACGGACAAAGGCCCCGATTTATCAGCCCTGGACACACTGTGCCGCAGTCGTCCAGTGCGCGCCGTGTACTCGATGCCGACCATGCACAACCCCCTGGGCTGGGTGATGGGCGCGGATCAGCGTAAACGCCTGGTGGCCATTGCTCGCCAGCATGACCTGACGATCATCGAAGACGCGGCCTATGCTTTTCTCGCCGACAACGCGCCACCGCCTCTGGCGCAAATGGCCCCGGAAAGAACCGTGTACGTATCCGGTTTATCAAAAAACATCGCCACCGGATTGCGCGTCGGGTTTGTGGCCGCACCGTCCCGATGGATCGCGGGTTTTGAACGCACCATCATGGCGACCACCTGGAACACGCCGGGCGTGATGACGGCCATTGCCACGGCCTGGCTCGACGACGGCACCGTCCAAAAACTGGAAGCGCACAAGCGTGCGGACGCCCAAGCCCGGCAAACCTTGGCCCGCGAGGTATTGGCGGGGCTCAAGGTCATCAGCCATCCGTCTTCATATTTCATCTGGCTGCCGTTGCAGGAGGACGCCCGGGCCGATCAGATCGCCATGGCATTGATGCGCGAACAGGTGTCGGTGTCGCCCGCCGAACCCTTTGCGATCACCGCCCATGTACCCCACGCTATTCGCCTGGCATTAGGTTCGGTGGATATGGATTCACTGCGCGCCGCGTTGGTGAAGGTGAAAAGGGTGGTGAGCTACTACTCATAGCCGGCTGCCCAAAGGGTAGTTTTCTTCAATACGCCCACCGCAGGCCTCTTTACCTTGGGGCCTGGTTCAATTGACTTGAGAGCAGGTGTGCGATGAGTTTGATCATGTCCATGGCCGCGTTTGCGTTGGCCGCTTCAATTACGCCGGGCCCGGTGAATATCGTGGCGTTGAGTTCCGGGGCGCGGTTTGGCTTCAAGGCCAGTCAGCGACATGTGGCCGGGGCGACCCTGGGGTTTGTGTTGCTGCTGGTGCTGATGGGGCTTGGTATGCATGAGTTGTTGCAGCTTTGGCCGGCCATGACTCAGGTGGTGCAGTGGGCCGGCGTGGCGTTCCTGCTGTACATGGCTTTCAAACTGGCTGCCGATAACGGCAAGCTTGAAACCCAGGATTCGGGCCGTGCGCCGTCGATGATGTATGGCGCGGTGATGCAATGGCTCAATCCCAAGGCCTGGCTGGCGTGTGTGGCTGGCATGGGCGCATTTGTCGCCGATGGCGAGGCACGTCTGGTCTGGCAGTTCGCGGCGGTTTACCTGGTGATCTGCTATGTGTCGGTCGGTTGCTGGGCATACGCCGGGACGTTTTTGCGCGGCTATCTGAACAACCCGGCAGGCATGCGCTGGTTCAACCGGGTCATGGCGTCGTTACTGGCAGTGAGTGCGGTGTACCTGGTGTTGCCCTAATCACTTTTTCAGCCGCGATATTGCCCAGGCGTCGCCGCCAGATGCTGCTTGAACGCCCGTTGGAAATGCGCCTGATCGGCAAATCCCGCTTCCAGTGCCACGTCGGCGATCAGCTTGCCGTTGCGTAGCTGGTCCTGGGCGAACTGAATACGCCGGTTGACCAGGAACGCGTGGGGTGTCATGCCGTAATGCTGCTTGAACGCGCGGATCAAGTACGACGGTGACAATTGGGCCGCTTCGCAAATGTCTTCGAGCTTGAGGACTTGCGTGCAGTGCTCGCGAATGAAATCGGCAGCGCGTTCAAGCTTGAAGTTCGGTTCGCGCAGCGGTGGTTCGGCCGGGTTGAGTCGCAGCTGCACGTCACTGAAAAACTCAACGGCCGCGCTGTGCTTGCCCATCACGTCCTGTTGTTGATCGACCAGCACTTCATACAAATCCTTGAGGCCGGTAAACAAGCCTTCGTCCTGACTGTGGGTGGTCGCGAAGCGGCGAAACGCCAGGTCATCGCTGAACCCCAGTTGATGCTGCAAGTCGGTAAGCCATGCGCTATCGACGTACAGCATCAGGTACGACCAGGGCTGGTTATCGATCGGGTTGCAGGCGTGGACATCGCCAGGATTCATCAACACGACAGTGCCGGCACCGACCTCCCATTGCGATTGCTCATGGATGTAGGTACTGCGTCCGGCAGTGATCGCACCGATGGAAAAATGCTCGTGGGAATGCCGGGTGTAACAGACCTCGCGCCCGTCGGCGATTGCACGGGCTTCGATGAAGGGCAGGGCGTCATCGCGCCAGAACTGCGGGGCCTTGTCGGGCCCCCTGGACTTGGAGAGCTTCATGGTCAGTCCTTGAGAGATCAGCCACGCAGTGTATTAGCTCTCACCGTTAAAGGCTTGTTGCAACGCGGCGATATCGAGCTTTTTCATCTCCATCATTGCGGCCATCGCGCGTTGGGATTTTGTCGTGTCAGGGTCCTTGAGCATTTCCATCATCACCACCGGCACAATCTGCCAGGACACACCGTATTTGTCCTTGAGCCAGCCACATTGCTGCGCCTCAGCCGGTCCGCCATCGGACAGCCGTCCCCAGAAGTGATCGACTTCCTCCTGCGTCTGGCAGTTGACCTGAAGCGAGATCGCCTCGTTGAACTTGAAATTCGGACCTCCGTTGAGGCCGGTGAATGTATGTCCGTCGAGTTCGAAGCTGACCGTCAATACTGAGCCCTCCGGATGACCATGGACCTCCTGACCGGCCTTGCCATAGTGCGTGATGGCGGTGATCTTCGAATGATCGAATATCGCGCAATAGAATTTCGCGGCCTCTTCGGCCTGGCTATCGAACCACAGGCAGGGCGTGATTTTGTTTTGAGCGTGGAGCATGGCGGGTCTCCTTGGCAGGTTTTAGCATGCTGGATTATCAGCGTAGCCAGCCTGTGCGTGTCTGGTGCTGCCGTAGATCGCCTCACCTGTAGGAGCGAGCTTGCACGCGATGGTGGTTAACGATACCGCGTGTTAATTGGATAAACGCGGTGCTCTCAAGTCCATCGCGAGCAAGCTCGCTCCTACAACCTCTCTAATCGATCATGATAGTCATAATGACATCTATCCGTGTCTATACGACCAGATGTTGGTGGAGTCTATATGACATGTTTTCTTTCAAGATGCTGATTTATAGGGGCTGAATATCTGGCACGAGACTTGATACCTCTCCCGTACAACTGAACTGCTACAGGAGTACGGTAAATGTTCCATTTCTTCAGCAATCCTCAGAATGTTCTGCAACTTTCCAACCAAGTGCTTGGCGTTGGCCTAGCGATGCTGCTGGCCGGTATCTACGGCGCTTACCTGTACGGCGGCCATCTGTCGATCCTGGCGCAGGTGTCGTTGCATGCCATGACCATCATCGGGCCAACCCTGCTGAAAATCGGCTATGTCATGCGCCTGCTGTCCCAACATCGGTTGAGTAAACCAACGTCCGTGGCGATGGCCTGATGCGCAAACTGGCTGCTTTACCACTCTTCAGTCTTGGGTTTCGCCCGTTCTTTCTGGCGGGGGCTACGTTCGCTGCGCTGGCGATAGCGATCTGGGCCCTGTGGTTGTACGGCCGATTGCCCGGTGCGCAACCGGTGGGCGGCATGCTCGCCTGGCATAGACACGAAATGCCTTTCGGCTTTGCCGTGGCAATCATTGCTGGATTCTTGCTGACGGCAGTGCCGAACTGGACCGGTCGACCTGGGCTCAGGGGCTGGTGGTTGATCGGGCTGGTGGCGGTCTGGCTGTTGGCTCGACTGGCATGGTTACTCCCCGTTTCTCCTGTGTTGTTGCTGCTGTTGCAGATTCCCTTCCTGCCGTTGTTGGCGTGGTTTCTGGGTCGTGACCTGGTGGCCGCCGGCAAGCGCGATAACTATCCGATCTTGCTGATGATCACGCTGTTGGCCGGGTGTCAGGCCCTGACGCTTTGGGGCTTGTGGATCGACGACGTCGGCCTGCAACGGCGTGGTGTGCTGGCTGCGTTGTGGCTGGTGGCTGCGCTGATGAGTGTGATCGGCGGACGAGTGATTCCGTTCTTTATCCAGCGTGGTTTGAATCGTCCGGCGGTGCCCGCGGCCAACCCATGGCCGACCCGGGTCCTGATGGTAAGCGGCTTGTTTGTAGCGCTGACATTCGCCCTCGGCTTGCATGACGTGCCCAGGCTTTGGTTGGGAGCGGTGTTTGTGCTGATGAGCGCTTTGCATCTGTTTCGTCTGTGGCGTTGGCATGACCGGGGCATGTGGCGTGTGCCGCTGTTGTGGTCGTTGTATCTGTCTTATGTCTGGCTGGTGGTGGCGGTTTTTGCCATGGCGTTGTGGCATGCGGGCCTGATGTCGCAACAGAGCTTGGCGACTCATTCGCTGGCGGTGGGGGGGATTGGTGGGTTGGTGTTGGCGATGATTGCTCGGGTCAGTTTGGGGCATACGGGGCGGCCGTTGTTGCCGTCGAGAGCGATAGTTGTGGGGTTTGGGCTTGTTCTGCTGGCGGGGTTGTTGCGGGTGTTTCTGGTGCCGTTTTCCGGGTTTGGTCTGGGGGCGTCGGCGTTGCTTTGGTGTTTGGCGTTTGGGGTGTTTTTGGCGCGTTATACCGGGGTTTTGGTTGGGCCTCGGGTGTAGTTGCGTTGTGTTGTGTTGTGTTGTGTACATATCCGTTGCTGCAGTAACGGCGGCTTATGGTTTCGCCCTGACGGCCGACTCCCTTGGGCAAACGCCCCAAAGGAAGCAAAGGTCTCGCCCCTTTCGTACGGCCCCTCGCTAAAGCTCGGGGTTCCTTCGCTCCGGCATTCATCCGGGGGCATCGCCCTCCGGTTGGCTTCGCTGGCACCTACATGCGATGAGTTCGACTGCGTC
>NZ_JBOIBY010000615.1:0-2312 GCF_050739655.1 Pseudomonas sp. | reverse complement strand
GGTCAAGGAGTTGAATGTGTACCTGCGCGCCGCGCGGGAGCTGACGCAAAAACTCGACCATGAACCCTCACCCGAAGAAATCGCCAACCTGCTGGAAAAACCGGTGGGAGAGGTCAAGCGTATGCTTGGCCTTAATGAGCGGGTTTCCTCGGTCGACGTCTCGCTGGGGCCGGATTCGGACAAAACCCTGCTGGACACCCTGACGGACGACCGCCCAACCGATCCATGTGAACTGTTGCAGGACGACGACCTGTCCCAGAGCATCGATCAATGGCTCTCGGAACTGACCGACAAGCAACGCGAGGTGGTGGTACGCCGCTTCGGCCTGCGCGGTCATGAAAGCAGCACCCTTGAAGACGTGGGCCTGGAAATTGGCCTGACCCGGGAACGGGTCAGACAGATCCAGGTGGAAGGCTTGAAGCGGCTGCGCGAGATCCTGGAAAAAAATGGTCTGTCGAGTGAGTCGCTGTTCCAGTAAGGCACTCACTGCGATGGCATAAAAAACCCCGATCGGCTCGGGGTTTTTTTTTGCCTGGCCCGGGGGAACAGAGTCCGCTCGGTATTGTGCTTTCGTGCTGTAAGCCTTGGCGTACTCTTGCGTAAGTGTTCGTTATTTTTACACCCTGACATTCGTCTATGTTGAGCGCTTATCGAATCTATAATTTTGATTTATAAGAATATTTTTTATTGTTGATGAAGTGTGACAGTTGGATTTCGCACCAGGGGGCGATTGATCCCGGAGGGGAAAGCTCTAATATTCAGGCTGTGTCGACGGACAGACACGCCCTCCAAGGATGAAGGGAAAGGACATCGCAGGAAGCGATTCATCAGGACGATGAAAAGGAACACAGGGAATAGGGAAAAAATGCGGGCGGGTCAAACCGCCCCTTTTTTTGTCTGCAGAAAAGCAAAAAGGCCCTTGTCAGACTGTGTGAAAACCTAGCAATCTGTCCGGCCCTTTAAGAGAATGCTCCGTATCGAAAGATACGGAGCATTTTTCGTTATGGCCTACATCCAAGGAGAGTCCCGCAGCCAGACCAGTCTGTTCCCGGTCTCGCTGGAGGAACTGATCCCTGAAGATCACCTCGTACGGGTCATCGACCTGTATGTCGCCAAGCTCGATCTGGGCCAGCTCGGTTTTGAGAAGGCTCAGCCCAAGGCCACTGGGCGCCCTGCTTACGACCCCGCCGATCAGCTGAAACTCTATCTCTACGGCTATTTTCAGCGCATTCGCTCGTCGCGGCGCCTAGAAGCTGAGTGCCAGCGCAACATCGAAGTGATGTGGTTGATCAACCGGCTTAAACCCGACTTCAAAACCATCGCCGACTTTCGCAAGAACAACAAAGTAGCTTTCGTTACGACGTGCCGAGCTTTTGTGCAGTTCTGCCGATCCGTCGGCTTGATTGCGGGTGATCTGGTTGCGATCGACGGCAGTAAGTTTCAGGCAGTCGCTTCCTCGCGACGCCACCTGAATTTGAATCAGCTCAAGCGTCAGGAGGAGAAGCTGGATAAGCGGATCGCCCAATACCTGGCTGACCTGGATGCCGCTGATAAAGCAGAGGGCGAGCAAGTGGTCGATCGCACTGCGATCAAGGCGGCACTGGCGAAGCTTGAGGCCAAGCAGCAAGACAACCGTAGTTGCCAAGCTTTGATGAAGTCGATGGGGCTGGAGCAATTCAACACGCACGAAAGCGATGCCCGAATGATGCGCACGCCAAAGGGGGCGCGTGTTGCCTATAACGTGCAAACAGCCGTGGACGCAGAGCACTGTCTGATTTTGCACCATGAGGTGACGCAAGATGGTGACGACCGCAAACAGCTTGAACCCATAGCTAAAGCTGCCAAGGCCGAACTGGGGCAGGACACGCTGACCGTGACAGCCGATATGGGCTACTCAAATGGCCAGCAATTCCAGGCGTGCGAGGAGGCCTCCATTACCGTGTACGTGCCGCCAAACCGAACTTCGAACCCAGGCGGAGAGACATTATTCGAGCGCCAGGACTTTACCTATGACGCTGAACAGGATCGATACCAGTGCCCGGCAGGTCAATGGCTAACCCTGAAGCAGCGTTACAAAGGCGACCGGATCTACCAGGCGGCAGTCAGCGACTGCGCTGGATGTGCGCTGAAAGCCCAATGTACAACGGCTCAGCGCCGCTATGTCTCACGTCACGCACAAGAGGAAGCCTTTGAGCGTATGGCACAGCGGATGCAACTGCATCCAGAGATGATGGAGCGACGCAGATCCATCGTGGAGCACCCGTTTGGCAATCTCAAACAATGGCTATTTGGGAACGGGCGGTTCTTGCTAC
>NZ_JBOIBY010000614.1:0-5577 GCF_050739655.1 Pseudomonas sp. | reverse complement strand
GACGCAGTCGAACTCATCGCATGTAGGTGCCAGCGAAGCCAACCGGAGGGCGATGCCCCCGGATGAATGCCGGAGCGAAGGAACCCCGAGCTTTAGCGAGGGGCCGTACGAAAGGGGCGAGACCTTTTGGTTCCTTTTGGGGCGTTTGCCAAAAGGGACTCGCTGTAAAAGCGAAACCATAAGCCGCCATTACCGCAGCAACGGATATGTACACAATCAAAAATCGCGGTCGGCTCTAAGGCCGCCAAAAAAATGCCCGCAACAAGGCGGGCATTTTTACTAACGTCGAACCAAAAGCTTACTTGGCAGTAAACGTGGTGTAGCTGTTAATCAAATTACGGTAGTTAGGAATACGCTCCGACAGCAGATTGGCCAGGCCTTCCATGTCATTGCGCCAGTCACCTTGCAGCTCGCAAGCCACCGAGAACCAGTTCAGCAGCTGAGCACCCGCCGCCGACATACGCGCCCAGGCCGCTTGTTGCACGGTAGTGTTGAAGGTGCCGGAAGCATCAGTCACCACAAACACATCAAAACCTTCAGCCAGCGCCGACAAGGTCGGGAACGCCACGCAGACATCCGTCACGACACCGGCGATGATCAGTTGCTTGCGACCGGTGGCCTTCACAGCCTTGACGAAATCTTCGTTGTCCCAGGCGTTGATCTGGCCCGGGCGAGCAATGAACGGAGCGTCAGGGAACTGCGCCTTGAGTTCCGGCACGATCGGGCCGTTTGGACCCTGGTCGAAGCTGGTGGTCAGCACCGTTGGCAGGTTGAAGAACTTGGCGATATCACCCAAGGCCAGCACGTTGTTCTTGAATTCGTTTGGCGAGAAATCCTGTACCAGCGAGATCAGGCCGGTCTGGTGGTCGACCAGCAGCACAACGGCATCGTCTTTGTTCAGGCGCTTGTATGGAACGTTGCTCATAAGTAACTCCTAGGTGGATGAATGTTGCTTGCAGCGCCGGCCTCAGGGACCGGCGCTTTTTTATGAATCAGAAGGCAAAACACGAGCAGCCAAAGGCGCCCCAGAATCCGGCGAAATCACTTACTGGCGCATTCGACAGGCGCGCCCGTTCATGGCTGTGGGTATGCACCGCGCACGGACCACTGCACTGATGGACCTGTGCTTGCAGCGGCGAATTCGGCCGCCAGTGGCCAGGCACTTTCACCACCGGCGACCAGTCCGGAAGCACCGGAACGCTCGCCGGGCCAAGTTTTTCGAAGTCACCGGCGGCGTACACCACCTTGCCGCCGACCACCGTCAACACCGACTCAATCCACTTGATCGCTTCTTCGTCGACGCTGAAAAAATCCGCACTCAAGGCGGCGATATCCGCCAGTTGCCCGACCTTGATCTGGCCCTTCTTGCCCTGCTCCGACGAGAACCAGGCACTGCCGTGGGTGAACAGTTCCAGCGCGGTCTGGCGTGACAGTCCTTCAGCATGCAGTTCCATGCCACCGACGGTGCGGCCGCTGACCATCCAGTACAACGAGGTCCACGGGTTGTAACTCGACACCCGCGTGGCGTCGGTGCCCGCGCCCACCGGCACGCCTTCGGCCAGCATGCGCCTGATCGGCGGCGTGGCTTCGGCCGCCTTGGCGCCATAGCGTTCGACGAAGTATTCGCCCTGAAACGCCATGCGATCCTGGATCGCAATGCCGCCACCCAACGCCCTCACCCGTTCGATGTTCTGCGGGGTAATGGTTTCGGCGTGGTCGAAGAACCATGGCAAACCGTTGAACGGAATGTCGCGGTTGACCTTCTCGAACACGTCGAGCATGCGGCTGATGGATTCGTTGTAGGTGGCGTGCAAACGGAACGGCCAGCGCTGTTCGACGAGGTGCCGCACCACCGGCTCAAGCTCGTCTTCCATGGTTTGCGGCAGGTCCGGGCGCGGTTCGAGGAAGTCCTCGAAGTCCGCTGCCGAGAACACCAGCATTTCCCCGGCGCCGTTGTGACGAAGGTAATCGTCGCCCTGATGCAACTGCACGCTGTTGGTCCAGTTCTTGAAGTCGGTCAGCTCTTCCTTGGGCTTCTGGGTGAACAGGTTGTAGGCGATGCGTACGGTCAGTTGCTGGTCCTTGGCCAACTGTTCGATCACCTGATAATCGTCCGGATAATTCTGGAAACCGCCGCCAGCATCGATGGCGCTGGTCAGGCCCAGGCGATTGAGCTCGCGCATGAACTGGCGCGTGGAGTTGACCTGATATTCCAGGGGCAACTTCGGCCCCTTCGCCAGGGTCGAGTAGAGAATCATCGCGTTGGGTCGCGCCACCAGCATGCCGGTCGGGTTGCCATTGGCATCGCGGACAATTTCACCGCCCGGCGGGTTCGGCGTATCGCGGGTGTAGCCCGCCACGCGCAGCGCAGCACGGTTAAGCAAGGCGCGGTCATACAGGTGCAGGACAAACACCGGTGTGTCGGGCGCGGCCTGATTGAGTTCTTCAAGGGTCGGCATGCGTTTTTCAGCGAACTGAAATTCGTTCCAGCCCCCCACCACCCGCACCCACTGCGGCGTCGGCGTGCGATCGGCTTGCTCCTTAAGCATGCGCAGGGCATCAGCCAGTGACGGCACACCTTCCCAGCGCAATTCGAGGTTGTAGTTCAAGCCGCCACGGATCAGGTGCAAGTGTGAGTCGTTGAGGCCGGGAATCACGCAGCGGCCCTTGAGGTCGATCACTTGCGTGCCCGATCCGCGCAACGCCATGGCCTCGGCATCGCTGCCCACCGCGACAAAACGGCCCTCGCTGATCGCTACGGCGCTGGCGAGCGGTTTTTCACGGTCGACGGTATGAAATTGACCATTGAACAGAATCAGATCGGCGTTCATCACGGTTCCTTAAGACGAAGTGGAATGGGATTGGCCGGCTTCCAGCCACGGTGCAAAAACACGCGTGGCCAGCGGCATGAAGACGTACACCACGGACAGCACGATGGTCAGGGTGATCAGAAACGTGGCGACCACGTAACTGGACAGGAAAGTGTTGAGTCGCAGCAGCGGTCCCCAGAGCAGCGGCACCAGCAAGGTGTGCGGCAGGATCACCAGCAACGTGACCACGGCCTGCTTCCAGCGAGGTGGCGGCGAGGCGGCATCGGACGGTGCCGTGAACCAGAATTCGTTGACCGGATTGACCTCGGTCTGATCGCCGTCGGCCAGCATGGGCGTGGCTTCGTCGACCAGCGTCTGGCGTTGCGGTGAGTCGAGCCAGCGCTGCATGGCCTCGGTGGAACAAAAGCGCAGCACGCAGGTGTACGTGTCCAGGCCAGCGTGCTTGCCGCGCACCACGTCCACGCCCAAATGCCCCACGCTCTGCCCCGCCACCTTGACGATATTGCGCAGCCAGGCTTCATAAGGCGCTTCAAAGCCGGCCTTGACCCGGTGCTTGACGATCAACGTCACGACTTCTTCGAAGCCCCGCGACGGTGTGTCGAGTGAAAGGGATTCAGACATGACGAAGCACTCCGGCAAGACAACATGAGGGGCAAAAAACAAACGCTAATCCCCGGCATTGAAACGCCGGGAGCAGTTGGGATAGTGCCGCAGCCGTGGACGAAGAAATTGGATGTACGTGCTCTTTTTCAAGGCGCTCATGTAACGGCTAATCCCCTGAACCAATTACTGTAGTCGCTCATCGGCACGTCCACCGGAACCGTGAAATTCGACCGCGATCAGTGGCTTCCATTGATCTTTTTGAGCAACGCCAGATAGAGACGCTGATGGAACCTGTACATACAGCAACATTTTGTCCAATTGCAGCCACATTTCCTCGACACAACTGGAAGCAAAAATGCCCCTTTGGTTAAACTATGCCGCCGCAGCTCGGGGAGCCTGCCAGAAATTTACGGGATGACATCACAGTGGCCGTTCGACCGACCAAGCATTCGCGCCTCACACCGCGCTGGCCATCGTTGCGCCGTCTCTTCGGCAAGGCATCGACTGCGCTCGCCAGCGGCTCGACGGGCGATCGGGTCATCCACGACTACTTTCACCACAAGGCGCTCGCCCAGGGCTACACCCTCAGCCATAGCCAGCAACGGGTGATCGGCTGCATGGCCCAGCACGCCACCTCATTGCTCGGTGCCGGTGCCAAGACGCTTCCCGGTCTTTATCTGCATGGCGCCGTGGGCCGTGGCAAAAGCTGGCTGCTCGACGGCTTTTTCCAGGCCATTCCTCTTGCACAGAAGCAACGCCTGCACTTCCACGAGTTTTTTGCCCGGCTGCACCATGGGATGCACAACCATCGCGATCAACCGGACGCGCTGGCCACCACCCTCGATGAACTGCTCAGCGACTGCCGGGTGCTGTGCTTCGATGAGTTTCACGTGCACGACATCGGCGACGCGATGTTGATAACGCGGTTGTTCAAGGCGCTGTTTCGTCGAGGCATCCTGTTGCTGGTCACCTCGAACTACGCCCCGGAAGGCCTGCTGCCCAACCCGCTTTACCACGCGCGATTCAAACCGGTGATCGATCTGATCAACGCGCGCATGCAGGTCATGGAAGTCGGTGGGCCACATGACTACCGCAGCCAGGCCAGAAACCACGCGCAGCAACTGTTTACCCAAGGCCAATATGTCTGGCCCGCCACCGATGCGCAGCGTCAGGCGGCCAATCTGCCCGAGGCCAATGCGCCGGCCATCGCCCTACCCGTCGGCACACGTCACCTGCCCGCCCGCTACTGTGAAGGGCGTGTCGTAGGCTTTAACTTCGGCGATCTGTGCGACCAACCTACGGCGGTCATGGATTACCTGGAACTGTGCCGGCGCTTCGATCACTGGATCATCGATCAATTGCCTAACCTGGCTGACTGCTCCATCGCCGCCCAGCAGCGCTTCATCAATCTGGTGGACGTTTTGTACGATCAGGACAAGCATCTGATTCTGCTTGGGCAATGTTCTTTGCGTGAAAGCCTGGATGGGGATGCCATTGATCTGGCGCGTACGCGCAGTCGGTTGGGTCAGTTGGTTGAGGTTCGGGAGTTGGCCGGGATTTTTTGATTGAGTACATATCCGTTTCTTCGGTAACGGCGGCTTATGGTCCGCCCTTACGGCGGGTTACTTGGAAAAGCGCCAAGTAACCAAGCGCTTTAATCACCTGACGTCCGGTGCCTCGCTTAGGCTCGGCATCCCCTCGCTCCGGTGTCCATCCGACGGCGCAGATCAAGATCAAAAGCAAAAGCAAAAGCAACGGCCAGGGCCAGGGCCAGAACCGGCTTCTCCTGTAGGAGCGGTGCTTGCCCGCGAAAAACGTCCAGGCAACGCGTTTATTCAGGCAGCCAGCGTCATCGTTCACGTCCATCGCTGGCAAGCCAGCTCCCACAGGTTTTGCATGTGCAAATAGATCGTAGGTACAACACAAATCCGTAGGAGCCGGCTTTGTTGGCGATGGCGGTAGTGAGGACGCCATCGCCGGCAAGCCAGCTCCCCCAGGTGTTGCATGTGCAAATAGCTCGTGGGTACGACACAAATCCGTAGGAGCCGGCTTGCTGGCGATGGCGAATTCGAAGCCGCCATCGCCAACAAGCCGGCTCCTACAGTTGTTCTGCGTACACCCCCACCACTCAACAGGCCGAGCG
>NZ_JBOIBY010000613.1:0-12537 GCF_050739655.1 Pseudomonas sp. | reverse complement strand
CTCCCACACGTTCGGAGGTGTTCACACATTTTGTGTTCCACCCAATCACTGTGGGAGCGGGCTTGCCCGCGATAGGCATCACGCCATTTTCACGCCAGGCGTGAGGGTCGCAGGCAGCACCAGGCTCGGGGTTTCCAGCGAGGCTACCGGGTACGCGCAGTAATCCGCTGCGTAGTAGGCGCTCGCACGATGGTTGCCCGAGGCGCCGACGCCACCGAAAGGCGCGCTGCTTGCTGCACCCGTCAGTTGCTTGTTCCAGTTGACGATACCGGCGCGGCTTTCCAGCCAGAACTGCTGATAACGCGCTTCGGAATCAGACAGCAGCCCCGCCGCCAACCCGTATGCAGTGTCATTGGCTTCAGCGATGGCTGCTTCAAAATCAGCGTAGCGGATCACTTGCAGCAACGGGCCGAACAGTTCTTCGTCAGGACGATCGGCCACGGCGGTCACATCCAGAATGCCCGGCGTCAGCAAAGCCGACTGGGCCTGTGGCTGAGTCATTTCCAGCAGTGTCACGGCGCCATTGGCCAACAGATGTTCCTGGGCATCCATCAATGCTTTGGCGGCACCAAGGGAAACCACTGACCCCATGAAGGGCGCCGGTTGCTGATCGAAAGCGCCGACTTCAATCGCCGAGCTGACCGCCACCAGGCGCGCCAGCAACGAGTCGCCCCAGGCACCTTGTGGTACCAGTAAGCGGCGCGCGCAGGTGCAGCGCTGACCGGCAGAAATGAATGCCGACTGGATGATGGTGTAAACGGCGGCATCGAGATCAGCGACCTGATCGACGACCAACGGGTTATTGCCACCCATCTCGAGCGCGAGGATTTTGTCCGGACGACCGGCAAATTGCTGGTGCAGGTGATTGCCGGTGCGGCTGGAACCGGTAAAGAACAGGCCATCGATGCCCGGGTTCGCTGCTAGGGCGATACCGGTTTCACGAGCGCCTTGCAGCAGGTTCAGTACGCCGGCCGGCAGGCCTGCTTCGATCCAGCACTTGACCGTCAGTTCGGCGACTTTCGGCGTCAGCTCGCTCGGCTTGAACAGCACGCTGTTACCGGCCAGCAGGGCCGGCACGATATGGCCGTTCGGCAAGTGACCCGGAAAGTTGTAAGGACCGAACACGGCGACCACGCCATGAGGCTTGTGACGCAACACGGCGGTGGCGTCACCCAGCGGGCCACTCTTCTCGCCGGTGCGTTCGCGATAGCTCTGCACAGAGATCGCAATCTTGTTAACCATGCTCGTGACTTCGGTCGCCGCTTCCCACAGGGGTTTTCCGGTTTCTTCGCCAATCGTGCGGGCCAGTTCGTCAGCGTGGTTTTTCAGCGCGCCAGCAAACGCTTCCAGCACCGAAATACGCTCCTCCAGCGTGCGACGAGCCCAGGCAGGAAATGCCTGACGCGCGGCTTGCACGGCCGATTCAACCTGATCAACGGTGGCGCCGGTCCCGGACCACAGCACTTGCTGGGTCACCGGGTTCAGTGATTCAAAGGCTTCGCCCTGGCCGGCCAGCCATTCGCCTGCGATGTATAGCGACTTCATTATTTCGACTCCCGAGCAGCGGACAACGCCACAGCGCGCACTTGATCGCCAGCGTTGAGTTGAAGACGTTTGGCGGTCAGCGGATCGACCACCAGGGTGCCCGCGGCGAAGCGTGCGGGTGCGGCGGTGATGCGGCAGTCTTCGCGCTTGCGGTTATGAATAATGAATGGCGTTGCGTCGTCACCCGGTGTGCCGATGGCCAGCACCAGCGCCTGGCTGTCGCGTACCGCACGGATCTTGCCGGTTTCGCATTCGATTGCAGGACCTGCGTCGAAGATGTCGACATAGCCCTGATAGCTGAAACCTTCGCTCTTGAGCATCGACAGTGCGGGCTCGGTATCGGGGTGAACCTGACCGATCACGTTGCGCGCATCCGGCGACAGGAAGCAGGTGTACAGCGGGAATTTCGGCATCAGTTCGGCGATGAACGCCTTGTTGCCCACACCGGTCAGGTAATCGGCCTGGCTGAATTCCATCTTGAAGAAATGTCGTCCCAGGCTTTCCCAGAACGGCGAACGGCCGGCGTCATCGGAGACGCCACGCATCTCGGCAATAATCTTGTTGCCGAACAGCTGCGGGAATTCGGCGATGAACAGCATCCGCGCCTTGGACAGCATGCGGCCGTTCAGGCCAGTGCGGTAATCGGCGTGCAGGAACAGAGAGCACAGTTCAGAGTTGCCGGTCAGGTCATTGGCCAGGAACAACGTCGGAATTTCGCGATAGATGTTCAGTTCCTGGGAGGCGCTGACGGTCAAGCCAACGCGAAAGTTGTACCACGGCTCACGCAGACCGACAGCGCCAGCGATGGCGGAGATGCCCACCACCCGACCGTTGTCGTCTTCGAGTACGAACAGGTAGTCCGCATCGGCTCGCCCGGCGTCGCCGCGAAAGGTCTTCTCGGCCCAGCCAACCCGATGGGCCAGGCGCTCTTCATTGGCCGGCAAGGTGGTCAGGCCGGTGCCAGTGCTACGGGCCAGGTCGATCAGAGCGGGTAAATCGCTGCTGCGTACGGGACGAACGATCATGCTATCTCCTCAAACGGGCCGCCAACGCTACCCGCGAAACTTCGCTGCTTTGCAGATTGCTTTCAGGTCGGCGTTAAACCGCCACCAGACGCACACTGGCGCCCTCACCGACGCCCAAGGCTTCAGCTGCTTCCAGATCCAGGGTCACGGGCTTGCCCGGTGCGTAGTCGAGTTCGAGCAACACTGCGCGGTAATCCTGTAACTGGGCGTTTGCCACCAGGTACTGACGACCGACACCTTTGGCCGGCTCACCAATTTTCACTGGCACTACGCGGCTTTGCGCAATCGAGCGGATCCCGGAGACACGAGCGTGCAGCGTCGGGCCGCCGTCAAAAATGTCGATGTAGTGATCGGTCTCAAAGCCTTCGCGCATCAGGATGTCAAAGGTGATCTGCGCCCTTGGGTGCACCTGCCCCATCGCTTCCTGCGCGGAGTCCGGCAGCAGCGGCACGTAGATCGGGTAATGCGGCATCAGTTCGGCGAGGAACGTACGGCTCTTCAAGCCGCACAGGCGTTCGGCCTCTGCGTAGTTGAGATCGAAGAAGTTGCGACCAATGGCATCCCAGAACGGCGAGTCACCGTTTTCATCGCTGTAACCGACGATCTCGGTCACCACCGAATCGGCAAAACGCTCCGGGTGGCTGGCGACGAACAGCAAGCGACCACGGGAATTGAGTTCCGCCCATGGCGACCCCACCAGCTCACGCTGCACGTAGAAACTGGTCAGCAAGCTGTTGCCGGTCAGGTCGTGGCACTGGGAGAGCACATGGATTTTGTTGTGAATCTTCAGCTCGCGGGAGGCGTGAACGAAGGTTTCATTGCGAAAGCTGTAGAACGGCTCGGAGTAACCGGCCGACGCTACGATCGCCGAGCAGCCGACCAGTTTTCCGGTGGTGCTGTCCTCAAGGACGAAGAAATAGCTTTCTTCACCGTTGAAACTCACTTCGGCGGCAAACGAGGCTTCGCTCGCGGCGATCTTGTCGCTCAGGCGTTCAACGTCATCCGGCAAGGAAGTGACACCAATCGGGCTGTCCGCAGCCAGACGCTGTACCTCGCCCAGATCAGCCATTTGCGCGGGGCGCATCACCAGCATGGTGTCACTCCTTAATCTCAGAACTTACAGTAGAAAAAATCCCGGGCCATCCCTGAAGCAACTCAGAGTCAACTGTGGGAGCTAGCCTGCTAGCGATATCGTCCTGTCAGGCAACAATGATGTTGGCTATCAGGCCCTCATCGCTAGCAGGCTAGCTCCCACACTTTTGAACCAGCCCGGCACAAAAATTTGGATCGACGCCTGAAAGTCAGGCGTCGAAGGGTCTATCAGGCTTGAGTCAGTTTTGCAGCGGCGCGTTCGAAGCGGTCCAGGCCAGCATCGATATCGGCATCTTCCACCACCAGGCTCGGGGCGAAACGCACCACGTCCGGGCCGGCTTGCAGGACCATCAGGCCTTCTTGTTCAGCGGCGTTGAAAATGTCCTTGGCCTTGCCTTTCCAGGCATCGCTCAGCACACAACCGATCAACAGGCCCATGCCACGGACCTTGGTGAACAGGCCGTATTTCTCGCCGATCTGCTCAAGGCGTGCCTTGAACTTGTCGTGCTTGGCGTTGACGCCGGCCAGCACTTGCGGGGTGTTGATCACGTCGATCACGGCTTCCGCGACCGCACAGGCCAGCGGGTTACCGCCGTAGGTAGTGCCGTGGGTGCCGACGACCAGATGCTTGGCCAGGTCTTCGGTGGTCAGCATGGCTGCGATCGGGAAACCGCCGCCCAGGCTCTTGGCGCTGGTCAGGATGTCCGGGATCACGCCGTAATGCTGGTAGGCAAACAGATGGCCAGTACGGCCCATGCCGGTTTGCACTTCGTCAAAAACCAGCAGCGCGTTGTGTGCGGTGCACAGTTCGCGGGCGCCTTGCAGGTATTCGAGTTCAGCCGGGATCACCCCGCTTTCGCCCTGGATCGGCTCCAGCACCACAGCGCAAGTCTTGTCGGAAATAGCGGCTTTCAGGGCGGCCAGATCGTTGTACGGGACGTGGGTGATGCCGGTGATTTTCGGACCGAAGCCGTCGGAGTACTTCGACTGGCCACCGACGTTCACGGTGAACAAGGTGCGGCCGTGGAAGCTGTTGAGCGCGGCGATGATTTCGTACTTCTCGCTGCCGAAACGGTCGAAACCGACACGACGGGCCAGCTTGAAAGCGGCCTCGTTGGCTTCGGCGCCGGAGTTGCAGAAGAAGGCACGGTCGGCAAACGTGGCGTCAACCAGTTTATGGGCCAGGCGCAAGGCCGGCTCATTGGTGAATACGTTGGACACGTGCCACAGCTTGTTGGCTTGCTCGGTCAAGGCGCCAACCAGCGCCGGATGCGCGTGGCCCAGAACGTTTACGGCAATCCCGCCGGCGAAATCGATCAGCTCGCGACCGGACTGATCCCAAACGCGGGAACCTTCGCCACGCACTGGAATGAAGGCGGCAGGCGCGTAGTTGGGAACCATTACCTGGTCGAAATCGGCGCGTTGTACCGCAGCGTGCTCAACGGACATCGGAGTCTCCTGAAGACGAACACTCGCCTGAAACTGGCGAGCGATGGGGGGATTGTAAGGACAGTTTTCAGCCCGGCCTTGCCGCCAAGCGACAACTTCTTATAGCGCAAACCCCGGTTTTTCCCGGGTTTACGGCAATGCGACATATAGGGTCGCAAAGGCGCAGTTTAACTGGCGGCGAGCGTTTGCGGCAGGTTTGCTCAGATGTAAGCGATAGCTGTTCGCCGAGTGCGGTAAATAAGTACCGCACCACGACGGTGTCCGTACGTTTTCCTATGGCCTCATCCACCTTGAATGGGCCACTTTGACCATGACCACCCAAAACACTGCGACAGAGACTGAGGCTTTCCAGCCGGACGCCCACTACCAGCACCTGATCAATGTCGTTCCGCCCTGGCTGCGTCAGGCAACGACCCAACGGCGTGAAGCACTGAGCAATAGCACCCCGCGATTGCCGGCCAGCCTCAAGAACGCGTCGCCCCATCAACATGCGGAACTGGGCAAACTGATCGCCCATCATGTGACAAGCCAGAATCGCGTCGATCAGATGATGGCGAACCTGCAGAGCCCCGCTGATTTTGCTGAATCATTGCTCGAAGCCGAGATCAAGAGCCGCTATGGCCTGACACTGGACGTTCGCAAAACCTTCCTGCGTCTCTACATTCCGGCGCATATCCCATGGCTGCGATTGAAGTCCGGGGCCGCGCGCACCTGGACGGTATCGCTACTGGACGCGGCGCTGCACAACTTCGAAAGCGCCGAAACCGAAGCTGACGCCTTTGAGCCCGCCTCGACCTACATCACCTCGCCCTCTGCCAACGGGCATTTCGATACCTTGCCTTTGATACTGAAAAAGATGCCGATCACGGGATTCACCCGCCTGTGCCGGGAACTGGACATCGGCCAGCGGTATAAAGAGTATCTGGAGGACAATCTGGGCATCAGCAATCCGGTGGCCGCGGCGTTGCTCAAACCCAAAGTTCACGATAGCCAGAAAACCGCACTGACCGCCGCCCTGCACATGGCGCAGATGCAAAAACTGCTGGGCAGCGGTGTCCATCAACTGATCCTGGGGGTGATGGACAACCTGCCCCATCTGCGTTTACACGGTCAGCCCTGGGGCTGTCATGAACTGACCATCATGAGCACGCGCCTGACGGGCATCATTTTGTTTTCCCCGGACCTGGATCAAACACGTGAGGTGGTCAGGGTCGTGGCTTACATTCCTGACGATCCCGAACATCCGATCAAGCAATACCCATCGTCCGCCGCATTCGCCGAAGAACTGCTACGTCGTCTGCGCACCACCGACTATCAACAGTTTTTCAGCCGTTTCATCAATCATGAGGATCGTGGCCGTTTCTTCTCGCAACTCAATGCCGAGCTTGCATCCATTACCTGGCAGCCGGTGGAGCGAGGTGACCCACGCCCAACCTGGCGTGAGAAACCAAACCAGCGCGCCAACCTGCACATCGCATCGAAGCCGATCAAAGGCGATGTGTGGACTCATCTGTATCAGTCCAAACTCGACAAGATTCTCAACGACGCCCGGGTGATCGCGGTATCCACCGCAACGGTCGACCGAAAAGCCCGCTGGGCACTCTGGGACTCCTTCACCGAAATTGCCTCGATCCTGCTGAACGTTGCGGCCTTCATTGCCCTGCCGTTCGTGCCGCTCCTTGGCGAGGTGATGCTGGCTTACATGGCTTACCAGTTGCTCGACGACACTTTCGAGAGCGTGATTGACTGGGCCGAGGGCCGAAGTCGCGAGGCCTTTGAGCACTTGATGGGCGCTGTGGAATCCGCCGTACAACTGGGCACCTTTGCGGTGGGTGGCGCGATCGCGGCGACCGAACTTCGCAATGTGCTGCCCAAGGAGATCGTGCAGTTCGTCGAGGGCTTCAGTTCAGTAACGCGACCGAACGGAGAAGCGCGCTATTGGCTGCCCGATCTCGGTTCTTATGAGCATCCTGAGGTCCTGCCCGAGGACTCAAAACCCGATCACCTCGGACTGCATCGTCATCAAGGCAAAACACTGCTGACCCTGGAAGACAAACGCTACGGGGTCAGTGAAGACCCTGTCACCGGCAAACATCGAATCGACCACCCGACCCGCCCCGAAGCCTACAAACCTGCACTCAAACACAATGGCTCAGGCGCTTGGCAAACCGAACTCGATCGCCCCCTTCATTGGGACAAAGCCAAGGTAGCGCGCCGCATGGGTCACAACGTCGAGACTTTCACCGATCTGGAGCTCGACCAGGCGCTGACCATCAGCAATACGCACGAAGACGTACTGCGCAAGATGCATGTTCACAGCGACACACAGCCACCCCTGCTGGCCGACACGCTCAAGCGGATGAACATTGAAAAGGACATTCAGGGCCTGATCGACCAGCTCGACAGCGACGATCCGCTGGTGAATCGCAAAGCCGACCCGCAAACCCAGCTGCAACTTCTGACAAGCACGGGAATGTGGCCGGACACGAAGGCACTACGCTTGCTCGACGCTCAAGGAAACCCACTACTGGAATACTCCAAAAAGGACGACTTGCCTGTCGTGCAGATCCAGGCAGGCCAGTTGAACAATGGCGACGTACTGGTGAGCGCACTCAAGGGTCTCAATCAGAATGAGATCAAGACGATGTTCAATGAAGGCTTCGGCAGCCCGGCGCTCGATATCAATGTACGCGCCAGGCATCTGAGAAAAAAACTTGGCCACATCGCCAGAGAGAACCGCGCCGCGCTGTTCGATTCACGCTATAGCCAACAGGAGACAGCCACTGATCCTCATTTGCGAACGATCAAAAAGGCGGCGCCAGAGCTGCCTCTGAGCATTGCACAAGAATTGCTGAGCCGTGCCAGCGGCGATGAGCTTTGGGAAGTCGATAATGGACTCCTGCCAAAACGCCTGTTGGACCTTGCGCACCAATCCAACGAAGAGGTGCGTGTCGCCCGTGCCTATGAAGGGTTGTACTTGCACTCGGTAAACTCGACAGACACCAAAACCCTCGCGCTGCGCTCGCTCGAACGCCTGCCCGGCTGGTCGAGCGATGTGCGAATCGCCGTTCATGACAAAGCATTTGACGGACCGCTGGTCGACAGCATCGGTGACGCAAAGGCCCCCATTCGCAAGGTTCTGGTATTGACCCGCGAAGGCAGGTACCAGGCCTTTGATGAACAAGGGCAGCAACTGAGCACCGACACCGATCTCTACGGTGCGGTCCTGCATGCATTGCCTGACGCACAGCGCAATAGCCTCAATATTGCTATAGGTGCAAGCGCCAGACTCAAACAAGCCATTGGCGATACTCCCCTGGAGCGCACCGAGCTTCGAAGCGCGCTCTCTCTGCCTCCAACACCAAAACCCGTTGTTGAAACCCTGCGATTACTAGGAACCGATGGCTATACCAAGGTTCGAGGCGAGGCGCCGCGCACACTCAAGGATCGGGTACGAGAGCTTTACCCCAACCTTCCCGACGCGGAAATCGAGGTCTTGCTGCAACGCCTGCAAGATCACCCTAATGGCCCGCGGGCGGAACTTTCACGTCGGCGCGACGAGTACCAGCAACTGGAGCAACACTTGCACATCTGGGCCAACAACCCGCCGGCCATTCATCCGACCACCCAGCTTGCGCTCAGCGATCAGGAAGTGATGATCGAGACACGCAATCGTCGCAGGCTGAGGGCGGAGATTTTACGTTGCTGGCGCCACGAGACTGGATTTACTTATGACGCGTTGGGCGCCGAGGGTGGACGCCTCTTCACGTTTTTCGAACCGATCATTGGTGAACTTCCCGAACTGAATGGTGACTTCAGCCACGTGTCCTCTCTTACACTTGCCGGCAATAAAAACACCGCTGGCATCGATACTTTCCTGAGTGGCTTTCCGGGCCTGCGCCGCCTGGTGCTGCGCGACTGCAACGTCCCGCAGCTACCGCAGGCGATCAATGCACTGTCCGGACTCGAGGAACTGATACTGAGCGATTGCGGCCTTGTGCTCACCGCCCAAACCCAGGCCACGCTCTCGTCGCTGAGCGAGCTCCGCACTCTGGACCTGTACAAAAATCCATTGGGTATTACACCCAACGTGGTGACGCTGCCCAAACTCACCTATATCGACTGCACTGAAACCGGCATATCCAGCATGCCCGAGGGAGTCGTGAATCACCCCCGCCTTCGAACCGCCCTGTTCAAAGGCAACCAGATCAGCGAATTGCCCGTGGAACTGTTTAATCTGCCCATCGAAATCGCTCAGGGATACGACCTTGAAAACAACCCGCTATCCGCGGCCAGCCGGGAGCGCATCAAGGCTTACTACCAACAGACAGAGATGGATCTTGGCGTCTTCGCCGACCAGGCCGACATCGACCGAACAAAAGCCCTTTACCCCAGCCTGGACAATGAAGAAGCCAGTAATTTCATCTATCAGTTGCCCGGCACGCTGGAAGATGGCCGAGTCGAGCTGGCAAACCGCGAGCAGGAACTGGCACGACTTATTACCGACCTCAATGCATGGGCAGCAAACGTACCTGATGTGCACCCCGTTACGAACACGCCCCTGACGGCCGCCGAGATGTTCGCCGAGCACGTGAAAAGGGATGAGTTCAAGCAAAACCTGGAACGTTGCTGGCGTCAGATACCGATCGAAAACACGATCATGAGTGAATACAGCTTCACTTCAAACCTGGCGATCATGGGAGATCTGCCGACACTGAATGCCGACTTCACTCACGTACCCGACCTTTCCCTGAGGAGTTCGGGTGGGATTGCCCCGAGACTCGGCCGTTTTTTGGACAATTTTTCGAACCTGGAAAGCCTGAGCATACGCGGCTATCAGTTGGGCAACATTCCTGAAGCCGTATTCAACATGGGCAGGCTGACCGTGCTGAGCCTGCCTGAATGCGCAATCACGCTGACACCGACAACAGTAGACGCATTGGCGGGCATGGATCGCCTGGACCACTTGAACCTGCGAAACAATCCATTGGGCATGAGCCCCGACCTTAGCCACATGACCGAAATTTCCTCCCTGAACCTCAGCCATACCGGCATCAGCGAAATCCCCCGAGGCCTGTTCAGCATCAACACCTGGACGGATGTCGACCTCAGCCATAACGTCATCACTGAAATGCCCATCGAGCTGATTGAAGTCGAAGCAGGTGTCGGCGAAAGCTTCGATTTCAGCGAAAACCCGCTCACCGACGAAAGCCTGGAACGCATCGCGGTTTATTACCGCGCCACCGACAATGACCTGGGCATACCAGCAGTCGCCAACATGCCCAGACCGGAGGGTGAAGCATCGGATACTGATATCGAAGACTGAATAAAGAGGTCATCCACCGGGCGTCATGGACGGCTTGGGCCGACCATGACAGCCTCGATCAACTGCGTTCTGCAGGCACCGACGACAATTCGAACGGACTGCTGCTGCGTCGCTGGTTGCGATCTTCGCGAGGCGTGGCGCCGAAGAAATTGCGGTAGGCGCTGGAGAAATGCGGCCCCGAAGAGAAGCCACACGACAGGCCGATCTGGATGATCGACTTGCTGGTTTGCATCAACATCTGCCGGGCCTTGTTCAAGCGCAACTCAAGGTAATACTGGCTCGGCACGCGGTTGAGGTATTGCTTGAAGATCCGCTCCAACTGCCGACGGGACACGCACACGTGCTGGGCGATTTCGTCAGTGGTCAGGGGCTCTTCGATGTTGGCTTCCATCAGCAACACGGCTTGCGTGAGTTTGGGATGGCTGGAGCCGAGGCGATTCTGCAACGGAATGCGTTGACGCTCACCGCCTTCGCGGATGCGTTCGACCACCAGCTCTTCGGACACCGCTCCAGCCAACTCGGCACCATGGTCGCGGGCCAGCACTGCCAGCAACAGGTCGAGTACCGACATGCCGCCGCACGCGGTCAGGCGATCACGATCCCAATCGAACAGGTGGCTGGTGGCGATGACTTTCGGGAAGCGCTCGGCGAAATCATCCTGCCAGCGCCAGTGCACAGCCGCGCGATAACCGTCGAGCAAACCCAGTTGCGCCAAGGGATACACACCCGCCGACAGACCACCGATCACGCAACCGGCACGCACCAGTTGCTTGAGCGCGCTGCTGAGTGCCGGCGCCATGGTGGCCGGTGGCTCATCGGCGAGCAGGAACAGTTTCTGAAAGTTTTCGAGCTTGCCGGCCCACGCTTCACCGGGTAATTGCCAGGCACTGTCTGCCGAGGGTTCGGCCTGCAGGAACGACAGCTCGTAAACCACATCCGGATGCACACGCTGAGCAACGCGCAAGGCCTCCTCAGCCAGCGCAAGCGTCAGTGCTTTAGTGCTGGGCCAAATCAGGAAACCAATTCGATGGGCAGTCATGGCGGGCAATCCGAAACGAAAACAGTGTTGAAGGCATGGGCCAATGCTAGCCCGTAAACGAACACAAATCTCAAAACCAGTGGAGGTCGACCATTGTGGGAGCGGGCTTGCTCGCGAAGGCGGTGTGTCAGGCAACATTAATATCGACTGACCCACCGCTTTCGCGAGCAAGCCCGCTCCCACAGGGGATCTCGGCTAGCCTCTAGGTTGCGCAGCATGCACCATTACGGCGCACAACGGCAGCCCTGATTACTTCAGGCTACCCGACAGGAATTGCTGCAGACGTTCCGATTGCGGGTTCACCAGCACTTCGCGTGGGTTGCCGCTTTCTTCGACCAGGCCTTTGTGCAGGAACACCAGCTGGTTCGACACTTCACGGGCGAAGCCCATTTCGTGGGTCACCACAACCATGGTCCGGCCTTCCTGAGCCAGGGACTGCATGACCTTCAGCACGTCGCCGACCAACTCCGGGTCCAGCGCCGAGGTCGGTTCGTCGAACAGCATCACCTCAGGCTCCATCGCCAGCGCACGGGCAATTGCCACGCGCTGCTGCTCACCACCGGACATGTGGCCAGGGTAAGCATCCTTGCGATGTGCCACGCCAACCTTGTTCAGGTAGTGCTCGGCCTTGTCGCGGGCTTCGGCCTTGGACATACCCAGCACATGTACTGGGGCTTCCATGATGTTTTCCAGCGCGGTCATGTGCGACCACAGGTTGAAATGCTGGAACACCATCGACAGGCGCGAACGCATGCGTTGCAGCTGCTTGGGATCGGCAGCCTTCAACGCGCCGTCCTTGTTCGCCACCAGCTTGAGCTCTTCGTTGTTGAGCAGGATCTTGCCCGCGTGCGGCTGCTCCAGCAGGTTGATGCAGCGCAGGAAGGTACTTTTGCCGGAGCCACTGGAGCCGATGATGCTGATCACATCGCCAGCCGCCGCTTTCAGGGACACGCCCTTGAGCACTTCGTGACTGCCATAGCGTTTATGCAGGTCTTGGACTTCAAGTTTGTACATGCGGTCGGTTCTCACAAAAACAGTCAGTCAGTCGTTGAGCAAGCGCC
>NZ_JBOIBY010000612.1:0-1404 GCF_050739655.1 Pseudomonas sp. | reverse complement strand
GCGAACAGCTGCTTACCCTGATACTCGTGAAGATTCATGCTTATTACCGTCTTCGTTAGGTACTGCGCATTCGGTGCTGCACTCATTCAAGTGCCGCACCACCTGTGACTGCTGCTTGCATAGCCTTACCGGATATCCGGTGCAGCTATGCAAGACTGCGTCCAGCGGATATTCCGCGGTGAGTCTTGCATGCAAGGCTCACGACGGGCCATTCCGCCGTGGTTTCTTATTGTCTTAACGCTTCTTGCGGTTGGCGATGTGAATAGCGCCGCCATTCACTGCCAAAGCAGCTTCGTGCAAGGCTTCAGACAGGGTCGGATGGGAGAAAACCATCATGCCCAGGTCTTCAGCGCTGGTGCCGAATTCCATACCGATCGCGCCCTGCTGAACCAGTTCGGCAGCGCTTGGGCCAATCACGTGAACGCCCAATACGCGGTCTGTCTTGGCATCGGCGATGACCTTGACGAAACCACCGGTGTCGTTGGCAGCCATGGCACGACCGGAGGCCGCGAACGGGAAGGTGCCGACGTTAACTTCAACGCCTTCAGCTTTCAAGGCCTGCTCGGTTTTACCAACCCACGCGATTTCCGGGTGAGTATAAATAACCGAAGGGATCAAATCATAGTTCATCTGAGCCTTGTGGCCCTTGATGCGCTCGACAACCATGATGCCTTCTTCAGACGCTTTGTGCGCCAGCATCATGCCGCGAACCACGTCGCCGATGGCGTAAACGCCCGGCACGGTGGTGGCGCAATGATCGTCAACGTGCACGAAACCGCGCTCGTCGAGGGTCACGCCGCAGTCGGCAGCCAGCAGATCAGTGGTCACTGGACGGCGACCAACGGATACGATCAGCTTGTCGAAAGTGATGTTCTGCTCGCCTTTGGCATCGGTGTAGTTCACAACGACTTCGTCGCCGTTCACTTTGGAACCGGTTACGCGAGCGCCCAGCTTGATGTCCAGACCTTGTTTGGTCAGGGTTTTCAGCGCTTCCTTGGAAACAGCGGTGTCCGCTGCCATCAGGAAGGTGTCCAAGGCTTCCAGGACAGTCACTTCTGCACCCAGACGCGACCAGACCGAACCAAGTTCCAGACCGATAACGCCAGCGCCGATTACACCCAGGCGCTTGGGTACGGATTGGAATTCCAGGGCACCGGTGGAGTCAACGATCACCTTCTGGTCAACCGGAGCTGGCGGAATGTCGATCGGACGCGAACCTGGAGCCAGGATGACGTTTTCAGCTTCGATGATTTCAACCGAGCCATCAGGCTTGGTGACTTCGACTTTCTTGCCGGCCAGCAGCTTGCCGTGACCCTGGATGGAGGTCACACCGTTGGCTTTGAACAGGGTCGCAACACCGGAGGTCAGGCCTTTGACGATGTTGGCTTTACGGCCGACCATCGC
>NZ_JBOIBY010000611.1:0-15245 GCF_050739655.1 Pseudomonas sp. | reverse complement strand
CCACAGGATTGTGCAAGACCTGTGGGAGCGGGCTTGCCCGCGATGGCTGCCTCACAAACACCACACCTCCAAAACCTTGGCCAAACCAGTCAAGCAACTTGATAATTTTGACTATTGCCCGGCTCCCCGCGCGGAGCGAGTATTTCCCTGTTAGTTTCGGTTCTCCCCAACCTAATAAAAATACAAAGGGACTCTGGCAATGCGCGATTACTTGTCTGCTGTTTCACAGTTCAATTATCAGCACACCGTCGACGCCGCACTCGCGGGCGATCTGACTGCCCTCAACGCCTGCGTCGAATGTTGCGACCGACATGCGTTGCCTGGCCGGATCGCGTTGTTCTGGGAGGGTCGCGATGGTTCCAGCGCCACCTACACCTTCAACGACTTGCAAGACAAAGCCGCACGCTTTGCCAATTTCCTGTTAGCTCAAGGCGTGAGAAAAGGCGACAAGGTCGCCGGCCTCCTGCCACGCAATATCGAATTGTTGATCACCGTGTTCGCCACCTGGCGCATTGGCGCGGTCTATCAACCGCTGTTCACTGCCTTCGGCCCCAAAGCCATTGAACATCGTCTTGGCTGTTCCGGCGCCAAAGTGGTGGTCACCGACGCGGTCAACCGCCCCAAACTCACCGAAGTCACCGATTGCCCGTCCATCGTCACCGTCGGCGGGCCCAAAGGCCAAGGCATCGTTCAGGGGGATTTCAGTTTCTGGGCCGAGCTGGCCAACTATTCCAATACCTGCGAGCCGGTCATGCTAACGGGTGAAGACCCGTTCCTGTTGATGTTCACCTCGGGCACCACAGGTCCCTCCAAAGCACTCTCCGTACCGCTCAAAGCGATTGTCGCGTTCCAGAGCTACACCCGCGATGCGGTGGACCTGCGCCCTGAAGATGCGTTCTGGAACGTTGCCGACCCGGGTTGGGCCTATGGCATCTATTTTGGCGTGACTGGGCCGATGGCCTTGGGGCACCCGATCACGTTCTACGATGGCCCGTTTACCCTCGAAAGCACCTGCCGGGTGATCAATAAATACGGCATCACTAACCTCACGGGTTCGCCGACGGCCTATCGCCTGTTGATTGCCGGCGGCGACGAATTCGCCAAGTCGATCAAGGGCAAGTTGCGCATCGTCAGCAGTGCCGGTGAGCCGCTGAACCCGGAAGTGATCCGTTGGTTCGCCGATAACCTCGACGTGGTCATTCACGACCATTACGGCCAGACCGAACTGGGCATGGTGCTGTGCAACCACCATGGCCTGGAACACCCGATACACATGGGCGCCGCCGGTTTTACCTCGCCTGGCCACCGCATCGTGGTGCTGGACGATGAGTACAAGGAGCTGGGTGTCGGCCAGCCGGGCATCCTGGCCCTCGACCGCACCCAGTCACCGATGTGCTGGTTCGCCGGTTACGAAGGCGGCCCGACCAAAGCCTTCGTTGGCGATTACTACCTGAGCGGCGACACCGTGGAGTGGAACCCGGACGGCAGCATCAGCTTTGTCGGTCGCAGTGACGATGTGATTACCACCTCCGGCTACCGTGTCGGTCCGTTTGATGTGGAAAGTGCCCTGATCGAACACGCGGCAGTCGTGGAAGCAGCTGTGATCGGTAAACCTGATCCGGAACGCACCGAACTGGTCAAAGCCTTTGTTGTGCTGAGCGCGCAGTAC
Source organism: Pseudomonas sp. (assembly GCF_050739655.1). Classification (GTDB taxonomy): domain Bacteria; phylum Pseudomonadota; class Gammaproteobacteria; order Pseudomonadales; family Pseudomonadaceae; genus Aquipseudomonas. The sequence continues at coordinate 13,576 of NZ_JBOIBY010000611.1, read as the reverse complement.
CGAGCCACGCCAGAGTTGGCCGAGGAATTGCGCCAACACGTACGCAAGCGTCTGGCGGCGCACTCTTATCCCCGTGAAATCGAATTTGTCAGCGAGTTGCCGAAAACCCCTAGCGGCAAATTGCAGCGCTTTATCTTGCGCAACCAGGAAATCGCCAAGGCTCAAGAGGCCGCCGCGAAGAACGTTTCAGCTTGAATCCAAGGAAACAATGATGCAGATCGAAAACAAGGTTTTTATCGTCACCGGCGGGGCTTCCGGCCTCGGTGCGGCTACGGCTGAAATGCTGGTCGCGGCCGGCGCCAAAGTGATGCTGGTGGACATGAACGCCGAAGCCGTTGCTGCCCAGGCCCTGCGCCTTGGCGCGCAAAGCGTGGTGGCGGACATCAGCGACGAAGCGGCGGCGCAAGCGGCGGTACAGGCAACGGTCAATGCCTTCGGCGGCCTAAACGGGCTGGTCAACTGCGCCGGCATCGTGCGTGGCGAGAAGATCCTGGGCAAGAACGGTCCGCATACGTTGTCCAGCTTCAGCCAGGTGATCAACGTCAACCTGATCGGCAGTTTCAACATGCTGCGCCTGGCATCGGCGGCCATCGCCGAAACCGAGGCAGACAGTGATGGCGAGCGCGGTGTGATCATCAATACCGCATCGGCTGCAGCCTATGACGGTCAGATCGGTCAGGCGGCATACGCGGCGTCCAAGGGTGCGATTGTCAGCCTGACGTTGCCCGCTGCCCGCGAACTGGCGCGATTCGGCATCCGCGTGATGACCATCGCACCGGGCATTTTCGAAACGCCGATGATGGCAGGCATGACCCCGGAAGTCCGCGATTCCCTGGCGGCCGGTGTGCCGTTCCCGCCACGTTTGGGCAAGCCTGCCGAATACGCGGCACTGGCCCGGCATATCATTGAAAACAGCATGCTCAATGGCGAGGTGATCCGTCTCGACGGTGCCTTGCGCATGGCCGCGAAATAAGGAGGTTTTGTCATGACCCTTTCCAACGATCCGATTGTTATCGTCAGCGCCGTCCGCACCCCCATGGGCGGCTTTCAGGGTGAACTGAAAAGCCTGACCGCGCCGCAACTGGGCGCCGCCGCCATCAAGGCCGCCGTTGAACGTGCCGGTGTTGCAAGCGATGCCGTGGACGAAGTGTTATTCGGTTGCGTACTGCCTGCCGGATTGGGCCAGGCCCCGGCGCGCCAGGCGGCGCTGGGTGCCGGGCTGGATAAATCGACCCGCTGCACCACCCTCAACAAAATGTGCGGTTCGGGCATGGAAGCGGCCATCCTGGCCCATGACATGTTGGTGGCTGGCAGCGCCGACGTGATCATCGCCGGGGGCATGGAAAGCATGTCCAACGCGCCCTACCTGCTGGACCGCGCCCGCAGCGGCTACCGCATGGGCCACGGCCGGATTCAGGATTCGATGTTCCTGGATGGCCTGGAAGACGCCTACGACAAGGGTCGCCTGATGGGTACCTTTGCCGAAGATTGCGCCGAAACCAATGGTTTCAGCCGCGAAGCGCAGGATGCTTTTGCCATCGCCTCGACCACCCGCGCCCAACAGGCGATCAAGGATGGCCGCTTCAAGGACGAGATCGTGCCGCTGACCGTGACCGTCGGTAAAGAACAGGTGACGATCAGCAATGACGAGCAGCCACCGAAGGCCAAACTGGACAAGATCGCCTCGCTGAAACCGGCGTTCCGCGACGGCGGCACCGTTACAGCGGCGAACTCCAGTTCGATCTCCGACGGCGCGGCGGCACTGGTGCTGATGCGCCGCTCCGAAGCTGACAAGCGTGGCCTCAAGCCATTGGCTGTCATCCATGCCCACGCTGCATTCGCCGATACGCCGGGGCTGTTTCCGGTGGCGCCGATTGGCGCGATCAAGAAGCTGATGAAGAAAACCGGCTGGTCGCTCAATGACGTGGACTTGGTGGAAGTCAACGAAGCCTTCGCCGTGGTCGGCATGGCGGCGATGACGCATCTGGAAATCCCCCACGAAAAACTCAACGTGCACGGCGGCGCCTGCGCCCTGGGCCACCCGATCGGTGCCTCCGGCGCGCGGATTCTGGTGACGCTGATCTCGGCGCTGCGCCAGAAAGGCTTAAAACGCGGTGTGGCGGCGATTTGCATTGGCGGTGGTGAAGCGACGGCGATGGCCGTGGAATGCCTTTAATAGGCCACAACCTCACCCCTGTGGGAGCCAGCCTGCTGGCGATGACGTCGTGTCAGTCAATGCATACTTACATGACACACCGCTATCGCCAGCAGGCTGGCTCCCACAAAGTTCTATGTCGTACCCCGGATTTTAAGGATTCACCATGATCCCCAATGACGAACAACAGCAAATCAGCGACGCAGCCCGGCAGTTCGCCCAGGAACGGCTGAAACCGTTTGCCGCCGAATGGGACCGCGAGCACCGTTTCCCCAAGGAAGCCATCGGTGAGATGGCCGAATTGGGCTTCTTCGGCATGTTGGTGCCGGAGCAGTGGGGCGGTTGCGACACCGGTTACCTGGCCTATGCCATGGCCCTGGAAGAAATCGCCGCTGGCGATGGTGCTTGTTCGACCATCATGAGCGTGCACAACTCGGTGGGTTGCGTACCGATCCTCCATTACGGCAACGATGATCAGAAAGAACGCTTCCTCAAGCCGCTGGCCAGTGGTGCGATGCTTGGCGCGTTCGCGTTGACCGAGCCCCAGGCCGGTTCCGACGCCAGCGGCTTGAAAACCCGTGCGAAATTGAACGGTGATCACTACGTGCTCAACGGCTGCAAACAATTCATTACTTCCGGGCAGAACGCCGGGGTGGTGATCGTGTTCGCCGTGACCGATCCAACCGCTGGCAAGCGCGGAATCAGCGCGTTCATCGTGCCTACCGATTCGCCGGGCTACAAAGTCGCACGGGTTGAAGACAAACTCGGCCAGCACGCCTCGGACACCTGCCAGATCCTCTTCGAAGACGTCAAAGTCCCGGTGGCCAACCGTTTGGGCGAAGAGGGCGAAGGCTACAGGATTGCCCTGGCCAACCTCGAAGGCGGACGTGTCGGTATCGCCTCGCAATCGGTGGGCATGGCTCGCGCCGCGTTCGAAGCGGCACGCGACTACGCCCGTGAGCGCGAGAGCTTCGGCAAGCCGATAGTTGAGCATCAAGCCGTGGCGTTCCGCCTGGCGGACATGGCAACCCAGATCGCCGTGGCGCGGCAGATGGTGCATTACGCAGCCGCCCTGCGTGATAGCGGAAAACCGGCGTTGGTCGAAGCCTCGATGGCCAAACTGTTCGCCTCGGAAATGGCCGAGAAGGTTTGCTCGTCGGCGTTGCAAACCCTGGGTGGTTACGGTTACTTGAACGACTTCCCGCTGGAGCGGATCTACCGCGACGTGCGGGTTTGCCAGATCTATGAAGGCACCAGCGATATTCAACGCATGGTCATTTCGCGCAATCTATAAAAAGGAAACCTCTACGTGAACTACGAAACGATTTTGCTGGAAATCCATGGCCGCGTTGGCCTGATCACCCTGAACCGTCCGCAGGCGCTGAATGCGCTGAACGCGCAGATTGTCAGCGAAGTGAACCACGCCCTTGATGGCCTGGAGAAGGACGCGAACATCGGATGCATCGTGCTGACCGGTTCGAAAAAAGCATTTGCTGCCGGTGCCGACATCAAGGAAATGGCCGAGCTGACCTATCCGCAGATCTACATCGATGACCTGTTCAGCGACAGCGACCGCGTCGCCAACCGCCGCAAGCCGATCATTGCCGCGGTCAACGGTTTCGCCTTGGGTGGTGGTTGTGAACTGGCGCTGATGTGCGACTTCATCCTGGCCGGCGACAACGCCAAGTTCGGCCAGCCGGAAATCAACCTCGGCGTGTTGCCGGGCATGGGCGGCACCCAACGTCTGACCCGTGCCGTAGGCAAGGCCAAAGCCATGGAGATGTGCCTGAGCGGGCGCCTGATCGGTGCCGAGGAAGCGGAGCGTTGCGGGATCGTCGCGCGTATCGTGCCGAGTGATGAGTTGCTCGATGAAGCGCTGAAAGTCGCGGCGTTGATTGCCAAAAAGTCGTTGCCGATTTCGATGATGGTCAAGGAAAGCGTCAACCGCGCCTTTGAAGTGAGCCTGTCCGAAGGCGTGCGTTTCGAGCGTCGGGTGTTCCATGCGGCGTTTGCGACGCAGGATCAGAAGGAAGGGATGGCGGCGTTTATTGCCAAGCGTGAGGCAGAGTTCAAGGACAAGTGATGCGGCGCACCGTCTGAAGCCATCGCCAGCAAGCCGGCTCCTACAGTGAATCTCCAGCGGGCACAGAGTTTGTGCTCGACGCAGATACCTGTAGGAGCCGGCTTGGTGGCGATGGCGCAGTGTCAGGCGACATGATGTTGAATGTGCGGGCCTTATCGCGGGCAAGCCCGCTTCCACAAGGTTCTCGGACGGTCACAAAATTCGTGTACACCCCGAAACCTGTGGGAGCGGGCTTGCCCGCGAAGCTTTTAAGGCTTCAAACCAGGTAGTTCTTCAGTTCCCGGGCAATCACCATTCGCTGTATCTCGCTCGACCCCTCATAGATCTGCGTAATCCGCGCGTCCCGGTAGTATTTCTCCACCGGGTAATCTTCCAGATACCCGTACCCGCCATGGATCTGTATCGCTGACGAACAGACCTTCTCGGCCATTTCCGATGCAAACAGCTTGGCTTGCGAAGCCTCCGACAGGCATGGCTTGCCGGCAGTACGCAACCGCGCAGCGTGCAGGATCATCAGTCGCGCAGCATTCAACTGCATGTGCATGTCCGCCAGCATATTGGCGACGCTCTGATGCTCGATGATCGGTTTGGCGAACTGCACACGATCACGGGAGTAGGCCAGGGCTGCTTCAAACGCCGCACGGGCGATACCCAGCGCTTGCGCTGCAATACCGATGCGACCGCCTTCAAGGTTGGATAGGGCAATGGCCAGGCCTTTGCCACGCTCACCGAGCAGATTGTCCTGGGCAATGGCGCAGTTGTTGAGGGTCACGGCGCAGGTGTCGGATGCGCGAATGCCCATTTTATGTTCGGTACGATCGACGATGAAGCCTTTGGTGTCTGTCGGCACCAGAAAGGCCGAAATACCTTTCTTGCCCAGGTCAGGATCAGTCACCGCGAAGACGATGGCCAGCTTTGCCCGTTTGCCGTTGCTGACAAACTGCTTGGCGCCGTTGAGCACCCACTGGCCGTCACGCAGTTCGGCGCGGGTGCGCAGGTTATGCGCTTCGGAGCCTGCCTGGGGTTCGGTCAGGCAGAAGCAGCCGATGGCCTGGCCGCTGGCAAGATCCGCCAGCCAGGTCTGTTTCTGTTCTTCAGTGCCGTAGTTGAGGACCGGCCCGCAACCCACCGAGTTGTGGATGCTCATGAACGCACCGGTGGCACCATCACCGGCGGAGATTTCCTCTACCGCCAGCGCATAGGCGACGTAATCGACATAGGTGCCGCCCCATTCCTCGGGCACCACCATGCCCAGCAGGCCCAGTTCACCCATCTTCGCCACCAGGCCGTCATCGATCCAGCCGGCCTTTTCCCAGGCCTGGGCATGGGGCGCGATCTCGCCACGGGCAAAGTCCCGGGCCATGTCGCGGATCATGATTTGCTCTTCGCTCAATTCGATATCGTGCATGGCTCAGCTCCCGCTCTCATCGAAACCGTTGAAGAAACTCGCCACGTGCTCGGCGTCCAGCGCCTGCAGGGTGGGCGGGCTCCAGCGCGGATTCTTGTCTTTGTCGATCAACAGGGCGCGCACGCCTTCGATCAGGTCGCCGCGTTCGAACCATTGGCGGTCCAGATGCAATTCGAGGGCGAAACATTGCTCAAGGCTCAGCTGCCGTCCGCGACGAAGCATTTCCAGGGTCACGCCCATGGCCAGCGGTGAGCGGGTTTCCAGCAGATCGGCGGTGGTCGTGGCCCACTCATGGCTGTCTGCGACCGTAACCTGGCGCATTTGCTCAACCATACTCGGGACGTCGGGCAGGGCGAAGAAGTGGTCGATGGCCGGGCGCAATGTGCTCAAAGGTGCGTCGGGCAGTTGTTGCACGGCCAGTGTCGCCAACAGGCCTTGCAGGTCCTTGAGTGGTGAATCGTTCCATTGCAGTAGATCGAGTTTTTCGTCGAGCGCAGCCAGTTTGCTGCTGTCCAGGTACCAGTCCGCCAGACCGCAATACAGCGCATCGGCCGCGCGGATCTGCACACCGCTGACGCCCAGATAAATCCCCAGTTCCCCGGGAATGCGGGGCAGGAAGTAACTGCCGCCAACGTCCGGGAAATAACCAATGCCGACCTCTGGCATGGCCAGACGGCTTTTCTCGGTGACTACCCGCAGATCGGCGCCTTGCACGAGCCCCATGCCACCACCCAGGACAAACCCGTCCATCAAGGCCAGAACGGGCTTGCGGTAGTGATGGATAGCGAGGTCGAGGGCGTATTCCTCGACGAAGAAGTCTTCATGCAGGGTGTCGCCGCTTTTGAAGCTGTCGTACAGCGAGCGGATGTCGCCACCGGCACAGAACGCTTTCTCGCCAGCACCGCGCAGGACCACTGCATGCACCTGCGAATCCTGGGCCCAGGCGTCGAGCTGACGGTGCAGGTTGCGCACCATGTCCAGGGTGATGGCGTTGAGGCCAGCGGGACGGTTGAGGGTCAGGTGACCGATGTGGTTGCGAACCTCGGCCAGCACTTCATTTTGCGTGGCATCCATGGACTGAGTCCCCGGAGAAGAAACCTGAGCAGTCATCACTAACTCCCTGCTTTTATTGTTCTTTATTAAGGTAGCTCGCGCGCGAGCGATGCAGGATCGTAACAGTGCAAATTTGTGATGTACAACGCGAAAAAATGCAGGGGCTTTCTGCATTTTTGCATTTGCTTTTCTGTAGGAGCCGAGCTCGCTCGCGAAGGACGTCAACGATAACGCGAGCTGTCTGGTGCACCGCGGTGGGCTGGCGTTCTTCGCGAGCGAGCTCGCTCCTACAAAAGCAGGGGAAGTCAGGCGCTGGTACGGCTCAGGACTTCACCAATACTGCGACGTTTGGCGTGCAACTCACTGATATGAATCAGTTGTTCCAGATCTTCCGGGGTGACGTCGATAAAGGCGTCCATATCCGCCAAGGCCAGTTTCAGGTCATCGGCCGTGATCGCCTGACTGTCGATAGGTGGGTGATCGGCGGGCACCATCGGCACCGGTTCGGCGGGGCGCTTGGGATAGCGAATGCGCGTGAGGTTGTTATAGGCCACAGCGCACAGCACCATGACCAATGCACTGAGCATGACCGGCCCCAGTGCCATCCAGTCCATCGCAATGGTCGTCGGATCAGCCAGAACCGTCGTCGCCGCCACCGCACCGGCCGGAGGATGCAGGCAGCGCAGCCAGCACATCAGGATTACCGCCATGCCCGCCGCCAGGGAGGCACTGCCCAAGGTGCGCCCCAGAACATGGGCCGCCAACAGCCCCATGACCCCGGCGCACAGGTAACCGCCGACAATCGACCAGGGTTGCGCCAGCGCACCGGAAGACACCGCAAACAGCAATACCGCGGACGCCCCCAGCGGGCCGATCAGGTGCTGCGCCGCTTCGAGGCCGAACACAAGGCTGCAAAGCCAGACACTGGCCAGTGTGCCAATGGCCATACCAATGGCGGCACGGCTCCATTCGGTAGGACGGGTATTGATAGCGGCAGGCAACCAGCGAGCGAGCATGATGAAAATCGTTCCGTAGACAAAAACCTGAGGTAAAAAAAAGGCTTACCGGGAATACCCAGAAAGCCCTTGAAGGTGTTCCAACTATTGGGGGAGGAACGAGGACAGTTTGCCGATCATTTCTGATGCTGACAAATTCATATTAATGAAGCTTAAATTCATTGATTTTGATGTTAAACCGCGCTGCATGAACCTCTAACCCGAGGGATGGTGAGTCTCAAGGTTTCAGCAAATGCAGTAACACGAAGTCGTTGTTATCAAATCGACCACTCAATACCGGTTGCGGCGTGCCCGGCACATTGGCTTGAAACGCCCGATAATCTCTCAAGTCCATCATCACCCATGCAGGCGCCGCCACACTTTCCAATGCCTGGTTGGATTCGGTGAAGAGCGGTAGCAAGTCTTGCTCTGTATTGATCATGAACTTAATGGCCTTGGCGTCTTTGCCCATGCCATGCAGCACCAGAGGCGCAGGATACGCCTGCATTTTTGCGAGTGTCGCGCGACTGAAGGTTTGGTTGTCGTAAACCCGGCGTTCAACTGGCTCGAAGACCATGATGTACGCCGACCACAGCGCCAGGACCGCGCAGAACGCTAATGCCTGAGGTCGCCAATGCGCTTTTGCAAGCATTGCCAACGCGATCACTTGTAACGCACCCAGCACGATCATCGTTGGAACAAGGCTGGTCAGATGTTGCCCGTAACGTCGCTGTGCGAATAGCAATCCGCCCATCAGTAGCGCCGGCATCAGCAACCACAAGCCTTGCATCAAGACGCGCAACCAGAAGAACAATCGCCCCTGAATCACCGCAAACGGATACGCCGCAACAATGGCCGCCATGGGCAGCATCGGTAGCAGGTAGCGGGCTTTTTTCGCCTGGGGTATGGAAAGGCCGAGCATCACGATCAATCCTGCTGCCACGCAATACTGAAGCAATCGTAAAGCCGGCCCGGTTGGGCGTGGATTGTTCAGAACGAGTGCGATCAAGCTCAGCAGGGCCAAAGGATAGGCCAGCGCATAGTTGCCAATCGAACTGGTGAAATAGTAGAGCGAACCGCTGGCGCCCTCGCTGCCGTCAAGGCGACCCATGAACTGCATGCGAATTACGTCCTGCACGAACGCCGGGCCTGCACTGGTTTGGGCCAGCCAAAGTAATGTCCCCAGGCACACGCCCAGCAGAAGAGCCGCCGTCAGGCCGAAGCCGAAAAACCGCCGCCACTGACGATTGAGCAACAAGTAGCTGCAAAGCATCCCGGTGGGAATCACCAGCCCGATCGGGCCGCGCAACCCGAAGCCCAACAGCAGCAGGGCGAAGATCAGGCCCCACCGACGTGGTGCCTCGAAGTGGTCGGCGGCGTAGCCCAGGTAAAACACGGCGAATGCCACCGCTGCCAGCATCAAGTCTTGGGAAACGGCACGGGTTTCCGTAACAAAGATGTTGGTCAGCAACATCAGGGCAATGCTCAGCAACGCCCAGCGGGTGGAAAAAGGTGCGACTAACCGGTACATCAGCGTGACGATGACAGCACCGGCAATAGCGCTTGGGAGCCAGGCACTGAGACTGTTGACCTGGCCGAACGGCAGGGCCGCCAGCCAGATGAACAGGGTCGAAAGCGCGGAGTAGTCGGCGTAAGGCTGACCATACGTGGTAGGGAAAAAGGACGGCCCGTGTCGCAGCATTTCCTGGGCGAACAGAACAAAGCGCGAGTCAAAACCGATCGGCGCCTGCTGATATACACCGGCAGTGAACAACAGCAAGGCCAACAGTCCAACGATGAAGGACTGTTGGCGGATAGACAGCGACATTACGAAAGCTCGGAGAGCGATGCCTGGGGCCATTGCTGGTGCGGAATCGGCAACTTGCGCGACTCGCCACGGCCCATCGGGAAGTACATGAAGCCGTTGCGGGCCAGCCGTTCGGCGTCGTAAAGGTTGCGGCCGTCGAAGATCACCGGTGCACTGAGTCGTTGACGGATCAGGTCGAAATCCGGGGCCTTGAACTGCTGCCACTCGGTGCAGATGATCAGGGCGTCAGCGCCGTTCAATACCGATTCGGGCGTGCCCATGAGCATCAGCCGGGTTTCATCGGGATACAGGTGCTGGGTTTCCTGCATGGCTTCCGGGTCGAACGCTCGCACGTTGGCGCCAGCGGCCCACAGCGCCTCCAGCAGCACGCGGCTAGGGGCGTCGCGCATGTCATCGGTGTTTGGCTTGAATGCCAAGCCCCACACGGCGAACGTCTTGCCGCGCAGATCGCCCTTGTAGAACGCCTTGATGCGCTCGAACAACTTGTGTTTTTGCCGCTGGTTGATGGCTTCCACCGCTTGAAGCAAATCGCTGGAGCAGTGAGCCTCTTCGGCGCTGTGGATCAGGGCGCGCATGTCCTTGGGAAAACATGAGCCGCCATAACCGCAACCGGGATAGATGAAGTGGTAACCGATGCGCGAATCGGCGCCGATGCCCAAGCGTACCGATTCGATGTCGGCACCCACGTGCTCGGCCAGTTCGGCGATCTGGTTGATGAAGCTGATCTTGGTCGCCAGCATGCAGTTGGCGGCGTACTTGGTGAGCTCGGCGCTGCGCAGGTCCATGAACATGACGCGTTCGTGGTTGCGGTTGAAGGGCGAGTACAGGTCACGCATCACATCGCGTACCTCTTCGCGATCGCAACCGATGATGATGCGGTCCGGACGCCGGCAATCGGCCACGGCAGAGCCTTCCTTGAGAAACTCGGGGTTGGAGACGATATCGAACTGCAGCAAACGCCCGGCCTTGATCAGGCACTTGTCGATGTGCTCGCGCAAGCGATCGCCAGTGCCCACGGGTACGGTGGATTTCTCCACCAGAATCACCGGTTGTTCGCGATGGCGCGCCACGGCGTCACCCACCGACAACACGTAGCGCAAATCAGCCGAGCCGTCTTCAAGGGACGGCGTGCCGACCGCAATGAACAGTACCTGACCGTGTTGCACGGCGAGCTTTTCGTCAGTGGTGAATTGAAGCCGATTGGCTTCCAGACTTTCACGCACCAGGCTGGCCAGCCCCGGCTCAAAGATGCTGACGTGGCCTTGTTGCAGCAACTCGACTTTTTTCTTGTCAATGTCCATGCACACCACGTCATGACCGACCTCAGCCAAAACGGCTGCTTGAACCAGACCGACGTAACCGCTACCAAATACACTGATTTTCATGAGGCACTCCTGAGTTCGGGCGCACTTGCTGGTCGAGAGTTGATGGTGATCACCCCGAGAATGACCAGGGTCACTCCGAGGCTTTTCGAAAGGCTGAAATGTTCCTGGAACAGCGGCAGACCGGCGGCGGCCACGTAGACCAATGCGTAACTGATGCTGAGCAACGAGTAGGCCCGACCCAATGGCAAATCCCGCAGTGCCAGCAACCAACTGAGCATCGACAGTGCGTAGGCCACGATTGCGGCCAGCACCACCGCGACAGCGCTCAAGTTGATGTCAGTGTCCAGCCAGTGCGCGGGTGACGGCAAGCGGCTCATGCTCCAGCGCATGCCCAGTTGTGCGGCACTGACCAGCAATACGCTGCCCAGGGCAAATGTGATTCCGCGACGTTGGTTCATGTATGTTGCCCCAGTAGTGCCACGCCACTCATGACCAGGGCGACCCCCAGCCAGTGACGACGGTCAATGGGTTCGGAGAAGACAAAGCGGGCGACCAAGGTGATCAAAACGAAGTTGAGGCTCAGCATCGGGTAGGCAATGCTGACTTCCAGGCGCTGCAACACCAGTAGCCACACCAGCAAGCCCAGCCCCAGCGAGGCTAGGGCCAACCACAGCCAGGGCGAGCGCAACTTCTGGCCCAGGCCCGAGGTTTGGCCACGCCAGCTTTCGACGGCGTACTTCTGGGCAATCTGCCCCAGACAGGTCAGCAAGCAGGCGCACAGAAGCAGAAGCAGGCTCATGGTGTTGCCTGCGGGATGATCAGAATCACGATGTTGCCTTGTTCATAACGCTTGCCTTGTGTAGGCAACTGTTCCAATTCGTGGAGCTCGTCTGTGCCCTTGATCCGCATGACCACGCCCACCGACCCTGACTGGCGGGCGTCGCGCATCCATGCTTGCAACTGATTGGGGTCCACGCGCTGTATTTGCCCCTCAGGATAGGCAAGGCCATATTTCAACTCGCCTATCGTGTTGTACAAAAACACCTCCGGGCGTTTCAGGCGCCAGGCCAGGGCGGACGCGGCGCCCAGGTCGTTGCTCAGCAAACGATTGGTCTGGCCGAGTTCGGCGGCATGCTCGAGGATGAATTGGTCCGGCATCTTGTTGGCGACCACGGCATTGGGCAGCGCCGCAGGTATTACTCCGATGAGCAGCAAACTGCCGAAGGCTGGCGCGGCCCAGCATTGCAAAGGCCGAAAGGCTTGACACAGGTTGGCGACGATCCAGCCAATCAGGCCGATAAACACCAGCACCAGATTGTGAAGTTCATGGTCGTAGACCGGTTTTTTCAGTTGCAGATAAACCAGGGCCAGCAGGGTGATTAGACCCAGGGCGAGGTTTAGCAGGCCATTGATGCCCAAGGCGCGCCCTTGCGCCAGCCTCAAGCGGTCCGCCAGCGCATGACCGATCAACAATGCCAGAGGCAGCAGGCACGGCAGGATGTAGGACGGCAACTTGCCTTTACTGAGGCTGAAGAACATCAGTGGCATCACCAGCCACAGCAGCAGGAACGCGATGTTGGCCTGGTGCCTGGTCTGCCAGGCTTGCTTGAGCGCCGCTGGCAGCAATGCGGTCCACGGCACGCTGAATGCCACCAGCAACGGCAAGTAATACCACCACGGTGCACTGTGTTGGGCATCCTCCCCGGCAAAGCGGCGGACATGTTCGTGCCAGAAAAAGAACCGCCAGTAATCGGGTTCTTGAGCATGCACCGCCAAGGCCCACGGCAGGCTCACGGCGATGGCCACCGCTATCGCTACCGGGCCATAAACCAGCAACTCACGCCAGCGTTTTTGCCAGAGCATCCAGGGCAGGGCGATCAGTACGGGCAATAGCCAGGCGAGAAATCCCTTGGTCATGAAACCCATGCCACAGGCCAGGCCCAGGACCGCCCAGCTAATCAAGCGTTGGGTGCGGTCGACGCTGTCCAGGGCAAACCACAAGGCGACGAGGCTCAGGTTGACCCAAAAAGTGAATTGCGGATCGAGGTTGGCGTAACCCGCGGCGCCGGCGACTACTGTGAGACTCATGTACAGCAGTGCACAGGCGAAACTCTTGCGCGGTTCGTTCCACATCCGGCGAGCGATGAGGTAACACAGCAGCACACTCATCCCGGTACTCAAAGCCGAGGCAAAGCGCACGCCAAACAGGTTCTGCCCGAACACCGCCTGGCCGATGGCGATCATCCAGTAGCCAGCCGCCGGTTTTTCAAAATAACGCAGGCCCATGAAATGCGGCGACACCCAATTACCGCTCAGGAGCATTTCCTGGCTGATCTGGGCGTAGCGGGTTTCGTCGGGAATCCATAAGCCATGGGTGCTTAGTGGGAGCAGATACGCCAGCGCCATGACGGCCAGCAACAAAGGCAATGCCCAGCGTTTGCTCATGCGCCTTGCACTCCTAACCAGCCTTCGCGACCCGCCAGTGCACCGCGCACCACGCGACCACCGGGAATATTGCCGGTGGCCTCGGGCATTAAATCGCCCAAGCGTTGAAAAGCAATACCTCGCTGGCGCGCATCGCTCAGCAGTTGACGAAAGTCATTGGCCATCAGAATCCCTTCTACTTCGGCGTGAATCGTGTAGACGTTAAGTTTTTCAGGTGAAAATCGATCAAGAATGAAGGCGTTGAAATCCTTGGCGGCGACACCGGGGCCGATCACTTCATCGAA
>NZ_JBOIBY010000610.1:0-2372 GCF_050739655.1 Pseudomonas sp. | reverse complement strand
TTTAAAGACAGATCAAAAGATCGCAGCCTTCGGCAGCTCCTACATAAAGCATGTAGAGAATTGATTCGCCATATGTCAGTGGCTGTTTATACTGCAAGCGACCACGCCGCACTCAGTTGCGCACAGACTAATTCCAATAAAATCTGCCCCGGCCCGCTCTCATCGAGAACGGACTTCGGCATGCGTATGCCTGATCAGAGCGTCAAGACTACCGACAGAGACCTTGCGCATGCCGCTCGCCTTGCTTGCCCTCGCCGTTGCCGCCTTCGGCATCGGCACCACCGAATTCGTCATCATGGGCTTGTTGCCCGACGTCGCCCGCGATCTCGCCGTGAGCATTCCCGATGCCGGACTGCTCATCACCGGCTACGCCCTGGGCGTGGTGTTCGGCGCGCCGATCCTCGCGGTCGGTACCGCCAACATGCCACGCAAAGCCACACTGCTGGGCATGACGCTGATGTTCATCCTCGGCAACATGCTCTGCGCTTTGGCGCCGAACTACGCCACGCTGATGGCCGCACGGGTGATTACCGCTCTCTGTCACGGCGCATTTTTCGGTATTGGTTCGGTGGTAGCCGCCGGGCTGGTCGCGCCGAACAAGCGGGCCCAAGCGATTGCCATGATGTTCACAGGGCTGACCCTGGCTAACGTGCTGGGCGTGCCACTGGGCACTGCGCTCGGGCAATACGCTGGGTGGCGCTCGACGTTTTGGGCGGTGTCAGTGATCGGCGTGATCGCCGCTATTGCGCAATGGGTCTGGCTGCCCAAAGACATTCCCATGGACAAAGCCAACCTGGCCGCCGAATTCAAGGTACTGGGTAAAGTCAATGTGCTGTTGGCGCTGGGTATGAGCGTACTGGCCTCGACCAGCCTGTTCAGCGTATTCACCTACATCGCGCCGATTCTGCAGGACATTACCGGCGTCAGTCCGCACGGCGTGACGATCATGCTGCTGTTGTTCGGTGTGGGGCTGACGGCCGGCAGCATGCTTGGCGGGCGTCTGGCCGATAGCCGTTTGCTGCCCTCGCTGGTTGGCATGGCGCTGGCAGTGGTGTTGGTGCTGGCCGCATTCAGCCAGACCAGCCACTCGGTGATCCCGGCTGCCATTACGTTGGTGTTGTGGGGAATTTTCGCCTTCGCCCTGTGCCCGATTCTGCAACTGCTGATCATCGATCAGGCCCATGAAGCGCCCAATCTGGGCTCAACACTGAATCAGAGCGCGTTCAATCTCGGCAATGCGGCAGGCGCCTGGATCGGCGGATTGGTAGTCGCCAGCGGCGCCGATCTGGCAGACCTGCCGTTGACCGGCGCCCTGGTCAGCGGGTTCACGGTGCTGACCGCACTGTTCTTCATCTACCGGCAGCGTCGTAGCGTCGCGACGGTAAATATTGCTGGCTGATGTGGATTACTTTTCGGTTTTCCGCGGGTCGGGAGATTCCCCCTGATCCGTCGCGTTTTTCGGTGGCCCGCTTTCACTGCGAATTTGCGCATGGCTGATCAGCGCGAAGATAAAGCTGCCGCCGATGATATTCCCCACCAGCGTGGGGCCTGCGAACACCAGCCAGAAATCTCTCCACGGCAATTCACCGGCAAACACCAGGTACGAAACCTCCAGCGAACCGACCACAATGTGGGTGAAATCTCCCAGCGCCATGAAATAGGTGATGAGGATGATGATCCACACCTTGGCGCTCTCCATGGACGGGATCATCCAGACCATGGTGGCAATCATCCAGCCCGAAATAATGCCTTTGGAGAACATCTGGCTACGGTCGCTTTCCATGACCTTGCGACCGATGTCGAGAAACGCGACATCAGTCTTGCTGTCGAAAATCGGCAGTTCCAGCATCACATACGCCACGAGCAAGGTGCCGCAGAGGTTGCCCGCCAGTACCACCGACCACAGCCGTAGCAGCCGGCCGAAGTTGCCCAACGTGGGTTTGCTCATGATGGGCAGGACAGCGGTCAGGGTGTTTTCGGTAAACAGTTGCTGACGGGCAAGAATCACCGCAAGAAACCCGGCGCAGTAACCGAAGCTGGCGATCACCTTGAAGCCCTCTCCCTCCGGCAGGCGGGAGTTGAGCAAGCCCATGGCCATGAGCGACAGCCCCATGGACAAACCGGCGGCCAGCGCTGACCACCACAACGCGGCAATGCTGCGCTCGAGCTCCTGATCACCCTGTGTACGGATGATTTCGTGCAGTACCGCCGCGCGCGGCGGCTGGTTTTTCTCAACCTCGCGCTGTTCTTTGGCCGAAAGGTCGGGGGTCTTGCCGTCTGCTGGCGATTTCATGGCGTGGGCAACCGGTGGCGGGATATTTAGCTACGACCATTGCCACCGGTATTCCGTTCTGTGGGTACTTGTAGGAGCG
>NZ_JBOIBY010000609.1:0-2874 GCF_050739655.1 Pseudomonas sp. | reverse complement strand
CGGAAGCAGGCTGTGCCGCGTTGTTGTTCCCTGATCGCAATCAGGGTTCGTCTTCTGGCTGTTAAAGAGCGGTCTGGCTTTCGCTGCTGGTTGTTGTGGCGTTGGCCTGCGCTAAAATATAAGTGTGCTTATTCAAAACGTCAATAAGCGCGCTTATATATTTTCGTGTTGACGATAAAAAACCCGCTTAATGGCGGGCTTCTTTCACGCTTCGCAGTACTGCCGCCAACTGATCTTGATGGAACCTCCCTCCAAAACCTCGACCATTACACCCTCCGTCTCGCTGATCTCATCGATGAGGTATTGCCAATCTTCGACGGTCTCGTGCTCGAGCCTAGACACTGTTATTGCCTGGACCTTTTGAGCGCCTGGCGTAGCAACGAGCGCTTGTAGGCGACGCCTGGCTAGTTCATAGGGCGTAGTTGTTTTCGGTGTAGGTTTGGGGGAGGTGATCATGAGGTTTTCCTTGGCTGTATATGTGTACAGTATTTGTATGCATATACTTTGAAAAGCCGGAAAGCGCGCGTTTGTTCGCGTTTGTTCTCTTTACTGGAGCACACACACAAAACCCGGTATTTGACCGGGTTCTATGAATGCGTTAGTGGATAGTCACAACCCTACGACTTTCGCTAATCATGATTCGGTCCAACGCCCGGTTTAACCCATTCAAGGCATCCAGCAGGGCTTTGGATTCAGTCTATCGACTATCTCCCCATAGGCGTTCAGCCATTTTGTTGAGAGCTTGATAGTTCATTCGATATCTGCAGCGGTTCCTGTCTTGGCGTCTGCAGGACGCTTCTTTGGCATCGTCAAAATTTCTGCAGCGCCCGCACGACGACGCCAACGATCCGGCAGTGCTCTTCAAACGGCTCAATTGGGTACCCGGGGTTCAGCGGCTTCAAGAACAGCCTTCCGCCATCGCTGACAAGCTTTTTAAACGTTGCTTCGTTGCTCTCTGGCAGCTTGGCGATCACCAGCTTTCCAGGTGCAGCCTCAACTTCGGTGTCCACCAGGATCAGCGTGCCTTCGGTGATGCTCTGCCCAGCAGGTGAGGTCATCGAGTCGCCTTTGACCTCAAGCCAGAATGCGGGACCCCTTGAATTGTATTCGGAGAATTCGTAGCGATCGGAGAAACCGGTCGGGTAGGGCTCCACAGCTTCCGCCCATGAGCCAGCGGCTACCCAACTGATCACTGGATAACGGAAGGATTCAGCGAGCTGGCGGGCCTCACTGACGTTGGAGTCGGCGGCGCTGGCCCCTTTCATCGGGCCGGTGTTTTCGGATAGCCAAATAGCATTGACGCCGCACACATGCGCAATCTTCGGCAGGTGCGCGCTCTGCAGGTTCTTTCCTGTCTCCAACTGCGAAATCACTGGCTGCTCTACCCCTACTTTTAAGGCGAGGGCTTTCTGCGTCAGCTTGGCGTGATTTCGTGCGGATTTGATTCGTTCGGCGAGTGTACTCATCCGCTGAAATTTATAAGTTCCCTTATCGGCTTGCAAATAAGTGTCCTTCTACTTAGGATATAAGCATGCTTATTAGGAGGGCTCTCATATGACCCCTATCGAAAAACTCGTCGACTTCTTTGGCGGGCAAACCAAAACAGCTTTGGCTCTCGACGTCTCCCAGGCGGCAGTTTCTTACTGGGTGGCAGGTATTCATCCCATGGGCGCCGAAAAAGCATTTAAGGCAGAAGAATTGACGGGCGGAAAGGTTACGGCCCGTGAGCTGTGCATGCGTCAAAAGCGCTCTCAATCGGCAGCCTGACATCCCTGTCGCCGGGTGATCAGTTGATGACCAAAGTTTCGCTCCAGCACTGGCTGGGGCGCCACGGAAAGAGAAGTGAGGTTTTACGAATGGAAGATTTCTTGAGGGCTTGCCACACCACCATCAAGGAAGGAGGGGCAGAGGAGCTGGCCGGGAAGATGTGCATGGCGCATGTGAGCCTGCTCCAGCGCTCGAACCCTGACAACGCAAGTCACCACCTAACCATTGAGCATTTGTTCGGGGTCTTGCTGCATACCGGCGACATGCGTCCGCTGATGGCGCTCGCCGACCAATTCGGTTTTGACCTCGTTGCACGCGAGAAGCCTACTGCCAAGCCGCTGATGGCCGCACTCGGGCTTTTGTCGGCCGAGTGCGGCGACGTAGGTCGATTGATCTTCGATGCCACCGCCGACAACCACATCAGCCAGCACGAAAAAGCCCAAGGCGATAAAGCAATCCTAGAAGCCATCGAGGCGCTGCATGTTCTGCGCGAATCGCTGAAGGCAGCCTGAATTTCAGACACAAAAAAGCCGGGCTGCAACCCGGCTTCTTCAAAACGCAAAACACTCAAGGGGCCATTATGAACACTAACACTGCTCCAGGCAATACCAGCCGTGTCACGACACCTTTTGCTCATTCTCCAAACGTGTCATGTCACACCATGTCGTCACGCGAGATTACCGAGCTTCTTCAGGAGGCCAGGTAATGGCCCGTATACGAACTGTAAAACCCGAGTTCTGGACCAGTGAACAGGTTATGGAGTGCAGCGCCCTCGCTCGCCTCCTGTTCATCGGCGTGTGGAATTTCTGTGATGACGCGGGCAACCACCCACTGTCGCCAAAGACCCTTAAAGCGCTTGTGTTTCCAGGCGATGACATCACCGCAGATCAAGTTGCTGGTCTACTCGGCGAGCTGGACTCGAATGGTTTGATATCGGTCTACACGCACTCGTCGAAGCTGTACCTGCATGTCAATGGCTGGCATCACCAGAAGATTGATAAGCCAACGATCAAGCACCCCTCTTATATCCAACCTATAGCAGATGCACCGACGAGCCCTCGACCACCACTCGGCGAGTCCTCGTCGAGCAATAGCGGAGGCCTCACC
>NZ_JBOIBY010000608.1:0-5960 GCF_050739655.1 Pseudomonas sp. | reverse complement strand
TGGGAATGCAGCCCGGGACGCTCTGCGTCCCAATCAAGAGCCGAACGCGGAGCGTCCGTTGAGGCATTCCCACGCAGAGCGTGGGAACGATCCGCACCGTTCGAGCCACAGCGTCGTGACACAGGTTTATAATCCGCCCGCTTGCCAGACATTGAGACCGGTATGACCGCCATCCACATCAAGTTCCCCTCCCTGACGATCAAGGCCGGGCCGCGTGCAATGGCGCGCATTCGTGCAAACGGCTTGAACGCCGCCGACGTCGGCACGCTGCCGGGCGCGGCGGGTGGTCCGAAAGCACTGGGCATCCAGGGGCTGGATCTGGCGTTGTTCGGTGACTGGCTGCCATCGGCCCCACGGGAGCGTTCGCTGATCGGTGCTTCCGTCGGTTCCTGGCGCTTCGCCAGCGCCTGCCTGCCAGACGCCGCCGAAGGCATCCGCCGTCTCGGCCACCTTTACACCGAGCAGAACTTCGCCAAAGGCGTGACCATGGCGCAGATCAGCCAGAGCTCGCGGCGCATGCTCGATGACTTGCTCGACGGTCGCGATGCCGCTCTGCTGAACAACGCCCATTACCGATTGAACATCATGGTGGTCAAAAGCCACGGCCTGCTCGCCGATGATCATCGCGGCCGCCTGGGTCTGGGCCTGTCGTCGGTGATCGCTGACAACCTGCGCGGCCGCGCCCGGTTGTCGCGACATTTCGAGCGACTGATCATCCACGACCCGCGCCTGGCGCCGCCGGTCAATGCGTTGAACGACTTCCCGTCACGCTTCGTCGCACTCGATACCGATAACCTGCGCCAGGCCCTGCTCGCCTCCGGTTCTATCCCGATGGTAATGGAAGGCGTGCGCGACCTGCCGGGTGCCGGCGCCGGCACGTTCCGCGACGGTGGTCTGCTGGACTATCACCTCGACCTGCCCTACAGCGGCGATGACATCGTGCTCTACCCACATTTCACCGACCGGGTGATTCCCGGCTGGTTCGACAAAACCCTGCCGTGGCGTCGCGCCTGCCCGACGCGCTTGCAAAATGTGTTGTTGCTGGCGCCGTCGAAGGAATACCTCGCGCGCCTGCCCTACGGAAAATTGCCCGACCGTAATGACTTCAAACGCTTCATGGGCGACGCCCCGAGCCGGCAGAAATACTGGCGCACAACCATGGACGAAAGCCGCCGCCTGGGCGACGAGTTCCTCGAACTGGCCGCCAACGGTCGCCTTGGTGAACGCCTGCTGACCCTTTAGTCAGGACAAGCTGTTAAACTCGCCGCCTGCCCGAATCGCTGCGGCGAACGCCACCTGAACAGAGCTGAAACCACTGTGGAAATCTTCAAAGATTCCACGGTAGCCTCCCGCCAAAAACCTCCCCGTATCAAAACCCCCTTTAAACCACCGATTTCAGCGCCTTTCGAGTATCGCCGCGTACCACGCGATACCTTCCCAGTTGCGCTAGGTTAGTACATCATCCAGTACATTGAAAAACGACCATCGAGAGGATGTACTAGTGGCACTCACGGATACCGCCGCCAAGCAGGCAAAGCCAAAGGAAAAGGCCTACACCCTTCCCGATGCCCTCGGCTTGTCGCTATATGTGGCGGCAAGCGGCATCAAGAGCTGGCACTTTCGATTCACCTGGCTTGCAAAACAAGTTCGAATCTCATTCGGGACTTACCCTGAAACGGGTCTGAAGGAAGCGCGCGCGCGCAGAGACGAGGCGCGAGAGGACGTTGCGAACGGAGTTGATCCGCGCAACTCGAGACGGGAGAGGAAGGCCGAGATGATCGAGGCCGGGGGCCGCACCTTTCGCCGGGTGTATGACGAATGGCTAGCTTTCAGGAAGGGAAGTATTTCGCCTGGCACCTACAGGGTGATCAGCAATGCCATGGAGCTGGATGTGTTGCCAGCCTTTGGCGACCGGCAAATTGACGCGATCAAGCGGGTCGACGTCATCGGCTTGATTCGACGCGTTGAGAAGCGTGGATCGGTAGCCACTGCTGTGAAGGTGCGCCAGCGCATGAGCCAGGTTTTCAGCTATGCGATTGCTACCGGACTGATTGAGGCGAACCCAACAGCCGAGATGCATGCTGTGACCGAGAAGATGGGGCAACACAAGCCCCATCCGTTCCTGCCCTTCAGCGAGATGCCGACCACCATGGCAGCGATCCGTGACTGCGCGGCAGGCCATCAACTGAAGACGGCGCTTATGTTGATGATCTACACCGCTTCGCGCCCTGGCGAAGTGCGCCACGCTGAATGGTCGGAAATCGACCTCGATGGCGCGACCTGGACGACACCGGCCGCCAAGATGAAGATGCGCAGGGACCATTCGGTCCCGCTGTCGCGCCAGGCGATCGAGCTGCTGCAAAGCATGCTGGCAATCACGGGCGGACAGCGCTACGTGTTCCGGAACCGCAACATCCAGACGGCGCCGATCGGGACCAATTACGCGAACAACGTTATGGATTCCTGCGGGCTCACCGGCAAACAATCGCCTCACGGCTTCAGGCACTTGTTCTCCACCGAGATGAACGGTCGTGGATATAACCGAGATTGGATCGAGCGCCAACTCGCTCACGCTGACAGCAGCGTTATTCGTGACGTCTACAACCACGCCACCTACCTGGTGCATCGCCGGGAGATGATGCAGGAATGGGCCGACCTCGTTACCCCCAACCCCTAGCACCCCATGCACGCAGTACCCTTGCAAGACCCTCTGTATTGGCCGTAATCATTGGCGCTCGCTGCAACCGACTGCCTATAAGAGCTGACAAGTGCGTGAGAAAGTCACGCAAAAGTCACGCACGCCTTCTTCGGCGTCCTGCCGACATCAAACTCCCCTGCTAACCTGATTTCCAAAACCAAGGAAATCCTATGCCAAATTCAGACCTGCTCCCCTCCCTACTGTTCAAGATCAACGAGAACCAACTCGCCCTCGAGGCGGCGATCATGGAATTGTCAGAATGGGTCGAGAAACACGGAGGAGCCGAGGTCGCCGAGAACGTACGTGGCGCCATGGTCGCAATCGACCGCAACGAGGAATTCATCAAGATGACGCTCGCAGTGATGATGAGTCCGGAGTAGCCAGGGACGCGCAGTGCGGATTAGCTGGCGTATTCAAAAGGCGCTAGACAAGGGGTTTCAGCGCTGTTTGAGACCCCGGAAAGGCCCTCAAGGGAACATCAGTTGGTACAAAAAGTGGTACGAGTGCAACTCTCCTTCCCCGGCGTCCTGCCGACCGAAACCAATCCCATGCGAGAATTGCTACGCACCCAATCTTGCATGCAAAAGAATCACATCAACCATGGTGTGGTGCTCGTAGTCGTCGAGTTTATCGCCCCTCTTCAACTTTTCAGCAATTCCAATCAGGAGCTCATGGTCTGAGTCTCCGATTAAGCTGAGAGCAAACTCCAGAAGCTCTCCTTCGAGAGGCTCATTCTGATTGAGCTTGCGTTTTACATGGCCGCATTTAGCGCTGATGCTTTTCATATGAACACCCGTTGCTGTCGGAAGACTCTCAGCGACCCTAGCATTGGTGAACTAGTTGGCAAAATTTTGAACGCAATAGGCCAAATGACACACGCTTAAAATAAATTCGCCCAAACTCAATAAACGTTGGTCCAAACGGTTGCGTATTGGGGAAGAATTCCCCGCTGCAAATCTCACCTCCGGCGTCCTGCCGAACGAACACAATCCACCTATCGCAGTAGTGAACCGCCGATTTAACGCTGATATTCTCGCTGCCACGTTCGCCAGGCATTAAGGGATGCAGGCGAAAATAGAAGCCCCGAAGCCGCGAACCTTCGGGGCTTTGCATTTCAGGGCCTCGCTCGCGAATGGCGTGACATTTACAGACATCACTTTTCTCCAGGCAAAAAAACCGCTCAATGGCGGGATTTCGGTTGTACTTTTCAGCGCTCGTTACGAGCGAGTTTTGCAAGAGGCAACGGCGCTGGATTTGGCGCTTTCTTACTGGCTACGAGCCACCGGAGAAATTAGATACGATCAGTTCACCAGCCAATACAACCGTGCTTAGCCCGTATACCAACAAAATCAGTATGTGTTGTAGGGTAGGTAGCTTAGCCTCGTTAAGCAGGTGCATCCCATGTCGCTCATTGAGCACCAGCAAGAATACCCCAACGACTACCAGTGATACCCCGCTGGCATATGGTCCCCACCAAAGGAATCCACTCTGCTCTCTGCCATAGACACGTACTCCAATCGCGACGATTACGGCGGCTACTGCAAAATTCTTGTAATGATCAAAGATTGCCTTCACGGCTCTTTCATTCTTCATTACGCGTCCAAACAAGCTGAACATACTGTCCCCTTAATAATGTGAGACGGCATTTTGCTATTGGCTTACCATTTTTTCCATGCCTCATCCCAATCAGGAAGACCCACTGTTTGGCCTTTCAAAGTGTGAGTGCAATCGCCTAGGTACTGGATGCAGCCGTCAGTGACGAACGAATGACAGCTCAAAGGCCGTGGCTCAACATGCCCGCCTGCCATCAGCGTCGCGTGCTCGTCTTCCGTCAGGTGCTGAACACCAGTAACCAGCACAGAAGGCGTGAACGTAGGCGAGTCAGGATTTCCGTTGTAGCCCCAGTTCGGACCGGGCGTATTGGGGGAGTTGACCTTAATGCTATGAGGACCATCGCAACCTGGGCAGAAGAACCAGATCGATCCATCGACGCCCTGGCCGAGGCAGCGACCAAGAGTTTTAATTTCGCTCATGGCACATCCTTGAAAAAGACATGACCGCCAAGTTTCAGCGTCTGCTTGGCGCCTTTCGCCCAGACCGGTGGCTTCGGCATTGTGGTCGCGTAGTAATGCGTGGCGCCGCCAGTAGGATCAGGCACTTTGCCGTCGATCACCTGGTCAGCGGCGATCCGCGCTTGCGCGAGTTCGCGGAACGGGATCTGTTTCGCGCCACTCAGGTAGGCGAAGTTCGGGTCGTTTCTGTTCCAGCAGCTGAACTGGTAGGGCTTTTGGCATACGCCGGCATAGCCCTCGCCCCACCACGACTGGGCCTTGCCGTCGTTCGCACGGTTGCGGATGGTCCAGGCCACTGCGAGCTGGCCGGCCAGGGATTCGCCGCGGGCCTCGCCCCACAGCGTACGGGCAAGGATGTCGCGGTCTTTCTCGGTGATTGGCATCACTTTTCTCCAGGCAAAAAAATACCCGCTCAATGGCGGGTGCGTTGTGCTGCGTGGTCGATCTAGATCAGGCCGCCAGCCAATGATTGGGGATCGGCCACGATAACAGGCACCGCCGGCTCAACCGGCCACACTGGCGCGGCGTACCAGGTAGGCTGCACGGTGACTTTGCCCAGTGCGAACTTGTAGGCTTTCCAGGCTTTCAGATTGATGATCAGCGCGGCCTGCTCTGCCTCATCCTCTTCAGTCGCCTCGCCCGCATCAATGCCATAGCCAAGCGTGTCGATCCGATCCTGAATTCGTGCGATTTGCGCCAGCGCCTTGGCATTCCTGGCAGATAACTCAGCTTTCGCTGCAGCCAGCTGTGCGGCCTCCGCGGCGGCGTCCTTCATGGCCTTAGTAATGAGTTGCGACCAGTCGATATTCATTCAGCGTCCTCCGCTGTTGCTTCTGTTGATGGCTCCGGCAGGGGAGCAGGGAAAACTACCGGGCCATCCGGAACGTTTTCCAGCGGGACAGGAAAAGCCTGCTCGGGGCTGTAATTCCATGGGTTTGGCAGGAGAAGAATGATCTTCAATTCACCATCGACTTTCTCCACATCCCCAGCGAACCATTCGGAGTGGATCGCCGAGTTGGGCAAAGTGTCACCCTCGCCCATCTGCGAAAAATCGAAAACCTCACCATTCACGGTAAGAACGCTACCCACCTTAATGACCTCTATAGCATCGTCACGGCGCTGAGGCCGAAGCTCAATTCTCATTAAAACCATCTCCCGTGAATGACGTAATCAGTGGTCGGAACAGCAGA